>JBDGQM010000182.1:0-3716 GCA_042219065.1 Salinibacter sp. | reverse complement strand
ACCATCACGTCCGTATCGAGAAGGAGCATGATCACTCGTGGCGGTGCTGAGCTTGCTCTCGAAGGGAACGGGCAACGTCCCGACTATCGGGGAGGTCCGAACGATCTGCCCAAAGACCGGCGATAGGAGATGAGCGAAGGCGAGCAGCGGTGCCCAACTTCTCCGATTCAGACGAGTGCCGGCGGACAACGAACACTTCGACAGTGTCGCCTTCCTGGAACGGCAGATCCTCCACCGTAATACTCCGCTTTGCATCAACGGTCACGTTTCTGTGCTCTGTACTCATGACAGTGGACTGTTTTTGAAATCAAACCCAGGACTGGTCCCCTAAGATTCCCAACGTTTCTCTTCGGCTTGTTTACTCGCCCTCCGGCCCCACGCTCGTCTGAATGAGCTCGAAGATGCGGCGGTACTCGTCCGTCCAGCTCGACGGCTCCTCGAAGCCGTGCCCTTCCACCGGGTAGATCGCCAGCTCCCAATCCTTCTTGCCGAGCTCGATGAGGCGCTGGGTGAGGCGGAAGATGTCCTGCGGCTGCACGTTGGTGTCCACGAGGCCGTGCGGCATCAGGAGCGGGTCCTCCAGGCCGTCCGCGTGGTAGATGGGCGAGGAGCGCGCGTAGGCGATCGAGTCGGTCTGCGGGTGGTTCAGGATGTTGGAGGTGTACACCTCGTTGTAGTGGGCCCAGTCGGTCACCGAGCGCAGGGCCGCGCCGCCGCCGAAGTGCTCCGGGGCGGTGAAGAGGGCCATCAGCGTCATGAAGCCGCCGTACGAGCCGCCGTAGATGAACCGGCGGTCGGCGGGGATGTCGTAGGTCTCGCCCACCCATTCAGCGGCGTCCACGTAGTCCTGCAGGTCGCGGCCGCCCATGTGCCGGTAGACGGCGGTGCGCCAGTCGCGCCCGTAGCCGGCCGAGCCGCGGTAGTCCACGTCGATCACGGTGTAGCCGAGGTCGACGAGCATGTTGTGGAACATGTACTCGCGGAAGTACGGCGGAAAGTCTTTGATCACATTTTGCAGGTAGCCGGCGCCGTGGACGAAGAAGACGGCGGCCCCGTTCGGATTCTCCGGACGGAAGACGTGAGCGGGCACCTCCACGCCGTCCGACGCTTCGAAGCGTGTGAGCTTGGGCATACGCCAGTCGTACGCGGCCCACTCGTCGGTCGGCGATTCGGTGATGCGGGTCGGCTCGGCGTCTGCCATGGCATCCTTGAGGTACAGGTCGGCGGGCTGATTCGTGGTGGAGTAGCGCGTGGCGAGGCGCTCCCCGTCGGGACTCACGGCCGCGTCGTGCGTGCCCGCGGCCTGGGTGAGGCGCGTCAGATCGCCCCCGTCGGCGGGCATCCGCTCCGCATGCTGCTGGTGCGGAGAGTGCCGGTTGGTGGTGAGGAACCATGTGGAGCCGTCCTGGGAGAGGCGGGCATCGAGCACCTCGAAGTCGCCGCTCGTCAGCTGGGTGGTCTCGCCCGTCCCGACATCGACGGTGTAGAGGTGGCTGTAGCCGGTCGCCTCGCTTTGGAAGTAGAAGCGCTCATTGTCGGGCATCCAGCCGACATTCCCCGGCCCGCCGTACGCGCTGATGCCGGGCCCGCCGATCCAGGCCTCATCGTGCTGCCGGTCGAGTGTCGTCAGGTCGCCGGTCGCAGGGTCGAGACGCGCAATCCAGCGGTCTTTGTTGTTGTCGCTGCGCACCACGAGGACGGCGTGCTCGCCGTCGCTGCTCCAGTAGGGGCCGTAGCTGTAGAGGGCCCGCTTCGCCTCGCTGGAATCGAGCTCCACGCCCTGCTCCTGCCGGTACGCCGGCACGTCGTAGGCGCCGGGCAGCTGGTGCAGGTTTACCTCCATCGTGGTGTCGCGCTTCAGGTCCTGCACGTGCAGGGAAAAGTCGTCGGCCGGAATGCCCACTTTGGGCCGGGCCTGCTGCACGTCGGCGTGGCCCGAGCGCGTGACGTAGTCGATGACCTGGGTCGGCTCGGCGGCGTCGGGCTGGGACTGAAGGGCAATCGTCACGAACCGCGCCGTCGGGTCGAGCCGGAGGGACGAAACCTGCGCGTCGCCGGTGTAAAAGGTAGGCGGCGGGTCGTCGGCGGCCCGATCGCGCTCCCGCGCCTCCTCGGCCTGCTCCTCCTCGTTCTTCCGCTCGCGGAGTGTCTCAAAGAGCTCCAGCTGTTGCTCGTTGAGAAATTCTTCGCGGGGCGTCGGGTCCTCCTCTTGCGGCTCGCGGCCGGACTGGATGTCCGTACGCTGGCGCACCCGGCCCGTCGACAGGTGGACGGAGAACAGGTTGTTGTCTCGCCTGAAGAGCACGCGGGTGCCGTCCGGCGAGAAGCGCGGATTGGACTCGCGGGCCTGCGTATCGGTGAGTCGCGTCTGCGTATCCGTCTCGCGGTCGTAGAGATAGAGGTCCCCGTCGGCCGCGTACACCTTCCGTGAGAAATCGTCGGTGTAGACGTGCGTGCCGTGCTGCCAGCCGTCGAACGTGGGCGGATGGGAGCGCCGCTCCGCGGGAGGCACCTTCTGCGGCGCGCCGCCGCTCCGCGGCACCTTGTAGAGCGAGTCGCTCGGAAATTTGCCCTTGGGGTTCCAGTCGAAGTAGAGCGTCTGGCCGTTCTCGTGCCAGCGGGCATTGGTCGGCCAGTCGCCGATCCACTCGGCGGGCTCCTGCATGATCTGCTTGACCGAGAGCGTGGAGGTGCGCTCCGCCGGCTGGGCCTGCACGGTCAGCGGCCCCAGAAGGAAGAACAGGAGAACGGTGAGAAGAGAGGACGTGCGGGACATGTGAGGAGAAGACGTCAGTGAAGCAGCGCGCGTGATGCCAACCTAACTGATCTGAGGGGCAATGTCGATGTGTGTTCTCCGGGCGAGAGGGCAGTCGCACGTTGGGCTCGACCGTCTCGATGCGGAAACGCCGTCCCGGAGGCCGGGCCGTCACGGATCGTCGGTGATCGCCTGCAGGGCCGAAGAATCGATCCGATGTCCGCCCTCGAACGTGTGGAGGGTCCAGGGCACGTCGTGGGCCCGGAGTCGACGACGCACCGCCGCCCGACGCTTCGGCGTCAGATACTGATCGTCCGTCCCCGCCACGAGCGTAAGGTTCAGGGCGCGAAGCGCAGCGGCGTGCGCCGCCAGATCGAGATCGTGGGCCGGGGCGCCGCCCCACAGAATGAGACGATCCACGGTCGTGTCTCCCCGCAGTGCCCATCGGCTGGCCGTGGCCGCGCCCTGCGAAAAGCCGAGGAGCTGAATCGACGCGGGGGCCTCGTCCGAGAGCGCGCGGACCGTCGTGTCGAGGAGGCGGAGATAGTCGGCAATCTCGTCCGCGCGGGCCTCCGTCGTCATCCACGAGGCCCCAACCTGCTCGTGCTCGTCCAGTCCATCCACGTAGAATCGCGAGAGGCCCTCCGGGGCGACGACGCAGCGATGGGGCGTCACGATCGGCGCGAACGCCTCAATGAAGTCGGTCGCCAGCTGGCCGTAGCCGTGCAGCACCACCCACCAGACCTCGGCCGTGTCGGGCGCGCCGAGCGTAGCGATCCGGGCCGTCCGGGGCACCTCGACGGAATGGAGCGCGGGGGACTCGGGCATGCAGCGGGGGCGACCGTGCCTCTGAGAACGCGTTGTGCTATGTGTAGAAAGTATGTGTGCCCCTCTTCAAACCCCAGGAAGGAGCTACATTGTCGTCCCAAACTTGATTTGGGACCCATCCGACTGGACGGGG
>JBDGQM010000181.1:0-14636 GCA_042219065.1 Salinibacter sp. | reverse complement strand
GTCGACCTCGTACTTCCAGGTGCCAATGGCCGCCGCCCGATCCGCCGCGTCGTTCTCCGTCGACCGCGAGGACGCACATCCGGCAGCAAGCCCGACGCCGAGAAGCAGAAGAGCAAAGTGCAGCGGACGGACGCGGCGCATGATTTCTGCGAGACGAGAGGTGCCCGCGTTGTGGATGAGGACGGTGAACGCTAGCCTGAAATGTTAAGATCAAATGATCGAACCGTTCCCCCAGGACTGCGCGCGCTCTGTATCGTCTTCAGTCCGCGTCCTCCCGATAGACGTCCAGTAGCCGCTCGGCGGCGGCGACGGAGCTGAGGTCTCCGTTCAGGACCGCCGCTTCGATCTCCTCCCGCGCCGCCTCCACGTCGGCGTCCGAGAAAAAGTCGTCCTGCAGGCGCCGCTCAATGGTCTGGTGCATCCAGTGTCGGGCCTGCCGGCGGCGCTGCTCCTCGAAGAAGCCGGTTTCCTGGGTGTAGGCGCGGTAGCGCTCCACCGCGCTCCAGACCGCCTCCACGCCGTCGCCGGTCTGCGCGGAGCAGGTGAGGACGGGCGGGTCCCAGCCGGACTCCGTGTCCGCCAGCAGTCGGAGGGCCTTCTCGTACTCGGCCCGGGCCGTCTCGGCCGCCTCCCGGTTCTCGCCATCGGCCTTGTTGATGGCGATGGCGTCGGCCACCTCGATGATGCCCCGCTTGATGCCCTGCAGCTCGTCGCCGGCCCCGGCCAGGGTGAGCAGGAGAAAGACGTCGACCATCGAGTAGACTGTGATTTCCGACTGCCCCACCCCGACGGTTTCGACGAACACGGTGTCGTACCCGGCGGCCTCGCAGAGCAGGATGGCCTCTCGCGTCTTGGGGGCCACCCCGCCGAGGGTGCCGGCGGTGGGGGAGGGGCGAATGAACGCGTCCTCCGTAGAGGCCAGCGCGCCCATCCGGGTTTTGTCCCCGAGAATGCTGCCCTTCGACCGCTCGCTGCTGGGGTCGACCGTGAGCACCGCGAGGCGGCGGCCCTCCGCCACGAGCCGCTGCCCGAGGGTTTCGATGAAGGTGCTCTTGCCCACGCCGGGCACGCCGGTGACCGCCACCCGAATCGAGTCGCCGCTGTGGGGGAGGCACTGCTCGACGACCGAGCGGGCGGTCTCGCGGTCGTCCGACCGGGTGCTCTCCAGGAGCGTGATGGCCTGGCTCAGCGTCACGCGGTTCCCCTCGAGAATGCCGGTCACGTAGTCGTCGGCCGAGCGGTGGTCCGGGCGAGGGGCCGCGGTCTGGTCGTTGAGGTCGGGATTCAGCGGGGCCACAGATAGGCGGGGTCAGCGTTCGTGGGTCGGAGGCAGGGAGTGAGCCAGTGCTAAGTAGGTCAAAGGAAAAACATTAGTGATGCATCCGAAAAACCTCAGGCAGTCATCCCGCACCCCGATGCGGGATCTCTCCCTTTTCAGCAGTGCCCTTCTCGGAAAGATCCTGAATCGAGTTCAGGATGACGAGTTGTGAAGACGGTTTTTCGGATGCAGTTTGAGCTAACGTACCTTTTCTGGTCTACTTAGTATGCCGGGTCCAGTATTTCCTCTACGTCGCAGGAGAATCCGGGCAGTGCCGGATCGGCGGACAAGGTCGCGGGCGGCTCGACGGTTTCTGGTTCGGAGCCGGGTCGGAAGACTGTTGCCGCTTCCGCCTTCGGGTCGAAGAGCCACGCGAGGCGACATCCATGGTCCAGAAAGGCTTCGAACCGCTCCACGTACGATTCGCGGGTCTGGCACAGGGAGATTACGTCCGCTTGCGAGATCGAGCAGGCGCGACTCAGGTCCAGTTCGATGGGGAACAGGCGGGTCGCGGGCATAGCTCCGTCGATCGTCGGTGTGATTATCAGGCGCTGACAAGCTCTTCTTCCGCGTCGTACCGGTCGAGCAGCACGTCGAGGATCTGCGTGGCGGCCTCGGCGATGTTGGTGCCGGGGCCGAAGATGGCGGCCACGCCCTCGTCGTAGAGCGCCTCGTAGTCGTCGTGCGGGATGACCCCGCCCACCACCACCAGAATGTCGTCGCGCCCGTACTGCTTCAGGGCCTCGATCACCTTCGGCACGAGCGTCTTGTGCCCCCCGGCGAGGCTGGAGACGCCAAGGATGTGCACGTCGTTCTCGACGGCCTGGCGCGCCACCTCGTCGGGCGTCTGGAAGAGCGGCCCCACGTCCACGTCGAAGCCCACGTCGGCGAAGGAGGTGGCGATCACCTTCGCGCCGCGATCGTGCCCGTCCTGACCCATCTTGGCCACCATGATGCGGGGGCGTCGGCCGGCGACCGCCGCGAAGCGATCGGCCCGGTCGCGGGCCGCGTGGAAGTACTCGTTCCGGTCGGACGCCGAGGCGTAGACGCCCGAGATGGTTTCCGTCCGCGCCGTGTGGCGCCCGAACACGTCTTCGAGGGCCGCCGAGATCTCGCCGAGGGTGGCTCGCTTGCGCGCTGCGGTGACCGCCCGGGCCAGCAGGTTGCCGTCGCCCGTCTCGGCACTTTCCGTTAGCGCGTTCAGCGCATTCCGCACGGCCGCGTCGTCGCGCTTCTCCTTGATGCGGTCCAGGCGGTCCAGTTGGGCGCGGCGGACCGCCTCGTTGTCCACTTCGAGGCGCTCGATCGGCTCGTCGGCGTCGGTCTGAAAGGCATTCACGCCCACGATCGTCTCGTCCCCGGCGTCGATGCGCGCCTGCTTGCGGGCCGCCGCCTCTTCGATCTTCCGTTTCGGGAGTCCCTTCTCGATGGCCTGCGTCATGCCGCCTTCCTGTTCGACCTCCTGGATCAGATTCCACGCCCGGCGGGCCAGCGCCCCGGTCAGGTGCTCCACGTAGTACGAGCCGGCCCACGGGTCGACGGCCTCGGTGATGTCGGTCTCCTCCTGCAGGTAGAGCTGCGTGTTGCGTGCGATGCGGGCCGCAAACGCGCTGGGGAGCGCGATGGCCTCGTCCAGCGCGTTCGTATGGAGCGACTGCGTGCCGCCGAACGCCGCGGCCATCGCCTCGATGGTGGTGCGGGCCACGTTGTTGAACGGATCCTGCTCGGCGAGGCTGTAGCCGGAGGTCTGGCAGTGCGTGCGGAGCGCCATCGACTTCGGATTCTCCGGCTCGAACTGCTTCACGAGCTTCGCCCACAGCAGCCGCCCGGCCCGCATCTTGGCGATCTCCATGAAGTGGTTCATCCCGATCGCCCAGAAGAAGGAGACGCGCGGGGCAAAGTCGTCGATGTCGAGTCCGGCGTCGAGGCCCGTGCGGAGGTACTCCAGCCCGTCGGCCAGCGTGTAGGCGAGCTCCAGGTCGGCCGGCGCCCCCGCCTCGTGCATGTGGTAGCCGCTCACCGAGATGGCATTGAACTTCGGCATCTCCTGCGCGCAGTAGTCAAAGATCTCGCCCACGATCCGCATCGACGGCTGCGGCGGGTAGATGTAGGTGTTGCGCACCATGAACTCCTTCAGGATGTCGTTCTGGATGGTGCCCGCCAGTTGCGCGTGGGAAACGCCCTGCTCCTCGGCGGCGACGATGTAGAAGGCCATCACGGGCAGCACCGCCCCGTTCATCGTCATCGATACCGACACGTCCCCCAGCGGGATGCCCTCGAACAGGCGCTTCATGTCCTCCACCGTGTCGATGGCCACGCCCGCCTTGCCCACGTCGCCCCGCACCCGGTCGTGGTCGGAGTCGTAGCCCCGGTGGGTGGCGAGGTCGAACGCCACCGAGAGGCCCTTTTGCCCGGACGCGAGGGCTTCCCGGTAAAATTCGTTCGACTCCTCGGCGGTGGAGAAGCCGGCGTACTGCCGGATGGTCCAGGGCCGGTACGCGTACATGGTGGTGTACGGCCCGCGCAGGTACGGCGGAATGCCGGACGCGAAGTCGAGGTGATCGAGGTCGTCCAGCGCATCGGGGCCGTAGATGGCCTCCACGTCGATCTGCTCGGGGGTCGACCACGTGGCGTCGTCGGGCGATGTCGATTCTCCCTCGCGCGGCGGGTCGTACTCGATGTCGCTGAAATCAGGACGCATGGCGGGAGCGTATGTGCGTCTGGGGGTGTGGGTGTTTGGGAGTCAGTCGTCCGTCGGGATTCCGAGACGTTCTTGTAGTGCGGTGAGGGTTTCTTTCAGGGGAGTGTCCTGGTGGACGAAGAAGTCGGCCTGATCCGCGTCGATGTCGTCGGGCGCGCCAGCGATGCCGAGGAGGGCGTTGTGGTCCCGATCTGCGAGGGCTGAGATCAGGGACGGGGCGAGATCGGCGTACTTGGCGTTCGAGCTGCAGAGTACGATGACGTCGGCGCTGTGCTGGACTGCCGCGTCGGCGGCCTCGTCGATCGTCTCAAACTTGAGCGGCTCCTCGATCTCAAAGCCCGCCACGCCCAGAAAGTTGCGGGCAAAGGTGGCACGGGCGCTCCGGGCGGCAGGCGGGCCGAGGGGCGCGAGCAGCACGGTCGGCGGCCCGTTGTGCGCGGCGGCATGGTCTTCGGTGTGGAGGCGGATCGACTCGATCTCTTCCGCTAAGCGGACGCGGGGGAGGGGAGCGATGGGCGACTCGTCAGTCTGGAGTGCAGCAGTGATCTCTGGGAACGTCGCCCCGTCGCGGACGGCGGAGCGGATTGCGTCGAGGAAGGGCGAGGGGAGAGGGGCGACGGCGGTCCCGTTCGAAGAGGGACTGCCCTCTGGACGGTCGAGGTCGTCCTGCCGCCGTTCGTCGAGGGCCGGATAGTGGGTGGTGCCGACGAGGATCTGTTCCCGCTCGTCAATGGCCTCGCGCCGCTCCTGTCGTGTCTGCGCGATCTGTTCTTGCAGCGTGCCGCTGCGGAGGGCCTCGACGATGCCGCCCTCCGCTTCGAGAGCCTGGAACTCGTCCCAGGCCCGCTGGGCCAGTGTATCGGTCAGGGACTCGATGTAGTAGGAGCCCGCGGCCGGGTCGGCCACCTGATCGAGGTGCGCCTCGTGGCGCAGCGTGAGCTGCACGTTGCGGGCGATGCGGCCGCCGAATGCATCCGGGGGGCGGAGGGACGCGTCGTAGGGCCGCACGGTGAGCGCATCGCAGCCGCCGAGCACCGCGGCCATTGCCTCGGTGGTGGCCCGCAGCATGTTCACGTACGGGTCGTACATCGTCTCGGTGCGCCGGGAGGTGGCCGCACGCACGAACAGATCGTCGGGGTCGAATTCGAGGCCGCCGCCCGCGTCGTCGCTGAAGGCCGCCACGACCTGCGGCACGAGCAGGCGGAGGGCGCGCAGCTTGGCGATCTCGACGAAGTAGCTCGTGGAGACCGAGACGAGCACCTGCAGCTCCTGGAGCAGGGAGGAGAGGGAGCGTCCCCGCTCGGTGCTCCGGGCGAGGCGTTCGGTGAGGGCGCCGAGCGTGTACGTCAGTTCCTGCACGGCGGAGGCCCCGGCGTCGTGATACACCCGAGCGTCGACGGCCGCTGACCGCACCTCGGGCAGGTCGCTTGCCTCCGTCGTGAGATCATCGGCCAGGGCGAACGCCCGGTCCACGCCGAGGCCTGAACCGGAGGCGACGGCCGCCACCGGGTCGTAGCCGACAGATCCACGGACAGACGCCGGGTCGATGCCCTCGTCGGAGAGATGAGTCCGAAGAAGGCTGTAGAGGACGAGACCGCCGTGTCCCCGTCCGAGATGGAGAGGGGTCTCGCGGACGTCGATGCCGTCGAGCACCGTGGCGAGAGCACCTGCGGACGGCACTGTTTGATCCGAGGCGCCCGTGTCCGGAGACGCGACGAGGTCGAGGGCCTCCGCCCCGCCCTCGACTGCAGCCCGGGCGTGTTCGTTTGCGGTGGCTGGATCAGGATGATCGACGGGGTGGCAGAGGGTCCACGCGTTGGCGGGGAGCGTGGAGGCCTGCGCGAGCGGCGGGACGGCTGCTCCGGAATCGACGTGTGCGGCGTCCTCAAGGGCCTCCTGTTGGAGGTAGGCCGGCATCGTCACGCCTTCCACGGACGCCCACTCCAGGAGGCTCTCCGGGGACGACACGCCGAGTTCGGACTGCACCGTGGCCCTCCACTCTTCGTGCGGGACCGCCGAAAACTCCTCGAAAAGAGGCTGCGTCTCAGACATGACCGGGAAGAGGGGTAGGAAGCAACAACGCACACACGCCAGACGGACCGCCGCGCCTCGTCACGCTGTGGTCACATACGATTCTCCTCCCCGGGCGGTCCGTGCAGCGACCGGAAGCGACGAATCAGGTCGTAGACCGCAATGCCGTAGGCCACGCCCACATTGAGGGAGATTTTGGCCCCGTACTGGGGAAGTTCGAGGGCCAGGTCCGCGGCGTCGATCACCTCCTCGTCGATGCCGCGCACCTCATTGCCCACCACGAGGGCCAGCGGAAACGCGTCGGCCTCCACCTCGGCCGGGGGCCGGGTCCGATCGGTCTGCTCGAGAAGCGCGATGGTATAGCCGGCCTCGCGGAGATCATCGAGGAGCGGCTCCACCTCGTCGTGCTGGCTCCACTCGACCGTGTCCTGCGCGCCGAGCGCGGTCTTGTGGAGGTCCTTGTGCTCGGGGGTGCCGGTGAACCCGGTAAGGTGTATGTGCTCGATGCGGGCGGCGTCGGAGGTCCGAAACATCGACCCGACGTTGTGAATCGACCGCACGTTGTGGACGATGAGCCGGACGGGATGCTTGGGAAGTGTGGCGACCGTCTCGGGATCGGGACGTTCAATTTCATCCCAACTAAGCTTGCGCATCTGGCGACTGGTGTGGAAGTTGAGCATTGGCGAACGGCAACGGGGTAACCCCGTCGACAAACGGTGCAATTCCCTGCGCCAGGCCCTGTTTCCCCTCTCTGCTGCGAATTGGAGCACGTCCACGGCATGTTCTCACGCAAATCGTTCTGGCTCGCCCTACTCGGGGCCGGTCTTCTCGCATCGAGCATGGCGGGGTGCACCGCCCTCCGAGAAGTGTCCAACCTCCGAAAGGTCCAGTTTGCGATCGACCGGATTTCAAACCCTCGCCTGGCCGGCGTGAAACTCTCCGGGCTTGAGTCCTACGCAGACCTGCGCACCACCGATGTTCTGCGGCTCGGCTCCTCGTTGTCGGAGGGACGGCTGCCGATGTCGCTCACGCTCAATCTGGAGGTCACCAATCCGTCGTCCAACAGCGCAAACGCGCGTCTGACGGCGATGGACTGGACGCTCCTCATTGAAGAGAAAGAAACGGTCGCCGGTCGGTTCAACCAAGAGGTGGTTCTGCCGCCCGGAGAGCCCAAGGAGGTCCCCCTTCAGGTCGAGCTCGATCTGGTCCGGTTCTTTCAAGACAACCTGCGGGGCCTCGTGGATCTCGCCTCCGCCATCGTGCAGAACGAGCCGCCCCGGACGGTCAAGCTACGGGTGCAGCCGACCATCAACACGTCGCTCGGCCCCATCGAATACCCGTCCTTCATCACCGTCGTGAGCAAGCAGGTTGGAGGCGACGCATCGCAGCCGTAACCCGTCTCGCCCTTCACCAAACCCGTGAGCTTTCGCCCTGCGCCCCACCGTGATTGTTACGATTGACGGCCCCGCCGGATCTGGAAAGAGCACGACGGCCCGGCGGGCGGCCACTCAACTCGACTACGTATATCTGGACACTGGCGCCATGTACCGCGCCGTGGCGCTCGCCTTTCTCCGAGCGGACGCGGCCCCCACCCCAAACGGCGCCCGACAGGTGCTTCCCACTCTGGACGTGGACGTGCAGTACCAGTCCGACACCATGCAGGTCGTTCTCGGGGACGAGGCTGTGACCGATCAGATTCGGACGGCCGAGGTGGGGGACGTTGTCAGTGACGTATCGACCCTGGCCTCCGTTCGGGAGTACATGGTGAACGAGCAGCGCCGAATCGGGCACGAGCAGGCAGAGGTGCACGGCGGTGTCGTGCTGGATGGGCGCGACACCGGAACCGTGGTCTTCCCAGACGCAAAAGTCAAGATTTTTATGGTGGCCGACCTCGACGAGCGGGCTCAGCGCCGACAGCAGGAGTATGAGGCCGCCGGGGAGGACGTCTCGTTCGAAGAGGTGCGCGCCGAGATCGAGCGTCGGGACCGTCAGGATCGCAATCGGGACATCGCACCCCTCCGCCGTGCCGACGACGCGGTGGTGCTTGACACGACCGATTCCACCATTGCGGAGCAGGTCGCGTTTGTGGTAGATCACGTTAAAGCACAACAGACGCAGGGAACGTAGACGGTTCCGTCTAATACAACGGTCGCCTATTAACGGGCATTATGGTAGCGTCCCTGAATGGGTCGGTCCCCGATTTCTCGCTTTGGCTCTTTCTGGAAGACCAGGGACGTTGCCCCTTCCAGATTGCACATACTTCATTCACGTTCCCTCCTGGAGCCTAAGATTCAGGCAGGTACAAATTGCAGCCGCCACTGGACTGCTGAGTTGTCCAGCGCGTCGCAAACCCACCCAATCGTATATGGCAGAACAAGAACAAGTTGCATCGAAGGACGAACCGACGGACGTACAAGATTCTCAATCCCCTTCTGCGGATGAGGCAAACGCCTCTCCCGAGGACGCCGCCGCGGAAACAGCAGCCGTTTCCCCCGAGGCGGCAGCGGCCACGGAGGCGCCGGCGGAAGACCGTGCGGAGGACACAGCGCCTTCCCCCGCCTCTCCGGATGCGCCCGCCGACGAACCGGCCGACCCCGAAGCCCCGGACCATGATGACGAGGGCAGTGCACCTGTGGAGGAGGACGAGGAAGAGAGGCCGCCGCCCCCGGAAGACCCCGGCTTCGTGAGTCGCATTCTCGAAGAGGCCGTCGAGGAGGCCTCCGAGGACATCGACATTCCGTCCGGCGACGACACCACCGTCGACGTGTCTGACTTCGAGGAGCCGACGCGGACCGTGTCGTCCGAAGAGCTTGAACGGACCGAGGAGGCCCAGGGCTTTACCGGCGAGACGTACGGGCAGCCGGTCAGCCTCGATGAGATCGAAACGGACGACCAGTCCCGCACCGACGATCCGGTATACGATCAGTTCCGCGAGGTCGTCGATGAAACGTCCATCGACGTCCGGGAGCAGGACATCGTGGAGGGCCGCGTGCTTCAGGTGAACGAGGACTACGTGGTCATCGACATCGGGTACAAGAGCGACGGCATCGTCCCGCGCGACGAGTTTGAGGGCGAGGACATTCGCGCCGGCGATACCGTCGAGGTGTATCTGGAACGCAAGGAAGACCAGGACGGCCAGCTCGTGCTCTCGAAGGAGCAGGCCGACAAGGTTCGGCGCTGGCAGCGCGTGGAAGAGATCTACGAGAACGAAGAGGTTATCGAAGGCACCATCATCCGCCGGATTAAGGGCGGTATGATCGTGGAGCTCTTCGACGGCATGGAGGCCTTCCTGCCCGGATCGCAGATCGACGTCCGTCCGGTGCGCGACTTCGAGTCGTACCTCGAGACGCGGATGGAGTTCAAGATCGTCAAGCTCAATCCGGAGAACGAGAACATCGTTGTGTCCCACCGTGAGCTCATCGAGCACGAGCTCGAAGAGCAGCGGCAGGAAATCCTCGAGCAGCTCGAAGTGGGGCAGGTGCTTGAGGGCACGGTCAAGAACATCGTTGACTTCGGCGTCTTCATCGACCTCGGCGGGGTCGACGGGCTTCTCCACATCACGGATCTCTCGTGGGGCCGCGTGTCCCACCCCAGCGAAGTGGTGGAGCTCGACCAGGAGCTCGAAGTGGTCGTTCTCGACTACGAGGAGGACCGCCAGCGCATTTCTCTGGGGCTGAAGCAGCTTCAGGATCACCCCTGGGACAAAATTGGGGACCAGTACGAAGAGGGCGATACCGTGGAGGGAAAGGTGGTGTCCATCACCAACTACGGGGCTTTCGTCGAAATCGAGAAGGGAATCGAGGGGCTCGTCCACATCAGCGAGATGTCGTGGACGCGCCACATCGAGCATCCCAGCCAGATGGTGTCGCTGGGGCAGGTCGTCGACGTCAAGATCCTCAACATCGACGAGGAGGACCGGAAGATTTCCCTCGGCATGAAGCAGCTGGAGCCGGATCCGTGGGAGGGAATCAGCGACCGGTACCCGGCGGGCACCGTGCTCACGGGAACGGTGCGCAACATCACCAACTTCGGCGTCTTCGTCGAGATCGAGCCCGGCATCGACGGCCTCGTGCATGTCTCGGACCTGTCCTGGACCAAGAAGATTCGCCACCCGGGCGACATGGTCGACGAGGGGCAGGAGCTCGACGTGGTGATTCTTAACATCGACGAGGAGCGACGACGCATTTCCCTCGGCCACAAGCAGGTCAAGACCAACCCGTGGGATCAGTTTGCCGACGCCTACGAGGAGGGTAACGACACGACCGGTGAGGTCGTCCGCGTGGAGGACAAGGGCCTCGTCGTGCAGCTTCCGCTCGACGTGGAAGCCTTTGTGCCGGGCAGTGAGCTCAAGCAGGGACCGAAGGCCTTCAAGAACCACTACCACGAGGGCGACGAGCTTGAGCTCCGCGTCATCCGGTTCGACAAGGACCAGAAGGACATCGTCCTCAGCGAGACGGCGAAGGAGAAGGCCGAGCGCGAGGAGGAAGAGAAAGAAGAGCAGCGCGAGGCCCGCGAAGAGAAGCGCGAGCAGGAAGAGGCGGTTCGCGACTTCCAGCAGGAAGAGGAAGAACCCGAACCGGAGGAGCCGACCACCGGCCCCACCACGCTCGGCGAGCTTTCCGGCCTGGCCGACCTCCGTCGCGAGATGGAGGAGACCGAGCGGCAGGAGGCCGCCGACGAGGCCGACACGTCCGCTGAGGAGACGACGGACGCTGCTGAGGAAGAGCAGGACCAATCTGAGGCCGCGGAGGAAACGGCCGATACTGCGGACGACGCCGAAGCGTCCGGCGAAACTGAGGATGCCCCGGACACGGCGGCGGAGGAGGATGAGTCGTCCGACGAAGAGGCCGCGTCCGACGAAACGTCGGGCCTTCCGGAAGACTTTCCCCGCGCCTCCCGCCTCGAAAGCGCCGGGGTTGACAGCATAGCGGAGCTCCGCGACCTGGACGACCTGACGGACCTGGACGGCATCGGATCGGCATACGCCGAAGAAATCTCCGAGGCGCTCGATGAGCTGGACGAGACCGGCTCCGCGAACAGCTAACGTCCACGTTCTCGTGAGAGACTGTGGCTTGTACTTGAGGGACGGCTTCCCCTGCGGGAGGCCGTCCCTTTCGCATTGAACGTCTCGCTGCCGGAGGCCGACCGTGCCTGTCTTTGGCGCGCGGTCTTCGGCCCGGCACCATTTCACCACCACTTCTCCTAGCGTTTCCCACCCGTCATGGACGACAACCCGGAATACAGCCCGAGTGCCAGCAACTCCATCACCGTTCGATTTGACATCGCCAATCGGCCCGGCATGCTCGCAAAAGTGACCTCCGTCATCGGAGAACAGGGGGGCAACATCGGGGCGATCGACATCGTGCGGGCCGAGAAAGAAGAGCTGACCCGCGACATTACGATCAACACCCGGAGCGACGACCACGCGCAGTCGATTCTACAGGAGGTGCGCGAGATCGATGGGGTGGAGGTCGTGAACGTGTCCGACCGCACCTTCCTGCTGCACCTTGGGGGCAAGCTGGACATCGAAAGCAAGTCTCCCCTCCGGACCCGCGATCAGCTGTCGATGGCGTACACGCCCGGGGTGGCGCGGGTGTGCGAGGCGGTTCAAGAGACGCCCGAGGATGCGCACCGCCTCACCATCAAGAGCAATACCGTGGCCGTCGTGTCGGACGGGACGGCCGTGCTGGGGCTCGGGGACATCGGGGCGGAGGCGGCCATTCCGGTGATGGAGGGGAAGGCACAGCTGCTCAAGGAATTTGCGGACGTAAACGGATTTCCGATCTGTCTCGATACGACCGACGTCGACGAGATCGTCGACACGGTGCGGCGCCTGGCACCGGTGTTCGGGGGCATCAACCTCGAGGACATTGCGGCCCCGCGCTGCTTTGCCATCGAGGAGCGGCTGAAGGAGGAACTGGACATTCCCGTCTTTCACGACGATCAGCACGGCACGGCCGTGGTCACGGTTGCGGCCCTCCTGAACGCGCTCAAGATTGTCGACAAGGAGCTTGGCGACATTACCGTGGCGATCGCCGGGATTGGGGCGGCCGGTACGGCGGTCACGGAGATGCTCCTAGAAATGGGCGTTGAAGACATCATTGGGACGGACAGCCAGGGCCCGGTGACCGCTCAGCGCGACGATCTGAACGATGCGAAGGAGCGATACCTCGAGATGACAGATCCGGTGGTGGAGGGCGACACCCTGTCCGAAGTGCTGGAGGGGGCGGACGTGTTCATCGGACTGAGCGCGCCCGACATTCTCGACGCAGCGGACGTGAAGCGCATGGCCCGCGATCCCATCGTCTTTGCGATGGCCAATCCGCGCCCCGAGATCATGCCGGAGGTGGCCTATCCACATGTGGCCGTCATGGCGACGGGACGGAGCGACTATCCCAATCAGATCAACAACGTTCTCTGCTTCCCCGGCCTGTTTAAGGGCGTCCTCGGGTGCCGCACCTCGGACATCACGAGTGAGATGAAAATTGCGGCGGCCGAAGCCATTGCCGGCACGATCGACGACCGAAGCCTGACGGCCGACTACGTCATTCCCAGCGTGTTCGACCAGGAGGTGGTCAACCGCGTCGCGTCCGCCGTGTCCGAAACCGCTCACGCGCAGGACCTTGCCCGGAAGCGGACGTAATCCCCTCCTCCGAGTTGCCACCCCCACGCCCCTGAGCGCGACGCAACGATGCCGTCCAACCGCGGTCCCCATCCCGACGACCCCGAGCAATTTGGCGTCGATCAACACGAGCGGCTCCGGGCGGCCGTCCGAGATCTGTCGTGGCTTCGGAGCCGGGGATACAGCGGCGGCAGCCCGCGGACGCTCGTCGGGGATCGGTACCAGCTGAAGCGCCGGCAGCGAAATGCAGTCGCCCGCTCCGCCTGCAGCGACGCCCGGCGTGCACATCGGCTTCGGGCGCGCTGTTCGCCGGAGGAGGTGGCGGGCCGGGCGCTGCACGTCGACGCCTTCAACGTGCTCATCACCGTCGAGGCGGCCCTCGGCGGGGCGTACCTGTTTGTGGGGCGCGACACGGCGTACCGGGACGTGGATCCGCTACAGGGCACGTACCGGATTGTCCAGCAGACGGACCCTGCGCTCGCGCTCCTCGCAGACACCCTGAGCGCCCTCGACCTTGAGGGCGTCACCTGGCACCTCGACGACTCGGTCTCGAACGTGGGGCGCGTGAAGGCGAGGCTCCGCCGCATGGCGTCGGAGCGAGGGCTGGCGTGGCGTCTGGTGCAGGAAGACGACGTCGACGCGACACTGTGCGACGCAACGGCCCCGGTCGTGACGAGTGACAGCGCAATTCTTGATGCGACCACTGCGTGGCTGCATCTCGAGGCCCTGGTCCATCGTCGGCACGTGCCCTCCGCCCACGTCGTCGACCTCCGTCCGGACGGGGAACGGACCTCGCGGAAACGCGGCTCGCGCTGAGGCTTGAGATGAAGCTGAGGCTTGAGATGAGTCCACCAGTCCAGTGAACGGCTCGCCCCGCCGCGGTAACAATCACCGTCTCCTTTCAACCGATTTTCTGCAGCAATCCCCATGGCCACCCTCGTAACGTACCTGCTCGTATCGAACCCCACCGACCCCGACGCGGTCCGCATGCATCCCACTCTCCAGGAGCACGGGTTTGAGCAACGGCCGATGGAGAACCCGGAAGACGACGATGCACTGCCGGCGCTGCGGTTTGCCGTGGCGAGCGCGCTGGAAGACAGCGTGAGCCTGAAAGAGCCGTGCCGGGAACTGTCGGCGGCATTTCCCGACGCTACCATTACGTTTTGTGAAGTCGAAGAACGGTTTGATCAAGTCGAACATTTACGATCCATTGTGTTCATCGATGGGCGAAAAGCGGGGGAGATCGAGCACGGATACGTGTTAAATATCGGAACGTAGTTCCGCACCGAGTCTACAGTCTCGGCTTTGTGGTGTATTGGGCATTGGATCGATCGTGTTTAGTTTGAAGATAATGGGTATATGCATTATATGAAGGTTGGGAGGAGGGGAACTTTTTGTTCAGCTCAAGACTTTACGTAGCGCGAATTCCGATAACGATTGCACATAAAACCATGGAAACTGATCTTGAGATGGAAGTAAAAGATAGAGAAGAGGCCCAGCGTGAACTCGGCACAGGTGGTGGACGAGGACGTACGTCTAAGTATGAACCTGTTGCTCAAAAGTGGGAGGAGATCGATCAGGATGAAGAGTCTATCGTCCTTGAGGATCTTGAGAAGAACGACATCCAAAACCTGCGCAACCTGCTCTACCGCCGGTTCGGCAAGGAGAATGTCATTGTGCGGTCGGCTCAGCAGGACGATGAGACCTTCAAGGCGGTCGTTCGGGCCCGTGAGGGTAGCGAGTATCTCCGAGACGACGAGTAGAGTCTGAGGCCCCACCGCCTGGCTGGAGGGTGCCGGCCTCCGCAAAGCCGGGCCGGGGCATCGTCCGTCCCCGTTCCGAAAAGCTGCTTCGTGTCGAGTCGCGGCGTTGAGAAACCGTATTCGCCTCGCACGATGCTTCGGGTTTTTTCCGAGAGGGGATCTACAAAAAACGGGTGGTGATGGACTGGCCATCACCACCCG
>JBDGQM010000180.1:1727-6263 GCA_042219065.1 Salinibacter sp. | reverse complement strand
ACAGGCGATCTGAGGTTCTTTCGAACCAAGCAGCCGTTTGATGCGATTGCCCTGTTGCTCTGGCCGCACCCTTGATCCCGCCGTCCCCGACTGATACACTGTGTAAATCCGACGTGTCTACATCCGACTTGTGACCTCCTTGCTCGGGAGACCGGGTCGGATTGCGGTGCTCATCCTTGGCCCTGACTGGCCTGTGGTGGCTGGAGGGCCCCAGAGGCGGGGCCCAGGGGGGCATCGAAGCGCGCACTCTTGTCCGTTGACGTCTCCTGATCTCTGTGCGAGTTGCTTTTCTCCAGTTCTCTCCTGCGTACCTTCGGGTCGAAGAAAACCTGGCGACCGTCGAGTCGCACCTGTCGTCCTTGAACGCAGATCTCCTGGTTCTCCCTGAGCTCTTCACGTCTGGGTACTTCTTCCAATCCCGGCAGGATCTGGCCCGTGTGGCGGAGCCGATTCCGGAGGGCCAGTCGACCGATGCGCTCCAGCAATGGGCCGGGTCCCTGGACGCCACCATCGTCGCGGGGCTCGCCGAACGGGAGGGAGACCGGTTCTACAACAGTGCCGTCGTGGTTCGCCCGACGGGCGTCGTTCAGACCTACCGCAAGGTCCATCTCTTCTACGAAGAAACAACGCTCTTCGAGCCCGGCGATCTCGGGTTCCGGGTCTTCGACGAGACGGCCGGGGACGGCACAGAGTATCGTCTCGGGGTGATGGTGTGCTTCGACTGGTACTTTCCGGAGGCAGCACGCACCCTCGCCCTCAAGGGCGCCGACGTGATTGCCCATCCCTCCAACCTCGTGCTCCCGCACTGTCCCGACGCGATGCCCGTGCGGGCTCGTGAGAATCACGTGTTCACCATCACGGCCAACCGCCACGGAAGGGAGGAGAAGGAGGGAGAGACGCTCTCGTTCATCGGGATGAGCGAGATCTGTGACCCGACGGGGTCCATCTTGACCCGAGCCTCCCAGTCCGACGACGCAGTTGAGGGGGTCGAGTTCGATCCCCGGACCGCCCGGAACCGAGACATCAACGTGCACAATGATGTGCTCGCCGACCGGCGTCCCGACACCTACGTCTCCGAGGCGGCCGGAAACAGCACTGCTCAAGAGGGAGCCACGAGCGACTCGTCTACAAGGGCCGCGTGAATCCGCGCCTCGGGATTCGGGTGAAGCTCGGGGTCGAAAGAGGTCCCCGTCACCGTTTCGTACAACTCAACGTACCGCTTCGTCACCTCCGCGCGGAAGGCGTCCGGCAAGTCGGGCATCTCTTGGCCTTCCTTGCCCTGAAACCCGTGGTCCATGAGCCACTCCCGAACGAACTCTTTCGACAGTTGGCGCTGCGGCTCGCCACTTTGCAGTCGCTCCTGGTAGCCGTCCTGGTAGTAGTACCGAGACGAATCGGGGGTATGCACTTCATCGATCAGGACGAGGTCGCCCCCCTGGGTGCGGCCGAACTCGTACTTCGTGTCCACGAGGAGCAACCCCTGCTCAGCGGCCATCTCGCTGCCCCGCCGAAACAGTTGCAGGGACCAGTCGGCCAACTGATCGTAGGTGGCCGGGTCGATCCCGGCGCCGGCAATCGCTTCGTCGGGGGTGACGTCCCGGTCGTGGCCCTCCTCGGCCTTGGTGGTGGGGGTGAGGATTGGGGTCGGCAGTTTTTCGCTCCTGCGGAGGCCGTCCGGGAGGTCTTGGCCACAGAGCGTGCGCACGCCCCTGTCGTACTCGCGCCATGCGTGCCCGGCCAGGTACCCGCGCACCACAAACTCAATGGGAATCGGGGTGCATTCGCGCGCTATGGTGACGTTGGGATCCGGGACCGACAGAACGTGGTTCGGGACGAGATCCGCTGTTGCCTCGAAGAAAAACGCCGCGGTCCGATTTAGAACTTGTCCTTTAAACGGAATGGTCTGGGCCAACACGTGGTCGAACGCAGAAATTCGGTCCGTGGTGACCAAAATGCGTCGGCCGTCCTGACGATAGTTATCCCGAACCTTGCCCTGCACCCGCTCACCCAGGTCATCGAACTCGGTGCGCCGGATGGTCTTGTCGAGGTGACGGTCGATGATCTGATCGTCCATTCGGGGGGCTAGAATTGCTTCGAAAGAAACGCGACCGGAGGACCGTCGACTTCTATCGGCTCGGTGTGCTTGACTTCCGAACGTTCAACTGCGGCTCGATCAGTCGGTTTATGTGCTGCTCGGGGCCGCTCTTATTGAGGCGACTGAGAAGGAGGTCCGTGGCCTCGTTCCCCACACCGTGCATGTTCTGGGCAATACTGGTGAGCCCGATAAAGCGACTCACTTTGATGTCGTCGTAGCCCACGAAGGCGAAATCATCGGGCACTTCGAGCCCCTCTTCGCGGATGGCCTGCCACGCCCCAATCGCCTGGACGTCGCTGCTGGCAAAGGCCGCGTCCACGGTTTGATCGAGCGAAATTAGGTCCTGCATCGCCTCGTACCCGGACTCTTCGCTGAAACCGTCGTGCTTCGAGGTGTGGCCGTGCACCACGAGGTCAGGGTCAAACTCGATCCCGGCTTCTTCGAGCGCCTGCCGGTACCCAGCGATCCGCTCGTTGCGGATGCGGTTGGCATGGGGCGTCGTAATCATCCCGATTTGTCTGTAGCCCCGTTCGATCAGGTGCTCCACGGCGAGCTTGGCGCCGGGCTCGTCTTCCCAGTAGAAGGAGTCGAAGCCTTCGGCGCGGGTTCCGATGAGCGTGACCGGCACCCCAAGCATCCGTAGCTCATCGGCCATCTCTTCGTCCACCGGGACGCCCACCAGGAGAAGCCCGTCCATGGCGCCGCCCTCGAGGAAGTGGCGGAGGGTCCGCTTCGGGGCCTCCCACTCAAGGTCGCAGAGGAGCAGGTCCACGTCCTCGTGGTCGAGACGGTCCCGGACGCCCTTCAGCAATTCGTTGTGGAAGGGCGTGGTGAAGGTGGGCAGGGCCACCGAGATCGTGCGCGTGGAGTGCTGAGCGAGGCTCTTGGCGGTCCGGTTCGGACGGAACTGGAGCTCCTGGATGGCATCCGCGACCCGCTCGCGGGTGGCGTCCGCAACGTCGTCGGAGTCATTGAGAACGCGCGAAACTGTGGAGATGGCCACGCCGGCGTGGTCGGCAACATCGTAAATGGTGGCCTTTGATTCGTCGGTCTGTTCCTTGGGCATGGCTCAAATGCCAGGTTGTGGGAAGAGTCAGTGTGATGACGGTGCGGCTACGCCTCCGTCTCCGTGACCGTCGGTTCGTGCTCTAAGGCTGTGAAAAACGCCGCTCCCTGATTCGTAGCGTCCTGCTGGGCTGCCCGCAAGGCCTCCGACACGCGTCCCTTGGCCTTCTGAAGGGCCGGCTCGAGTTCCATTCCTTCCTGAAGATTCTTGATCAGTGGAAGCAAGAGGCCGCTGGAGGCCCCGTGGAGGTTCCCCATGTCGGACAGGTACGGGGCTTCGAAAAGGGCAAAGTCATCGCCGTCAAAGAAGAGATCGAGGGCGTAGTCCGGCGGTGTGGCCTCTTTGTCAAAAAAGTGGGTTGGGAGCTTGCCGCACCGGATAAGCACTCGGCGGGCGCCCTGCTGGGCGATGCGCTGGGCCGCCACCTGTGCATCGTCTAGACTCGGGATCTCCATTCCGGCCACCAGCGAGGCGTCGTTGAGGCGAATGGTGACGAGATCGGGGACACTCAGGTGATCCGTGACCACCTCAAGTCCTCCCTGTCCAAGCACATCTTCGCCACTGGGGCCGCTGACCGTCAAGTCGTACACCACCGGCCCGTCCAGGGCCTGCAGGTGGTCGAATACCGTTGCGATGGTCGGCGTTGCGCCAATGATCCCGATTTTGGCACTCGTCGGGCTTTTGGTCTGGAAGACGTGTTCCAGCTGGGCCGATACCGTGTCGGTCGGAACATTCAGCACGTCGGTCACGAGTCCGTCGCTGGCCACAACATGTGCGGTACAGATTGGGAATGGCGTCCCGTCGAGGGACTGCGTAGCGAGCAGATCGGCACTCAGCCCTCGGCGAATGCTAGGATACAATGCCCCAACGACAATCGGGTTGAAACGCATATGCAAGAACAAATTAAAGGAAGAACAAAGTGCTTTCAACCATACGCCCAATACGCCCTAACTGCTAAATTTCTTCAGCGTTTAGGACTGCAAAGACAAATCCTGACCAATTGGCAAAAACTTCTCCATTTCAGAGTAATGTCATTTCCGCAACCGGAGTTGATGTTACGGGGCGCGGGAACAGGAGGGAGATCTGAGGGACGACGATTACGGATGTCATCCCTGAAGGATGCTGACACTAGTCCAGCCCCCCAATCCCCGGTCATCCCAAAGGCGGAGCAGAACCTTGCCGTCTACCCGTCAAAGTCCGGCGCCTCGTCGACGTAATAGGAGGAGGACTTTCCGGGCTGAGCATGGAGATAGGTCTTCGTTGTTTCGATGCTCTCGTGACCGAGCGTCTCACGGACGAGCTCGAGATCTGCCCCTTTTTGCAGGGCGTGAGAGGCATGGGCATGCCGGAACCAGTGGGGAGACACCTTGGAGGT
>JBDGQM010000180.1:0-1627 GCA_042219065.1 Salinibacter sp. | reverse complement strand
TGATTGCGCAGATTTTTTTCGTCCCGGAGGATGGCCCACAGATCTGCCTCCGACAGAATCCGCTTTGCGCGGTCATTTCGCACGGAAGGAGTGGACAGCGCCGCCCCGACGTTGTGGGCAAAGTATCGGAGCTTGGCCCCGAATGTGAAGAGGCTCTTTACCGCCGATAATTTTCGTTTCTGCGAGGACTTCGCGTATCCCTGTGCGGCGAGGTGCTCGCGGTATTCCTGCAGGTGACCAAGGGTGACGTACCGGAGCGGGAGATCTACGAAGTCGACAAATTGCTCCAGGTCCCGGGCATACTCTTCCTGCGTCCGCGCGCTCTTTTCGGCCAGCCAGCGTCGAATCAGCATCTGGTCGGACTCGATCGAACAGTTCGTATCGCTCGGGGCATTGTACGGGAGCTGCGCGTCGTCACGCCCGGAAACGGTGGGAACCTCGTCGGGGGCGTCGTCCCGGCGTTGAGTTTCCAGGGCTGAATCGCGGTTGGGGCTTGACATTTAATTGCGGGGCTCGGTCAGAAGGAACGGGGAGCCATTTCGGGGGCTACGGCGGGCTTTGACCCGGCAAGGCTCGCCCGATTTCGATTCGCACACAAAGTACGGCTCAGGGCCGAAAAACGCAACATAACGTTTATTAGAGTGCGATATTGGAGAAGTCAACCTAGGGGGCTTTGGTTGCCAGATCCAGCCGAATAGACCGCTCCTTGAGACTCGAAATCCCTGCGGTGTCCGCCTCTATGGCTGGGCAGAGATATCCAGATCAATGTATTCAACAGCGCTCTCGCCGAGCCCGCCCGAACGATCATTGGGCTCGTGGAGCCGCGCGGCCGAGCTCGCGTGCTGCAGACGCCCGTGGGCCCGCACCTGCGGCAGGTCCGCGCCGCCCTGCAGCGCAAGCTGTAGCCCGGAGCGACGAAGCGTGTCGATGCTCACGGGGTCCAGTCCAGCGTCCGCGGACGTCCGCCGGACGGTCTTGTAAATCGCATCCGGCGACATCGGTTCGCCCCGATTCCGTGGACTGAGGGACCGCCATAAGCGGCCGCTCGCGATGCCGTACACGTCCTTCACCTGCTCAATCGCCTCTACGACGACCTCGGGGATTCGGACGTAGCTGCCCCCGTCGTCGTCGGGCGCCAGATCGAGAATCCAGTACCGGCCGAGCGGCCGCACGTCGTCGACCGCGATCTGGGCGACTTCGCTGCGGCGAAGCGCGGCGTACACGATCGTCAGGATCAGTGCGCGGTCCCGCGGCCCCGAGTGCGGCGCATCGCCGGCGGTTGCGATGAGCGTCTCCAGCGCGTCTTTGGACAACGTCGAGGGGGCCGACGCACTCGTCTCAGGCGGAAGCGGGGTGAACGTTGGGTGTCGCGCGGGGTTGTACGCCACCACGCCTTCTTCGATCAGCCAATCGAAGAAGCTCCGGAGGGCCGCGAGCCTGCGCCGCTGCGTGGCCAATGAGGCGTCCTTGCTGCGCATGGTCCGGACGAACGACTGAACGTCCTCGGCCTCGACGGACATGATCTCCGCTTTCGTCACCTCCGTTACCTCGTCCGTCTGAAAAAACCGGCGAAGGTCGGTGCGGTACGCGCGTCGGGTCTGCTCCGAAGAGACACCGTCCAAAAACG
>JBDGQM010000018.1:0-23908 GCA_042219065.1 Salinibacter sp. | reverse complement strand
CCATCGGCTCGCTGGCCGACAAGCTGCGAGTGCTGCGCCTCCGCCGCACCCTCGCGCAAAAGTCGATTCCACAGATCATGGAGCGCGAGGAGCGAACGACCCTCGACGCGCTGCGGACGCGGTGGGGCTTCTCGTCGTCCATGATCGATCGCTTTTTCCGCCCCTTCTTCGGCGGCATCTTTTTCGACCGCGCCCTGGAGGCGTCGAGCCGCATGTTCGAGTTCGTGTTCAAGATGTTCGCGGAGGGACGGACCGTGCTCCCGGCGGGCGGGATCGATCAGATGCCGAAGCAAATGCGGCAGCATCTCCCCGACGAGGCCGTCCGGCTGAACGCGCCGGTCACGTCGGTCGACGGCGACACCGTGACGCTGGAGGACGGAGAGACGATCAAGGCCGAGAACGTGGTGGTGGCCACGGACGCCCCGGAGGCGGACCAGCTCGTCGGTGACGTAGCCCCCACCGAGGGTCGGTCGACGGTGTGCGTCTACTACGCCGCGCCGCAGTCGCCCCTCGACACCCCCCTTCTCGTGCTCAACGGCGACGGCGTCGGCCCCGTCAACAACGTGGCGGTGCCGTCGGACGTGGCGCCGGGCTATGCGCCGGACGACCGCGCGCTGGTGGCCGCCGTGGTGGTGGGCACCCCGCCCGAGACCGACAACACGCTCGAACGGGCCGTCCGGGAGCAACTGATCGACTGGTTTGGGCTGGAGGCAGGCGGCTGGACGCACCTCCGGACCCAGCACATTCCCTACGCCCTCCCCGAGCAGGCGCCGCCGTTCCTGTCTCCGCCCCGAAAGGCCGTCCGCCGACGCCCCGGACTCTACGTCTGTGGCGACCACCGCCGCACGGCGTCGCTCAACGGCGCCCTCGCCGCGGGCCGCGCCGCCGCCGACGCCGTCTGGGCCGACCACACGGATTGATGCGTTCAACCCACATCCGCTGAGGGTCGGCGCTGAGCCCTCCCGTCGCCCCCGCAGATCCCCTCCAAACGTGCGAACGTTCAACGTTGAACGTTCCAACGTGCAACGCCATGCTCCTTCTTATCCACGCCGCCGCCACCGTCCTCATGCTCGGCGTCATCCTCGTCGTCCAGGTCGTCCACTACCCGCTCTTCCGGCACGTGGGCGCGGGCCAGTACGATGCGTTCCAGGCCGAACACATGCGGCGCATCACCTGGATCGTCGCCCCCACCATGACGGCCGAATTCGTAACAGCAGGCCTCCTCGTGTGGCAGCCCCCGCTCGGGGTGCCGGTCTGGCAGGTCTGGACGGGCCTGGGCCTCGTCGCGTTCATCTGGGGCACCACGGGCCTCGTCCAGGTGCCCCTGCACCGAAAACTCATCGATGGGTTCGACGCCGCGGTGCACCGTCGTCTGGTGAGCACGAACTGGCTCCGCACCGGCGCGTGGACCCTGCGGGCCGGCCTCGTGCTGTGGATGATGGCCCGGGCCGTTCCGTCCCCGTAGCGACCGATCTCTGTTCTTCCGAATCATTAATCCGCCACACGATGCCCTTTCATTCATTCGATGCCCTCGACCGCTCCGAAGAGATGCCCGGCTACCTCGGGGCCTTCCTGCACGGCAAGAACATGACCGTGACGAACTGGGAGGTGGAGGCCGGAGCCGAGTTTCCCGAGCACGCCCATCCCCACGAGCAGATCTCCATTGTGGTGGAGGGCGAGTTTGAACTCACGCTGGACGGCGAGACCGACGTGCTGACCCCCGGCCGGATCGCCGTCATCCCGCCGGAGACCCCACACGCGGGCCGGGCGCGGACCGCATGCGAGATCATCGACGTGTTCAGTCCCGTCCGGGAGGACTACCGGCAGAAGTAGGGGGCGGAGGGAGCGTTCTCCGGCGTCCCCTCTGCCAAATCCCCTCCCCCTTTTGCCGAGAGACACCGTCTACTTCACGACCGTCAGCCGCTGGGTGCGGGTCTGCTCGGCGGTCTGCAGGCGCAAAATGTACGTTCCGCTCGGGAGCTGCTGGGTCTGAAGCTGAAACTCCGCGCGTCCGGCCGTCTTCCGCCCGTCGACCGGGGTGGCCACCCGCCGACCGAGCAGGTCGTAGACGGCGATTTGAACCTCGGTTGCCTCCGGAAGCCCGTAGCGGACCGTGGCCTGGTCCTGCGAGGGGTTCGGGAAGGGCGCCCGGAGAGCGAGCTGGTCCGGAGCACTGAGGTCCACCTCAACCACTTTGCTAAGGTCCGTCGTGCCGTCGAGGTCGACCTGCTTGAGCCGATAACGAGCGGTTTCAGCCTCGTAGGGCACGGTCTCGTCCGTGAACTGGTAGGACTTCGGCTCGGACGTGGTGCCCGCGCCCTCGATGAACTGAACCGTCGTCCAGGACGTGCTCGGGCTAGCCTGGCGCGCCCCAGGAGCACTTGCGTCGAAGACGCGGCGTTGGACGGCGAAGCCGGAGTTGTTCGTCTCGCTTGCGGTCTGCCACGTCAACTGCACAGCGCCCTCCCCGGTCCGTTGCGCTTTAAACTGGGCGAGCTCGACGGGGATGATGCTTGTGTAGGAGAACCGAAGCCGGGTCGTATTATTCCATTCGCTCGCGTTTGCGTCCCAATCTTCGGTCACGATGCGCTCGAGCTTCTTGGTGTTCTCGTGGGTCGTGTACGAATTGGTCGACCGTACGTCATTGACCCAGTCACTGGCCGCTGTATCCCAGTCTTCCGTAAGGGTGCTGTCTGGAAGGCCACTGCTACTATTGAGATAGGTCGTCCGCCGTTCGTCCGGGTTCCATGAACTGCCGTCCCAAATGTCCTCGATCTCCACCGTTGACCCACTGGAATACGAAACGTCGATCCGCACGTCACTTTCCCACGTATCGGTGTTGCCATTCCAGGAGTCCCGGCGGACCAGATCAAGTCGGTTTTGGGCATCATACATTCTCTCGAAGCGCCGAAAATTCTCCCACGTCTGATTGATGACGTCCCATGATTCGACGACTTCCAAGGTGTCGTTGCCATCGCTGTTGTACTGGAATGTAGATCGACGGAAGTCCGTCCAATCCTCGTTGTTGGCGTTCCAGATCTGGGAGACCACGGTCTCGAGACGTCCGTCGCTGTTGTACTGAAGATCAGTGCGAAGGCTGTTCTCAAAACCGCTGTCCGTACTGGTCTTCACCGTACACAGGGTAAGGCGATTCGACGCGTCGTATTCCGAACCGACACGCGAGGTGTCGGTCCAGGTCCCATCGACGAGTTCTTGGACAAACAGGCTGTCGAGGGTACCCCCTTCGAACTCTTGGACGAGTCGAGTCTGCGACTCCCATGAGCCGTTGCTCGCGTTCCACTCATCGGTGGCGACGCTTCGGGCGTCCTCTGTCTGGGGAGATTGCTGGTAAATCGTGCAGAAGTTGAAATGCACACTCCCAAACCCAGGTTCAGACTGGGCCTGTGACGTGGGAGGGAAGGCAGCCAGGCCCACGAAGACGGCAAGGACTACAAAGAGCAAGTGAATAGGGGAGAACGTGGAGAGCGTTCGAGAGCGTAGCATATGGATTATAGGGAGTATGAGCAGTGAAAATGAGCGCGGAATAAGGATTGGCGGTCTGTCGTTGGATGAAAAATCCTCCTATCGGACTCTGGAAGAGAGAAGAGCCGTTCGAGCAAGCCCGACGACGGACTGAGTTGGGAAAACGGCGTCCAGGGAGTGATCGAGAACTGGACGAGTACGGGTAACCGATGAATCCCCTGCGCACTCGTCGGAGAAAAAGGCTTATTACACAACGACTTCATATGATATGAAAGTGTAAAACAAACGTACAGGATTAGAAGTCGATGAACGCCCAATTCCGTTAAGATTTACCAAATTTGCGGCCCAGCCTTTCGGACACGACGGTCTTCCGAAGCTCGTTTGAGCTGCGCCAGGGGAGAACGTTTCTGGAAGTTCTGACGTGGAGACCGCCCCGCAAACCTCAGCGGGGCTTCGTGGATTAGTCAATAGACGTATTATTTCCTTCGAAAGTGGTGGACTTCCAATGCCCGATCTTTTCGACCAGCAGGCCGAGGAAGCCCGAAAAGACCGTGCCCCCCTTGCCGACCGCTTACGGCCCCGCACGCTCGACGAGTTCGTGGGGCAGGAGCACTTCATTGGGGAGGGAAAGCTGCTGCGCCGCGCCATTCAGGCCGACCGCGTTACCTCTGTCCTCTTCTACGGCCCCCCCGGCACGGGCAAAACCACCCTCGCCCGCATCATCGCCAACACCACCGAGGCCCACTTCACGTCGCTGAACGCGGTCCTGTCCGGAGTCAACGACATCCGCGAAGCGATTCAGAAGGCGAAAAATCGCCTCAAGCACCACCAGACGCGCACCATCCTCTTCATCGACGAGGTGCACCGCTTCAACACGGCCCAGCAGGACGCCCTGCTGCCGCACGTGGAGGACGGCACCGTCACCTTCATCGGGGCCACGACCGAAAACCCCTACTTCGAGGTCAACGACGCGCTGGTGAGCCGCTCGCGCGTGTTCGAACTTGAGCCGCTGGAGAAGGAACACCTTCGTCAGGTGGCCGCCATGGCGCTGACCGACGAGGAGCGCGGCTACGGCAACCGCGACGTGCAAATCACGGAGGCCGCGCTCGACCACCTCATCGACACGGCCAACGGCGACGCCCGCTCGGTGCTTAACGCCCTGGAGTTGGCCGTGGAGACGACCGACCCGGACGCCGAGGGGACCGTCTACATCGACCTGGACGTGGCGGAGGACTCGATCCAGCAGCGAGCGGTGCTCTACGACAAAGAAGGCGACGCCCACTTCGACACCATCAGCGCCTTCATCAAGAGCCTGCGCGGCTCCGATCCCGACGCGGCGCTCTACTGGCTCGCCCGCATGCTTTACGCCGGGGAAGAACCGCGCTTCATTCTGCGCCGCCTGCTCATCTTTGCGGCCGAGGACGTGGGACTGGCCGACCCCCGGGCACTTCAGGTGGCGCAGAGCGCGGCCCAGGGGTTCGAGTACGTGGGCATGCCGGAGGGACAGTTCTTACTGGCGGAATGCTGCCTCTACCTCGCGACTGCTCCCAAGAGCAATAGCACCTTCGCTTACTTCGACGCCCTCGACCACGTCCGCGAGGAGCAAACGGAAGACATCCCGCAACACCTCAAGGATCCCTCCCGCGACAAAGAAGGCCTCGGCCACGGCGAGGGCTACAAGTATCCGCACGCCTACCGCGAGCACTATACGCCCCAGCAGTATCTCCCCAACGAGATGCAGGGGACCTACTTTTACGATCCCAGCGAGCAGGGCTACGAAGAAGCGGTGGCCGAGCGACTGGAGCAGTGGCGCGAGCGCGACTTCGACGCGGACGTGGTCAAACGAGCACAGAAGTACGCGGAAGAAGCAAACGACGAAGACTGAGGCGTTCCTCCGGAGAAGATCCTTCCAAACACATGAAAACGCTTCCGGGCCTGTGCCCCCGGCAGGGGCGAAAAGAACGAATGAAGATACTCATGCATTGGCCGCTTCCAGTTGACATACTCCATCTTCGACCTCTATCAATGGGTTGACATTTAACAGAACCCCGTTGCTCATCCAGAAGGGTGGAGGGATCAGGCCCTGCGAAACCCTGGCAACCGTCCCGACAACCGTCGGGAAAATGGTGCCCCGTCCTGCCTCAACGATCACTGGGGATTGATGAGCGGGAGACCCCGTCCTTACGCACGGCTTGCCTCTTCCGCTCTCATGCTGCGGAAGAAGTTTTTTTAGTGTCTCTCCCGATTGGAACTGTAGGCAACGGTTCTTCGCCGTGTTGCATTCCCTACGTTTGTCGTTCGCCATGCAACGTCTGCCCGACAGATCTCTAATTTCCTCTGTGTTCACCTCTCTCGCGACGCTGGCTGCGTCGACGGAGATCTGTCTGTGTCGTTGTTGTCGCATGGCAATGTCCTGTTGTTAGTCGTCACCGAGTGACGACGCATTCCTCCGGCCCGAACGTCCTGTGAGCACAACGGCTCCGGGCCGTCGTCCTGCCCTCCCACGTTCCTCGAGCCCCCCGGATCGGGGGACCCGTGGACGTGGCATAATGAAGCGGGAAAGGCCCCGGGAACGTGTCGTCGTACGCCCCTCGATTCTCTTCGACCACACCCTCCTTGTATCGACCATGGCCGAAAACGAACGTCCTCCCGACCAACCTCCCTCCAATGCCTCTAGCGAATCCGAGTCGCATTCCGAGGCGTCGGACGACGCGGATCAGCCGTCCGGCACCAAAAAACCAGACCTGCCCTCCGGTCCCTCGGACGCAGTAAAACCCGACGCCCCCGACCTGCCCTCCGGCCCACAGAGCGACGACACGGACGGGGCAACCCCGCCGGGTGGCGGCGGTGCGTCGCTGCCGCCGGGCTACAGTCCCAACCAGCAGGACGACGAGCCGGACAAGTCCGACACCGAAATTCACAAGGAGGAGAGCGAGTACCTGTACTCCGGCATTCCGGAAAAGCTGGCCGAAGACACCGACCACTTTCTCGAAAAGCAGAAGGAGGTCCTCAAGCACTGCGGCATCTATCAGCAGGACGACCGCGACCTCCGCAAGCAGCTGGACGAGAAGCACTACTACTTCTTCGTGCGGTCGAGCCTGCCGGGCGGCAAGCTGACCGCGGATCAGTATCTCGTCCACGACCGGTTGGCCGACGAGTACGGCATCGGCACCATCCGGATCACCACGCGGCAGGGCATCCAAATTCACGGCGTGATGAAGGACGACCTGAAGGCGCACCTCCGTGAGTTGAACGAGGCGATGGTGACGACGCTCGGGGCCTGCGGCGACGTGGTGCGCAACACAATGTCCTGCCCGGCGCCCATCGAGGACCCGGTGCGGGAGGAAATTCAGGGCTACGCCGAAGAGATTGCGGAATTCACCACGCCGAAGACGCCGGCCTACCACGACGTGTGGCTCAAGGAGTACGACGACGAGGAAAAGAGCGTCGAGACGATCCAGAAAATCTACGACGGGCGGAAAGAGCGCGGCGAAGACCTGGAGCCGTTCTACGGCAAGGCCTACTTGCCTCGCAAGTTCAAGATTGGCTTCGCCTACCCGGGGGACAACTGCGTGGACGTGTTCACGCACGACGTGGGGCTGATCGGCGTGGTCGAGGAGGAGGAACTTGCAGGCTTCAACGTCATCGTGGGCGGCGGCCTCGGCAACACGCACAACAAACCGAAGACCTTCCCACGTCTCGGCGACCGGCTGGGCTACGTGCCCAAGGACGAGGTCATCGAGCTGCTAAAGTCCATCCTCGCCATTCAGCGCGACCACGGGGATCGGAAGGATCGCAAGACGGCCCGCATGAAGTACCTGGTGGACGACTGGGGCCTGGAAAAATTCCACGACGAGATCGAGGATCGCTTCGGGCGCCGCCTGGACGACTGGCGCGACGTGCCCGATCCGGAGCTGGACCTGCACGAGGGCTGGAATGAGCAGGGCAACGGCCATTACTTCTACGGCCTCTCCGTCGAAAACGGGCGGATTAAGGACGAGGAGGGCTTTCAGCTCAAGACCGCCCTCCGCAAAATCGTGGCGACCTTCGAGCCCGGCGTGCGCCTCACCCCCAACCACGACATCCTCCTCACCCACCTGCACGAGGAGGACCAGGAGGAGGTCGAGCAGATTCTGCACGCTCACGGCGTGGAGCTCTCCCGAGAGCTTTCGAACACGCAGAAATACTCGATGGCGTGCCCCGCCCTGCCCAGCTGTGGACTGGCACTCACCGAGTCGGAGCGGGTGTTCCCAACCATCATCGACGAGATCGAAGCGGAAATGAGCGCTCTCGGGCTTGAGGACGAAAAGCCCTCGATTCGCATGACCGGGTGTCCCAACGGCTGCTCGCGCCCGTATGTGGCCGACATCGGGATCGTGGGACAGTCGCTTTACAAGTACAAGATCTATCTCGGCGGACGGCTCGACGGCACGCGTCTCAACGAGCCCTACGCCGATCTGGTCGATCTCGACGAGGTGGTTCCCACGATTCGACGTCTCCTCCGCGTCTATGCCGACCGGCGAGAAAGCGGAGAACCGCTTGGGGACTTCTTTCACCGCGTCGGCGCCGACACGCTGCAATCGCTCACTCAAAACGGACACGCCAATGAAACGACGTAGCAGCACACCGGGAACGGTGTACTTGGTGGGAGCGGGCCCGGGCGATCCGGACCTCATCACCGTGCGGGGACAACGCCTGCTTCAACGCGCCGACGCGGTGGTGTACGACCGGCTCGTGCACGCGGATCTCGTCGAAGAGGCTCGCGCAAACGCCGACCTCTACTTCGTGGGCAAGGCCCCCGGTGAACACAAGGTTTCCCAGACCGAGATCAATGCCCTTCTGACGGCAAAGGCGCGTCGCGGCAATACGGTCGTGCGGCTGAAGGGGGGCGACCCGTTCGTCTTCGGTCGAGGGGGCGAAGAGGCCTGGCACCTGCACTCGTCGGGGATCGACTACGAGGTCGTGCCCGGCATCTCGAGTGCCACGGGCGTGCCCGCCTACGCCGGCATCCCCGTGACGCATCGTGGGCGCTCTCGGGCGTTCACCGTCGTAACGGGGCATACCTGCGCGATGGACGACACGGATCTGGACTGGAGCCACCTGGTGTCCGTCGACACGCTCGTCATCCTGATGGGGCTCGGCCGACTCCCGACGATTGCGGACCGGCTGATGGAGGCCGGCCGGCCGGCCGAGACGCCCGTCGCGGTGATCGAGGCCGGGGCAACGGCCAATCAGACGGTCGTGCAAGGCTCGCTAGACACCATCGAGGAGCACCTCGGCCCCCTCCAGCCGCCTGCGACGACCGTGGTGGGAGAGGTAGCGAGCTGGGCGGAATCTCTGGAGTGGTTTGACGAGGAGCTGGCGGGGGACGGCCAATTCCCACTTGAAGGACGCGTAGAGGCGACCCCGGAGAAGAGTGCTCCTCGACGGTCTCCCCGTCCCTCTCGCTTCGTCACTGCGTAACGATGCCCTCTTGTTCGATGTCCACGACCTCCTGGACCGAAGACGACATTGCCGCCCTGAATGAGGACTTCGAAGAGAAGTCCCCCTCCGCGCTGTTGGACCGGATCTACGACGCATTCGCGGACGAAGAGATCGCGATGGGGACGGGCTTCGGAGCGTCCGGCGTCGTGCTCATGGATCTGATCGCGCGGCGACACCCCGGCGCAACGGTGTTCTATCTCGACACCGATCTCCTTTTTCCGGAGACCTATGAGCTCCGCGATCGGCTGCGGGCTCGATTCGACCTCAACATCGTCCGCGTTCATTCCGGCCCCTCCCTCGACGAACAGGCCGAGGAGCACGGCGAAAAGCTCTGGAATGACGATCCGGACCAGTGTTGCTTCCTCCGCAAGGTGAAGCCCCTCCGCGAGTACCTCTCCGACAAAACCGTGTGGCTGACCGCGATTCGGCGCGATCAGTCCCCCACTCGGGCCAACACCCAGCACGTGGAGTGGAATCCCGCCAACGAGGTGGTGAAGGTCAATCCGCTGGCGTACTGGACCGAGGACGACGTCTGGGCGCACATTGACCGGCACGACCTGCCCTACAATCCGCTCCACGATGAGGGCTATCCCAGCATTGGCTGCATGCCCTGTACCGAACGCGTCGGCACCGACGCCGACGACCCGCGGGCCGGGCGCTGGTCCGATTCCTCGAAGACCGAATGTGGCCTCCACCGTGAACTTCAGACTGTAGAGACATCATGACTCCGTTTCCGATTTTTCTGAACAACCTGCACGAGCAGCGCTCCGTCGTCATCGGCGGAAACCACGAGGCCGAACGCAAGACCGGCGATCTGCTAGAGGCCGACGCCAACGTGACGCTCATCGCGCCCGACCCCACGGACACCGTGAAGGAGTGGGCCGAAGCGGGCGCCATCGAGTGGATCGAGCGCGACTACCGGCCGGGGGACCTTGAAGGTGCCTTCCTCGCCATCGTCAGCGAGACGAATCCCGAGAAAACACACCCCATCTGGAAGGAGGCGAAAGAGCGAAACATCCTCTTCAACGCGATGGACGACATTCCGCACTGTAATTTCTTCAACGGGTCGTACATCCGGCAGGGGCCGCTCGTGATCTCCATCTCCACCACCGGGGCGGCCCCCACTCTCTCGGTGCGCCTTCGCGAGTGGATGGAGGACGAGTTCGGCCCTGAATACGAGGAATTCCTGCACATTATGAAGGACCTGCGCGATCCGATGGCCGAGCACCACCCCGACTTCGACGAGCGGCGCGACCTGTGGTACGAGATCGTCGACTCCGACGCGCTCGACCTGCTGCGGCAGGGCCGGCGGGCCGACGCGCTCGACCGCATTGAGTCCATCGTGGGGACGGAGGTCGTGTCGTCGCTGCGGGCTCCCGCCCACAAAGACGCGGAGACCGGATGGATCAACCGCCTGACCTCTGTGTGGAGCAGTGTGGGGCTCTGGTAGGTCCCTTCCGTCTCTCCGCAATTCCTCGCACAACCCTGAACGACCCCAATGGACATCGAACTTCCCGTCCTTACCGACGACGAGGCCACCGAGCCCGAAGCCATTCCGGACGCCACGGTCCTGTTTGCCGGCGATTCGGGCGACGGCATGCAACTCACGGGCACCCAGTTTACCCGAGCCACGGCGCATGCCCAGAACGACCTGGCGACGCTGCCGGACTATCCGGCAGAAATCCGCGCCCCGGCCGGCACCACCTTCGGCGTGAGTGCCTTCCAGATCCAGTTCGGCACCGGCGAGGTGCGCACGCCCGGCGAAGAAGTGGACATGCTCGTCGCCATGAACCCAGCGGCCTTCAAGGTGCACGGGGATCGCGTGGCTCCGGGCGGCACCATCGTCACCAACGAGAACGCCTTCACGGACCGCAATCTCAACAAAGCGGGCTACGACTCGAACCCGCTCGACGACGGGTCGCTGGACGAGTATCAGGTCTTCCCGATTGAACTGACCCGCCTGACGCGGACGGTCCTGGAGGATCATCCCCTCAAGCAGGATCAGAAGGACCGGGCCAAGAACATGTTCGCGCTTGGGCTGGCGTCGTGGCTGTACTCGCGTCCCCTGGCCCCGGCCATCAGGTGGATCCGGAAGAAATTTGAGGACCAGCCGGACATTCTGGAGGCCAACCTGCACGTGCTGAAGAAGGGCTACCACTTTGGCGAGACCGCCGACCTCTTTGCAACCCGCTACGAGGTCCGCGAGGCGGAGCTGTCGGAGGGGACGTACCGCACAATCACAGGGGCGGAGGCGCTCTCCCTCGGCCTCGTGTCGGCGGGCGAGAAGAGCGGGCTCGACGTGTACTACTCGTCGTACCCGATTACGCCGGCGTCCGACATCCTGCACGAAATGAGCAATCACAAGCAGTTTGGCGTGCGAACGGTGCAGGCCGAGGACGAGATTGCGGCGGTCACGTCGGCGCTGGGCGCCTCCTTCGGCGGAAAAATCGGCGTGACGGCGACCAGTGGGCCGGGCGTAGCGCTCAAAACGGAGGCCATCGGGCTTGGGGTTATCACGGAACTGCCGCTCATCGTGATCAACATGCAGCGCGGCGGGCCCTCGACCGGCCTGCCGACGAAGCCCGAACAGAGTGACCTCCTGCAGGCCCTCTACGGCCGTAACGGCGACGCCCCGGCGGCCGTACTGGCGCCGCACTCCCCCTCGGACTGCTTCGAGGTGGCCTTCGAGGCCGCGCGGATCGCCACGAAGTACATGACCCCGGTCTTCATCATGGCCGACGGCTACCTGGGCCAGGGCGCCGAGCCGTGGCGCGTACCCGACCCGGCCGACCTGCCGGACATCGACGTGGAGTTTGCCGAGGAGACCAACGGCATCGACGGAAAAGAGCGCGAGGTCTTTCAGCCCTACGTGCGCGACGACCAGACCCTCTCCCGCGGCTGGGCCATTCCGGGCACGCCGAACCTCGAACACCAGATCGGCGGACTGGAGAAGGAGCACGAGACGGGGCACGTCAGCTACGACCCCGAGAATCATCAGAAGATGACCGAGATTCGCGCGGAGAAAATCCAGCGCATTACGCAGGACATTCCGCCCACGGAGATCAACGGCCCCACGTCCGGAGACGTCCTCATCATCGGCTGGGGGTCCACCAAGGGCGCCATCGACACCGCCGCGAATCGGATGCAGGCGGAGGGCGATGCGGTGAGCAGCGTGCACCTGCGACACCTGAGTCCGCTGCCGTCCGACCTCGACGAGATTGTCGACCGGTTCGACTGCGTGCTGGTGCCGGAGCTCAATAACGGCCAGCTTCTGCGCGTCCTGCGCGACCGGTACGTCCGCCCGTTCGAGGGCCTCAACAAGATTCAGGGACAGCCCCTGGAGGCCCGCGAAATTGTGGACGCGGCTCGGCCTCTTCTCTCTGCGTAATCCGAACTTGTTCGCTTAGTACGACCATTCCATGACCTATATCGTCACCGAGCCCTGCATCAACTGCAAGTACACCGACTGCGTGGAGGTCTGCCCGGTGGACTGCTTCTACGAGGGACCAAATTTCCTCGCCATCCACCCGGACGAGTGCATCGACTGCAACGCCTGTGTGCCGACGTGCCCGGTGGAGGCCATCTACGCCGACGACGAGGTCCCCGACGAGTACGAGCACTACTACCAGTGGAATGACTACCTCTCCCGACAATGGAAGGAAATGGGCTACAACATCACCGAGGAGAAGGAGGCACCCGAGGAGGCGGATGAGTGGCAGGAGAAGGAAAAATCCGAGCAGGACATTTTGACCTGGGATGCTTGACGCCTGCTGCTAATTCCCGGCCCCTCTACAATCGGGACGATCCATCCTATCCGATCTCCGTGTATGGGCACGCTGCCGGCACGCCCAAACTCCCTACTGAAGCAATTTGCCTCGATTCATGAGCAATACCGACGACCCCGACGGAACGAAGAAGCCCGATTTGCCGCCCAGCCTCGCGGCAGGCGGGGACAACGCCGAGAACGATGCCTCCGACGGCGGCTCGGGCACGAAGAAGCCCGATCTGCCGCCCGGATTGGCCGACGACGACGAGGATGCGGACGGCGGCACCAAAAAACCCGCGGGTCCCGGCACCAAGACACCGACCGGACCTGGGGACGACGGCGCCGATGAGCCCACCCTCCCTCCTGGGTTTGGGGGCGACGGTGCCTCGGCCGAAGAACCGGAATTGAGTCGCGAGGACTTTCAGACCGATCAGGAGGTGCGCTGGTGCCCCGGCTGCGGCGACTATGTCATCCTGGCCCAGGTCCAGCGCCTTCTCCCCGAGCTCGACGTGAAGAAGGAGAACGTCGTGTTCGTCAGCGGCATTGGGTGCGCCGGGCGGTTCCCCTACTACATGAACACGTACGGCGTGCACTCCATCCACGGCCGCGCGCCCGCCTTCGCCACGGGCCTGAAGACGGCCCGGCCGGAGCTCGACGTGTGGATCGTGACGGGGGACGGCGATGCCCTCTCGATTGGGGGCAACCACTTAATCCACGTCCTGCGGCGCAACCTGGACACCCAGATCCTCCTCTTCAACAACGAGATCTACGGCCTCACGAAAGGCCAGTACAGCCCCACCTCCGAGCAGGGCAAGGTGACGAAGAGCACGCCCCACGGCTCGGTCGACCGTCCGGTAAACCCGGTGGGGCTCGCCCTGGGGGCCGACGCCACGTTCGTGGCCCGCACGGTCGATCAGGAGCCCACGCACCTGACCGACACCCTCCGGGCGGCGCACGGCCACGAGGGCACAGCCTTCGTCGAGATCTACCAGAACTGCCACGTCTTCAATGACGGCGCCTTCGCCGAATTCACGGACAAAGACACGAAGCCCCTGCGGGCGCTACAGCTGGAGGACGGAGAGCCGCTCGTCTTCGATCAGGGCGCGAAGGGCATCCGCATTGATCCCGTGAGCTTTACGCCCGAGGTCATCTCGCTGGAGGAGGGGGCACACGGAATCAACGACTGTCACGTGCACGACGTCTCGAATCCTGAATTGGCGCGGATCCTCGGCGAGCTGTTTTGGAAGCCCGATCTCCCCCGGCCGTTCGGGGTGATTTACCAGGAGGACCGTCCCACCTACGAGGCCCAGGTGCAGGCTCAGATCGAGACGGCCGTCGAGGAGGACGAGCCCAGCGATCTAGGCGGCCTCTTGCGGGGCGATGATACCTGGACGGTTTGATGACTGACCGTATTGCGTATTTCGTATTGCGTATTTCGTGTTGCGTAATCGCCTGTGGACACGCCCCTTTGGACAATACGCACTACGCAATACGCACTATGAAATAGTACCTCCATCCACCACTGATCCCCCTTTCTCAGCCATGAGCAGACCGTCCCTAAACGGCCTCACCGTCGTCGGCTTCGAGAGCCGCATGTCCGACACGACCGCACAATTGATTGAGAAGTTCGGGGGGGAGGCCTTGCCCGCTCCCTCCATGCAAGAGGTCCCACTCGAGGAGCACGACGCGGTGTTCGACTTTGCGGAGGCGCTCTTCGACGGAGCCTTCGATCTCGTGTACTTCAACACGGGGGTGGGCACCCGTATGCTCTTCGAGACGCTGGAGACAACGTACGACTTCGACGACGTCCGGGAGGCCCTCGCCGACACGGTGGTGGTAGCGCGGAGCCCGAAGCCCGGCAGTGAACTGACAAGCCACGACGTTCCAATCGACGTGAAGGCGCCCGAGCCGAACACGTGGCGAGAAGTCCTGGATGCGCTTACGTCCAATCCGAAGACGGCGCCTCTCGACGGCAAACGCATAGCGATCCACGAGTACGGACAGCCGAACGAGAAACTTAACGAGGCGCTTCGGAACGAGGGGGCCGATCTCGTGCCGGTGCCAATCTATCGGTGGGCCCTCCCCGACGACCTCCAGCCGCTCAAGAACGGCATCCGCGCCCTCGTTGGAGGGGAGGCCCAAATTGCTCTCTTCACGAGCCGACAGCAGGTCGTCCACGTTCTACAGGTGGCGGCCGACGAGGGGTGGGAAGACGCCCTCCGAACGGCTCTGGAGGACGCAATGGTCGCGTCGGTCGGCCCGGTCACCTCTGAGGCCCTTCAGGCCCACGACCTTCCGGTGAACTATGAGCCTGACCGTCCCAAACTTGCGATTCTCATTCGGGGCATGGCCGAACATGCGCCCACGTATTTTGAACCTGCCTAATTCGACATTCTCCTTTCATAAGGATCGAGTACCAAGATTCGCTGGGGCGGATCATCGTGGTGCGTTCCGACGAATCGGAAGTAGAATCATCGTTTACACTCACAAGACCGAACATAACCATGAGCACCTACGCTAATCCCGACGTACTTGTCTCCACCGACTGGGCTGCCGACCACCTCGACGATCCCGATGTGCGGTTCGCCGAGGTCGATGTCGACACGTCCGCCTACGATGACGGCCACATTCCAGGGGCCGTCGGCTGGAACTGGGAAACGCAACTGGCCGATCCCGAAGTCCGCGATCTGGCCTCAAAAGAGGACTTCCAGGAGCTCCTTCGCGAATCCGGCATCGACGACGACACCACGGTCGTCCTCTATGGGGACAACGACAACTGGTTTGCCACCTGGGCCTTCTGGCAACTGAAGTACTACGGCCACGACGACGCCAAAATCCTGAACGGCGGCCGCAAGAAGTGGCTCGCTGAGGACCGTCCCCTGACCACCGACGAGCCGGACTACCCGGCAGGCGATTGGACGGCCGAGGCGCCCGACAACTCCATTCGCGCCTTTTCCGGCTACGTGGAGGAGAACCTCGATCGAGAGGATCTGGAACTCGTCGACGTCCGCTCGCCGGAAGAGTTTAGCGGCGAAAAACTTGGGCCCGAAGGCCTGAATGAAGGAGCCCAGCGCGGGGGGCACATCCCGGGCGCCCATAACATCAGCTGGAGCGAAGCCGTCAACGAGGACGGCACCTTCAAGAGTACCGACGAACTGAAGGAGATCTATGAGGAGCGCGGCATCACGCCCGATAAGGAGACCATCGCGTACTGCCGCATCGGAGAACGGTCGAGCCACAGCTGGTTCGTCTTGACGCAGCTGCTCGGTCACCCGCGCGTGCGTAACTACGACGGCTCCTGGACCGAATGGGGCAACCTCGTAGGGGTCCCCATCGAGACGGGAGCAGACCCGAACGCCTAACCCTGAACCGGAGAAACCACCCCGGAGCTCGGAGGCCTCCCTCCGACTCCGGGGACCGGTTTCGAATTCACAATCGTGACTGTTTATGTCCCCCAGTCCCCGCGTCGAAATCCGCTACTGTTTCCAGTGCAAGTGGGAGGCCCGAGCGGCCTGGATGGCCCAAGAAGTGCTTTCCACGTTCTCCGATTCCGTCGGGGAGGTGGCTCTCGTGCCGGATACGGGGGGAACGTTCGAAATTCGGGTCGATGACCACCTGGTGTGGTCGCGAACCGAGCGGGACCGGTTCCCACAGCCGAAAGAGCTGAAGCAGGGTGTTCGGAATGTCGTTGATCCGGACGCGGACCTCGGACACGCGGACCGCGAGTGACGGAGATTTTTCCCGGTGCCCTACATGATTTCACGGACGGATTCACGAACGAATATGTCGAAACTCCCCTTGCAAATTAAGCGCTACATCGTAAAGCAACTGGCCTGTGACGTAGCCCCGGAGACCATTGCCGAAGAGGTGCAGGACCAGTTTCTGCGCGATCTGACGCCCGAGGACGTCCGGGCATATCGACCCGACGTCGGGGACTCAGTTCTTTCCGACGACCTGCTTGACCTGTACCACCGCACGCGCCAAGAATACGCAGGAACTGCTTCCGAGGAGGCGCGCGAGCGCACCTTCGTCGAGGTCGCAACGACAGACGTCTTTGCGAACCAGTCGCTCCACTGTGTGGAGGAGAACGGAACGGCCCTCGTCCTCGTCGCCACTGATGGCCACTACACGGCCCTCGACAACCGATGTACCCATCAAGGAGGGCCGCTGTGTGAGGGCGAACTGGACGACGGAAGCATCGAGTGTCCCTGGCACGGAGCCCAGTTCGACGCCGCGACAGGAGCAGTCGAAGGCCCTCCGGCCCCCGAAGACGTGACCACCTACGAGGTGCGGGTTCGGAACGACACAATTGAAGTCAAACTGTAGTGGCCCGTCTCGGCACACGCCGAGGGGCCTTCTCTTTTGCGCCCAAATTTTTGCATTCCATGACGGTTCACCTTGAGCAGGTTGGCGACGAGATTCAGTTTCGTGCCCAGAATGAATCGGGCTATACGTTTACCGTCGGCTCTGAGGAGGGCCACGACGGGGTTCGTCCCATGCAGATGGTCGCTCTCAGTCTCGGCAGCTGCAGCAGCATCGACATCCTCACCATTCTCCAAAAGCAGCGGCAGACGGTCGATCAGTTCGAGGTCGACGTGGACGCGGAACGCGCCACCGACGAGGTGCCCGCTGTGTTTACGTCGCTGCACGTGCACTACCGCGTGGACGGGGACGTGGCGTCCGATAAAATGCGTCGGGCCATCGAACTGAGCCTGGGGAAGCACTGCTCCGTCTCCCGCATGCTTGAGGCGACTGTATCTATTTCATACGCATACACCGTTAACGGAACCACATACGATGGAAACATCCGACAGCCCGAATAATGACACGGCCTCCATTCGCACGCAGGTCGAGCAGTCGACCCAGCGCGAGCACGCAGTGCCGATGTATCTCACGTCGAGTTTTACGTTCGACGACGCAGAGCAGGCCCGGTCCCTCTTTGCCCAGGAGGAAGAGGGCAACATCTATTCGCGGTTTACCAACCCGAACGTGGCGGAATTCGTCGAGAAGATGTGCGCCCTGGAGGAGGTAGAAGAGGGGCTTGCCACCGCCTCCGGAATGGCCGGGGTTTTTACGACGTTTGCGTCCCTATTGGGGTCGGGCGACCACATCCTGGCCTCGCGGTACCTGTTTGGGTCGACGCACAAGCTGCTCACGCAGATTTTTCCGAAATGGGGAATTACACATACCTACGGGGATCTCGACGACCTAGAGGCGTGGGACGAGCTGGTGACGCCGGACACGAAGCTGGTCTATGTTGAGACGCCGTCGAACCCGACGGTGGACCTGATCGACCTGGAGTGGATGGGGGCATTCTGTCGGCGGCACGACTTAATTTACGTGGTCGACAACTGTTTTGCGACACCGATCATCCAAAAGCCGGCCCGCTACGGGGCGGACGTCATCATCCACTCGGCGACCAAGTACATCGACGGGCAGGGCCGCGGGGTGGGCGGGGTGGTCGTGGGCAAAGAGGAGTACCTCGACGAAATTCAGTCGTTTGCGCGGCACAGCGGGCCTGCCCTCTCTCCGTTCAATGCGTGGATGTTCAGCAAAAGCCTCGAAACGCTGGACGTGCGCATGAAGAAGCATAGCGAAAGCGCACTCGCGGTGGCTCGTCACCTTGAAGAGCGCGACGACGTCAAGTTTGTTCGGTACCCTCACCTGGAATCGCATCCGCAGTACGAACTGGCGCAGAAGCAGATGCACTGGGGGGGTGGGGTCGTGAGTTTTGCCGTGGAGGGAGGCGTGGAACGGGGGGCTCGGTTTCTCGATGCACTGGAGATGTGCTCGCTCACAGCCAATCTCGGCGACTCGCGCACCATCGCGACACATCCAGCCAGTACCACCCATAGCAAGCTCTCGGAGGAAGAACGCCGAAACGTGGGTATCCTGCCGGGACTGGTGCGCATCTCTGTAGGACTGGAGGATCCCGAGGACATCATGGCCGATCTCGATCAGGCCCTGGATCGGAGCGCCGAGTGAGATCTCAAACCAGAAGCTGATTCGAAAATGGCTTTTTGGCCGTCCTCAATCCCGCGTGGGTTGGGGACGGCCCTTTGCTTTTGGGAGAAGAGACGGCGCCCTCTTGCGCTTGAGCAGGGCAATCGCATCAATAGCCAACAGCTTCGGACTGATACACAGACATCTATTGTCTGGCAGGGGAGACACAAAAAAGCACTCTCGTTTGTCGTCCCAAACTTGATTTGGGACCCATCCGACTGGATGGGGCGGCTTCTACATTCGTCAGATCGGCACCGACGGCGGTCGGTGTTTGGAGCGACGGTTTGCGTTCATGCGATTGCCCTGTGCGCTTGAGGATTCGGTGGCCAAGTGGTACCCTTGCTGTGGACACGGCGCTTTGGAATCGACCCGAGGGACTCGACACATGGACCGCTGGCTTCGATGGGCCCGCTACATCGACGACCTGAACGATCGGGTCGGACGCATGCTGTACTGGCTCACCCTGGTGATGGTGGGCGTGGGGGCCTTCAACGCCATTGCCCGCTACCTCGACAAGTACACGGGGCTTGGGCTGAGCTCCAACCTCTGGATTGAGATGCAGTGGTACCTGTTCAGCCTCGTGTTCTTGCTGGGCGCGGCCTACACCCTGCAGTACGACGACCACGTGCGGGTTGACGTCCTGTACACCCAGCTCTCACGAAAGGGCCAGGCCTGGATCAACATCGCGGGCACGGTGCTGTTCTTGCTTCCCTTCTGCGCCGTCATCCTGTGGGTGTCCATCCCCTTCGTGGGGAACTCCTGGGCCATCCTTGAGGGCTCCCCCGATCCGGGCGGGTTGCCGCGGTACCCAATCAAAACCGTCATCCCCGTCGCCCTGCTCATGGTCATGGCGCAGGGCGTGGCCCTGATGATCCGCGAGACCGCCGTGCTCCGCGGGTACGACGTGACCGACCCCGCCGACCGCGAGTCGCGGCCGCGGGTGGGGTGAGGCGGGTCTGCCAGGCACTGCCAGAACTCGTTCCCGGTGCCGCTCTCCAGTTTGGGGCTGCTATCCCCGGGCGGAAAGTGAAGAGTGATGCGTGACGAGTGATGCGTGACGAGTTGTGAGTGAAAAGAAGAAGACACTGCGAGTCCGCCTGAATCACGGTTTGCGCGTCACGAACCGCGCCTCCCGACGCCGGACGGGGACACGCACTGACGCACGCTTTTTGAGACGCTGACGCGACACGATTCCTCATGGGTGCTGATCTTCTCGCGCCGCTGATGTTTGCGGGCGCCCTTCTGCTCATCTTTTCCGGTTATCCCGTAGCGTTTGCGCTGGGCGGCACGGCCCTCGTGTTTGCCGCGGTGGGCGTGGAGGCCGGCATGCTGAGCTGGGGGCTCCTGCAGGCCCTGCCCTCGCGCATCTTCGGCATCATGTCGAACTTCATCCTCCTCGCGGTGCCCTTCTTTATCTTCATGGGCACCATGCTGGAGAAGTCGCGATTGGCAGAGGACCTGCTGACCACCATCGGGCAGTTGTTCGGGGCGATGCGAGGCGGGCTCGCCATCGCGGTCGTCTTCGTGGGCGCGCTGCTGGCGGCGGCCACCGGGGTCGTGGGGGCGTCCGTCGTGGCGATGGGACTCATCTCAATGCCCATCATGCTGCGCTACGGCTACTCCAAGGAACTGTCGTCCGGCGTGATTACGGCGGCCGGCACGCTCGGCCAAATCATTCCGCCGAGCATCGTCCTCATCGTGCTGGCCGACCAGCTCGGCATCAGCGTGGGCGACCTGTTCATCGGGGCGCTCGTGCCGGGCGTCGCCCTCGCCAGCCTCTACGCCCTCTACGCCGGCGTCGTCGCCCTGGTCTGGCCCGACGTGGCGCCGGCCCTGCCCGACGAAGAGCTCGACATCGATCCCCTCCCCCTCCTGAAGCGGGTGCTCCTCGTGATGCTCCCGCCGCTCGTGCTCATCCTGCTCGTGCTCGGGAGCATCTTTGCCGGACTGGCCACGCCCACCGAGGCCGGCGCGCTCGGGGCCGTGGGGGCCATCGCGCTCGCGGCGGTCAATGGGCGCCTCTCGATGGAGGCCCTCCGCGAGACGATGGACGAGACGATGCGCCTCACGTCCATGGTCATGTTTCTGCTCGTGGGGTCCACGGCCTTTTCGCTGATCTTCCGCGGCCTAGGGGGCGATTTCTGGGTCGAAGGGCTCCTCACGAACCTGCCGGGCGGAGTGATCGGCTTTCTCGTCGTGGCCAACCTGGCCATCTTCCTGCTCGGGTTTTTCATCGATTTCTTCGAGATCGCGTTCATCATCATCCCCCTTCTGCAGGCCCCCGCCGCGAAGTTGCTGCCGCCGGAGTTTGGGGCCACGGCCGACGCGGCGCTCGTCTGGTTCGGCGTGATGGTGGGGATGAACCTGCAGACCTCGTTCCTTACACCCCCGTTCGGGTTTGCGCTCTTCTACCTGCGGGGGGTGGCGCCGGACGAGGTGGCCACGACCCAGATCTACCGCGGGGCCGTCCCCTTCATCGCGATTCAGGTCCTCGGCCTGATCGCCATGATGCTCTACCCGGAGATGGTGACGTGGGCGCTGTGATTCGGGAAGGGGCGCGTGGATGAGAGGAGGCGCTGGAGGGGGCGGGGAAACGAACAGCGTAGACGCTCCGGCGACACGCCCACACACCCACATCAGCACGTCCGTCGTCGCCACGCCCCAAGGGTAAGGTGCAGTCTCAAGCAATTCCTTTTGCAATGGAGTCATCTTGAGCGGAGCGAAGCGGATCCCGACAGCGGTCGGGACTCTCTGAACGCGGCGGAAACGCTGGAGTCGAAGAGATTCTTCGCCCGCCTGGCGGTTCTCTCAAAATGACGAGGCCCTCATGATCCACAACAGACCTCTTGAACGTGCACAAGGACAGAAGCGCGGGCGCGAACGGGACTCCCCGTCAAGACGTCAGGGTGGCCAGGTGCCAGAGGTAGGCAAACGAGAGGTCGTATCGGAGGGCGAGCCCGAGGAGGGCTGTACCGAAGAGCACAAGGGGACTGAGAAGTCCCAGGAGCAAAGCGGTTGCCCCAGAGAGATCGGTCACGACCCAGTAGTCATAGAGCACGCGACCGGTCACGTACGCCAGCGCAAGTCCGCCGCCGCCGACCAGAACAAGGCCAACCAGAGACGGCGTCAGGGGCGAGTCTGAGCCCGCGGCAAGGGCAATTGGGAGCCCCAAAAGCGCCGGCCAGCACGGCCATACCACCAGCACGAGGCCCTGCGCAAACGAAAACCACGTCCGCCGACGCGCGACCAGCACGAGCGCTCCGATCCAGACGAGAAGGAGGACGAGGGCCCCTCCACCCAGAACGGCCCCCGCCACGAGGGGATGCTCAAGCCCCCCCGCGAGCACCGGCTGCAGGGCCGACGGCAGGGCCGCAAGCACGTGGGCGGTCCCGGGCTGCGACGCGGCCAGACGGGCCGCAGAGGTCCCCACCGTTCCCAGCGCCCCCGCCACGAGAACCAGCAAAAGCCCGTTCGCGCCCGGATGCAGATCGTGCCCGTCGCGCAGGGCATCCCGGTAAAACCCCGGCGCCGTGAAATAGCGCCCCACCGTCTGCCGGACGAACACGTTCTGGGCGTACAGGCCCCCCAGAAGGGCCACGAGGCCCCATCCGAACAGCACCAGCCCATACGGACCGGACGGCGGCTCTGGCCCGGTCGGAAACGCAAACGTGCGCTGCACGCCCGTGTAGACGCCCCGCACGACCCGGGCGGCGGGCCGAGGCGCCCCGGTCGCGTCGTGCAGTCCGTAGCGCCGCGACGCGAGACGCGCCCCCGACCGGTCCTGCCAGCGCGTGACAAACACGGCGGGCGGCGACGCTCGGGTCGAGTCCAGAAGCTGCGCGAGGGCCGCCTCCAGGTAGCGGGCCTGTCGCTCGGGCGAGTGGGGAATGCGCAGCCCCGTCTCAGCCCCGGGACGCACCCAGGTGCCCATCGCGCCGAGGCCGACGTTGGGGTGCTCGGACCGCCAGCGCCGCCACTGCTCCACCGGCGCCGGATCGCCGGGCCGGGCCAGAAGCACTTGATCCACGGCCCCGGCACAGCGGTCGGCCGCGGGCGTGAACGGCGTCACGTAGTAGGTGCGGAGGGCCGCCTCCCCCCTCCGGGCGCGGTCCGCCCAGCGCCGAAGCGGAGCGCACGCAGCCGGGACCGTCGTGTCGGCGCCACGGGCGAGCCCGACGTGGGTGATGGAGGCGTGTCGACGCGCAAGGGCTCGGAGCCGGTCCAGGGTCGGCGCCGCCGCCGCGAGCGTGTCCGGGAGCTGTGGGGCCGATACGTACGCGACCGGCAGGTCGACGTACAGGTGAAGCCCAAGGCTGTCGGCCCGGGCCGCGACGGTGTCGGCAGGAAGACGGAAGACCCGAACCGCCGTGGCGCCGAGGTCGGCAATCCGGGTCAACGCCGACACGGCCGCGTCGGGCGCGGCGGGCGGCGCCCAGACCACGCCGAGACGGGTCGAGTCTGAACGCTCCAACGGAACGGACGAGATCGCCAGGTCCGCCGAGGACGGAACCGAGGAACTCGCGACCGCCGAGTGCGGACCCGCTCCGACTCCCACGATCAGGAGCAGGCCGAGAGCCGCCAGGCCGAGACGCTGAAGCATCTACCGCGGAGAAGCGAGTGAGGAGAATGACGCATGCCCCGCCCCGTGATGTCCCGAGCCGAACCCGGTGGACGTGGGACCGTGGAGAGGACGAGAAGACACTTGACTTCTCCCCCGGCTAAAGCCGGGAGATTCTTCGCGTTCTACACGAACTGCTCATTGGTCTTACGTTCGCTCCGCGAGCTACACGAGAGATGAGGATGAAACCTCACTCCCGAGGGGGAAGCCATAACCCCAGGTAGACGGGTCTGATCGTCAGATCCGACATACTTCCTTTTGGCGACTTCTCGTCGCCTGATGTTCGCGGCACCCACAACGTCCCGATGCCCATGAAAGCCACACTCTCCACACGAATACTCGCGGCCAGACGGCTTTTGTCTGTGGCCGCACTGTGGGCATTCTTGGGACGTATACGCCTCGTCAACACGTTCGACAGTGATTCCAACGAGCCGGGCTTTGTACTCGATCATCCGAGCAAACTCGCCATAGGCCCACTGATGGAGGCGTTGGTTCATCCTCGTTCCGTAGTCGATCCGATCACGGATGCCGCGAACATCTCCCAGGATGATCGT
>JBDGQM010000179.1:3726-8413 GCA_042219065.1 Salinibacter sp. | reverse complement strand
CCGCAGGACCGCGGCGTCGCGTTCCGGAATCGAGGGATTGATGCGTTCGCCCGTGCTGAGCTCGTATCCGGCCTGCACCGTGGTGCGGGGGTGAATGCGAAGGCTCCAGTGGAGATGGGGCGCGTCGGTCTGGTAGTCGAGGGCCGTGCGGACGAAAAAATTGTAGTCGGGATTATCGAGTTGGGCACGGAGGCGCCCGAGAACCGTGCGCAGGGCTGTGGCGAGGTCCTCGCGGTCATCCGCGCGGAGGTTTCCGAACTCGGGCTCGTGCTCGCGGGGCAGAATCCACATCTCGTACGGCACCTCGGCGGCGAAGGGAACGAAGACGACGAAGGCATCGCTCGTCCAGACGAGTCGGGCCTCGGCGTCGAGTTCGTCCTCGATCATTGTGCAGTACGGACAGCGGCCGGTCTCGTCGTACCGGGCGCGGGCAGCCTGCTCCTCCCGCTCGATCTGCGGCGGTCGGTAGCTGGGGGCGATGAGCTGGCTGTGGGGATGTGCAATGGACGCCCCGGCGCTGGCCCCGTGATTCCGGAATAGAGACGGGAGCAGGTCGGGGCTCTCGGTGCGAATGGTGCGGTAGCGCTCCAGATACGTCTGCAGAACGGCGTCGACCTGCGCGACCGGCATCTGGGCAAGGGGCTGGTGGTGGCGCGGCGTGTCGATGATGACTTCCTGCCGACCCCGGCTGGCCCGTGTTCGATACAGTCCGCACGTCTGGTCATCGGGGGCGCGGTCCGGATCGAGCGCTGAGTACTTGTTCGGGACGACTCGCGTCCGCCAGGGACGATTCCCCTCGCCCTCCAACTCCCAAAGCACCGCGGGGAGCAAATCTTCGTGGCCGGGGCAGAACGGGCATCCGTCCACGGGAGGATCTTCCTCCGGAGAGGACGGGGAGGGCCCGGGGGTGGTGCGCTTGGGGCGGCCGCTCCGGGAGGGGGCAAACGCGACCCACTGATTCGTGATGCGATCCTGGCGGGTTTCGGGCTCGTAGGAGGGAGCCATGGCAGCACGGCGTAGATGAGCAACACAGAGGAATCCAAACAAAACGGCGGGGACCGTCCAATCAAGCGCGCAAAATCGATTCTTCCTCGAAACGACCGTCCGTTGCGGCATGATTGCACACTTCGACGATCAGTCGGGCCGAGTCGCCGGTCACTACGACCGGCTCGACCGGTTTTACCGACAGCTCTGGGGGGAGCACCTGCATCATGGGCTGTGGACGGACCCCAGCTTCTCCGCCGAGGAGGCAGTGCGTCATCTCGCACACCGGGTGGCGGCCGCCGCGCATCTGGGCGAGGGGGCGCAGGTCTGTGACGTGGGCTGTGGCTATGGCGCCCCGGCGCGCCTGTGGGCAACGGCGTACGGGGCCGAGGTGGTGGGCTTCACAGTGTCGGAGGCACAGTACCACTACGCGCTGCAGCAATCCGTAGAGGGTCCGGAGCCAGAGTACCGGCTGCGGGATTTTCTTGGCAACGATCTGTCCGACGAGGGGGTCGACGCTGTGGTGGGCATCGAGAGTCTCACCCACATCCACGATCCGTCCGAGGTCTTTCGGGAGGCCGCCCGGCTGCTTCGGCCCGGCGGGCGCCTGGTCTTCTGTGTGTGGATGGCTGGGCTCGCCCCTGCGGAGTGGGAGCGCAGGTGGCTTCTCGATCCCATTTGCGACGAAGGCCGTCTCGCGGGACTCCCCACGGCAACGGACCTTCATCGGTGGGCAACGGCGGCCGGATTACGGGTTGTGCAGATCGAGGACGTAACGTCTTTGGTACGACGCACGTGGACGATTGTCCTTCGGCGATTTTTCCATGCTCTTCTCACAGATCCCTCAGTGCTCCGGATACTTCTGGATTCGTCGGCTCCGAACAGGGTTTTCGCACGAACGATCCTCCGCATTTGGGGGGCACAGCGCGTTGGGGCCCTGCGCTACGGGTGGCTCGTGGCCGAGCGAGACTGAAAAAGGCGCGTCTACGGCATGGCTGAGAGCGCGTAGAGCATGCTCTCGGAGGGCATTTTCCGTCTGAGGCGGGCCGAAATGAGATACGTTTGCGCAGGTGGATTCCACCTCCTATATTCCAACGTCGTTCCCGAAAAAAGGGGATAGCTGTCAACCAAGGTGTAATCCCGGTCTCATCTGAGGCGCATGGCGTTTTCGCTCTCAGGGGGCCGGCCCATGTTCCCAATCTGAGAGGAGCGGACCTCGTTTGTTTCTCGCTGTTGTGTCACTGAATTGACATCATGCAAGACGTTGTACAGTTCCTTAATAATCTGGTCTGGACCTATGGCATACCACTTGGGGATGAGCAATATATTCCCTGGGTCGTCCTACTCCTGCTAGGGGCGGGCATCTACTTTACGGTTCGGCTGGCGTTTGTCCAGATCCGCCAGTTTCCTCACGGCGTGGCGGTCACGTCGGGCAAATACGATGACCCAGACGATCCAGGGGACGTCTCGCACTTTCAGGCGCTCACCACGGCCCTCTCGGCAACCCTTGGGATCGGAAACATCGCCGGGGCCGCCCTGGCGATTCACATCGGGGGACCGGGAGCGCTCTTCTGGATGTGGGTGACGGGACTCTTGGGCATGGCCACCAAGTACAGTGAGGTGACCATCGCGCAATTTTACCGCAACGTTGATGAGCCGACGGAGGAGGAAAAAGGCACGTGGCAACAGACGTGGAAGGGCACCGTGGCCGGCGGTCCGATGTTCTATATCGAGAAGGGCCTGGGGCAGAATTGGAAGCCCCTGGCGATCTTCTTCGCCGTGATGCTCATGATCACGTCCTTTCTTACAGGGAACGCTGTGCAGGCCAACACGGTGGCCGACGTCATGAACTCTGAGTTTGGCATTGCCGTGTGGATCTCGGGATTACTGCTTGCGACCGTCATTGCGCTTGTCATTCTCGGTGGGGTAAAGGCCATCGGGCGGGTTACGGGCATCTTGGTGCCCGTCATGGCCGCCTTATACGTCGTCGGGGCGCTGTTCATTCTCGCCTTCAACTACACAGCGGTCCTTCCCACCCTCGGCAGCATCTTCGTGAATGCCTTCAACCCCTCGGCGGGGGTGGCCGGGACGGGGGCCGGGGCGTTTTTATTGACATTCCAGTACGGCGTGCAGCGCGGCCTTTTCTCGAACGAGGCCGGCATGGGATCGGCGCCCATCGCCCACTCGGCGGCACAGACGAACGAACCGGCTTCTGAAGGCGTGGTTGCCTTGCTCGAGCCCTTCATCGACACTATCACGGTCGTCACGCTCACGTGCCTCGCCATTCTGGTGAGTGGGGCCTGGGGCAATCCTGTGCCCACGGAGTTCGAACTGGATTCCGGCAGCGTGGAGTATCGTGTCGAGGGGGAGGGAGGAATCTTCCCGAACGCCGAGACGCCCGAGGAAATTCGGATCGAGGACGGAGAGCAGCAGGTGGCCAATCCCGATGAGGAGGCGCAGTTTGCCTGGCGGCAGGCCGTGGTGGAGCAGTTCTACACCTCCTGCGAGAACGAATGTGAGGACCCCGAAGATCTCCAGGATCCGTTTACGGGTACGCTCTACCCGCAAAAAAATGTTGCTATCTCTGAAGACGGCACCCGATACGATACGCTCTACGGACAAGGCGTGCGCAGCGGGGCACCCCTTACCCGGCTCGCCTTCGAGCGGGGCCTCTCGCCACTCGGCGACTGGGGCGGGTACATCGTCATCTTGAGCGTGCTGCTTTTCGCCATTTCGACCTCGATTTCGTGGAGCTACTACGGCGACCGCTGTGCCTACTACCTGTTCGGCGAACGGGCCATTTTCCCGTACAAGGTCGTCTTCGTGATCATGAACTTCACCGGGGCCGTGACGGCGCTCACGACGATCTGGACCATCGGGGACATTGCCCTTGGCATCGTCATTGTGCCGAACCTAATCGCGGTGATCATGCTCACGGATGAGGTTAAAGAGATCACCGATGACTATTTGGAGCGCGAGCCGTGGCTTACGATGCATCAGGGTGAGGAGTAATCCTTGGTCCCCCAGTGGCCGACGCCCGCCCTTGCTCTGTCTCTGGCCTACATGACACACCTCTCGATGGAAAAGCTGACGGTCGTCGATCATCCGATTCTCAAGCGCGACCTGACGATCCTGCGGCGCGACGAGACGCCGCACGGGCAGTTCCGGAAGACCGTGTCCGACGCGGCGGCGATTCTGGCCTACGAGGCGATGCGCGACATCGACGTGGAGGAGACGGAGATCGAAACGCCCCTGGAGCCCACGACGGGCTACGAGATCGCCGAGGACGTGATGGTGGTGCCCATCATGCGGGCCGGCCTCGGCATGGTCGACGGCTTCGTGCGGTACGTGCCGGAGGCGCGCGTGGGGCATCTCGGCATGCAGCGGGACGAGGAGACGTACCGCCCCGTCGACTACTACAGCAACCTGCCGGCGGGCATTGAATCGGCGCACGTCTTCGTGGTGGACCCGATGCTGGCGACGGGCGGCAGTGCTACCTTTGCCATCCAGCACCTGAAGGAGGCGGGCGCGGAGCACTTTACGTTTGCCTGCCTGGTGGCGGCGCCGGAGGGGGTGGCGAAGCTTCGCGAGGAGCATCCAAAGGTGCCCATCGTGACGGCGGTGCTGGACCGCGAGCTCGACGACAATGCGTTCATCCGACCGGGGCTGGGCGATGCCGGGGATCGGATTTTTGGGACGCGAG
>JBDGQM010000179.1:0-3626 GCA_042219065.1 Salinibacter sp. | reverse complement strand
GCGTTCATCCGACCGGGGCTGGGCGATGCCGGGGATCGGATTTTTGGGACGCGAGAGGGCTGAGTCATGAGTGGATGAGTCATGAGTGGTAAGTCACGAGGGATGAGTCAGGAGTTCGCGTTCGTGCCGATGGAGCGGACATAGCCGTTTAGCATCTTTCGGATCTCGGTCAATTCGTCGGATAGTTCCTCGTAGCACTCATCCGTGATGAGACCGCGCATTTTTGCTTTCTGCAGCCACGTGATGGTTTCTTGCAGTGAGCCGCGAGCGTAGTAGCAGAACTGACGATTTTCGCCGAAGTGGTATCGCCCATGGCCTTCGCTGATGTTCGCCGCAATTGAGTCCGCCGCCTGGACGAGTTGCTCACCGATGGAGTACTTGGCAAAGGACGGCCAGTCCTCCACCTCTGCCCAGATCCGCTCGGCGAGTTTCATTGAGCGCCTGTACACGGCCAGATCATTGAGGTCCATCATCTCGACGTCACTTTTCGTGGGCATCCTGCTCACGTAATGGAGACACATCTGCTCCCCAGACATAACGTCCCGCCTTGTCTGTGAGCCTGTTCTCGCACTTCTCCAACGCCTGACGCTCAACTCATGACGCGTCCACTCCTGACTCATTCCAAGATGCGGGCTTTTCTCGCCGGTCTGGGACTGCTCATGTTCCTCGGCTCGCCGGCCCTTGCGCAGGACGGAGACATCAAGGTCCCAGATCCGGTGCTGACCGGCATCGAGTTCTCGGTGACTGTGCCGGAGGACGGGTCGCTGTCCGAAGGGGATCAGCCTGCTGTGCGGGTCGGCGGAGAGACGGTGCCGCTGTCGTACAATGCGGCCGACGAGGTCTGGACCAGTGACGCAGTGACGGCCTCGGACGGGGGCACCGTGTCGGTAGAGGTGGTGGCGGGCGGGACGGTGGTTCGGTCGACGACAACGCGGTCCCTTCCCGGCTGGCTGTCCATCCTGCCGCCGCTGCTGGCCATCGGGATGGCGCTTGTGTACCGGCGCGTGGTGCCTGCGCTCTTCTTCGGGGTGTGGATCGGGGCGATCATTGCGATCAGTTTCACGCCGTGGGGACTGTTCAAGGGCCTGCTCGACACCCTGCAGGTGTACGTGCTCGGGGCCATGTCTAACTCCGACCACGTGGCCATCATCCTGTTTTCCCTGATGATTGGGGGCATGGTGGGCATTATCTCGAAAAATGGGGGAACGCTCGGGATCGTGGACCGCCTTACGGGGTTGGCCAGTGACTCCCGACGCGGGCAGATGGTGACGGGGGTGCTCGGCGTCAGCATTTTCTTCGACGACTACGCCAACACCCTCATCGTGGGCAACACGATGCGGCCCGTGACGGATCGCCTGCACATCTCGCGCGAGAAGCTGGCGTACATAGTCGACTCGACCGCGGCCCCCATCTCGACCCTGGCCCTGGTGACCACCTGGATTGGGTATCAAGTAGGGCTTCTCGAGACGGCCATTGAAAACATTGAGGGCATTACTCAGGGGGCGTATTCCGTCTTTCTCAACTCCATCCCCTACAACTTCTATCCGCTTCTCGCCCTCTTCTTTGTGTTTCTCGTGGCGTACTCGGGGCTTGACTTCGGGCCGATGTACGAAGCGGAGTCACGGGCGCGGGAGACGGGCAAAGTGCTCGGCGACGACGCCAGCGTGGATGAGGCGGCCGGGGAGGAGGGCGAGGAACTCGCGCCGCCCGAGGGAACTCCGTACCGGGCCTTCAACGCCGTCATTCCGATTGTCGTACTGGTGGGCGGGGTACTCGGAGGGCTCTATGCGACCGGCGTGCAGGCAGCCGGGGCCGAGGCGCCTCTCAGAGACATCATCGGAGACGCCGATTCCTACACGGCGCTCATGTGGGGGTCCCTGCTGGGAGTGTTGGTTGCGGCGGGACTGTCGATTGGACAGGGACTCTTGGACCTGGAGCAGACCGTAGAGGCCTGGTACGAGGGCCTCAAGTCCATGCTCTTCGCGATGATTATCCTGGTGCTGGCGTGGGCGCTGTCCGACATCACCGAGGTCCTGCATACGGCCGACTACCTCGTCTCCATCCTCGGCGAGGCCCTTCCGCCCGGGATTGTCCCCACGATCGTCTTCATCCTTGCCGCCGCGACGGCCTTTGCCACGGGGTCGAGCTGGGGGACGATGGGCATCCTGATGCCGCTGGTCATTCCGCTGGTGTGGGGGGTGCTCTCGCAAAACGCCATGGCCGATCCGGCGCACTTTCACATTCTCTATTCGGCCGTGTCGTGTGTGCTGGCCGGGGCGGTCTGGGGCGACCACTGTTCGCCCATCTCCGACACCACCATCCTTTCCTCGATGGCCAGCGGGTGCGATCACATCGAGCACGTGCGGACCCAGCTGCCGTACGCCCTGAGCGTGGGGACGGTGGCCATTTTGTTCGGCACGCTGCCGGCCGGCTTCGGGATGCCGTGGTGGATTGGGCTCCTCGTTGGGGCCGTGCTCCTGTACGGCCTGCTGATGACGGTGGGAACGGCAGTCGAGACCACCACTCGTGCCCCTGAGGAAGACGAACCGGCGATGTCCTAAGACGGACGGGCGCCCTTTGAGGAAACCTTCTCTTCTGTACGACTCTGTTTTTCTTCACTACTGAACCCGATTTCCATGTTTCTTGATGCCGACGACCGTCCCTGGGGACGCTGGGAGGAGTACCTGAACGAGCCCGGCTATCGGGTGAAGCGAATCATTCTGAATCCCGGGGAGCGCCTCTCCCTGCAGAAGCATGAGCACCGACGGGAGCACTGGGTCGTGGTGCGGGGCGAGGGCGTGTTTACGCGCAACGACGAGGAGATCGATGTGTCCGAGGGCGACACGTGCTTCATTGACGAGGGGGACGTGCACCGCATCGAGAACGACGGCGACGGGCCGCTCGTCTTTATTGAGACGCAGATGGGGCTCTGTGTGGAGGACGACATCATTCGGCTCGAGGATGATTATGGGCGGGAGTAGTGGGTTGAGGGTTGGGGGAGAGGGTCGAGGGTGGAGGGGTGTGGGGGGAGTGGTGAAGGGGGAGGGGAGCGGGTATGTGAGGAATTTGCGGAGGCCAGGGCAATCGCATCAATAGCCTACTGCTTCAGACTGATGCTCAGACATCTGTTTTCTGGCAGGGGAGACACAAAAAAGCGCTCTCGTTTGTCGTCCCAAACTTGATTTGGGACCCATCCGACTGGATGGGGGCGCTTCTACACTCGTCATATGGGCTCCAAGTCGAGCTTGGAGCGACGGTTTGCGTTCATGCGATTGCCCTGGCGGAGGCACGGCGGTTGCATCTTGGCCAGAAGGGGGGTGACATTGTCCCTGTCCAAGGCGATGCATCCGTGCTCCCACGTGCCCCGTCCGAATCGCATACGCGTCAAGGAAATTTCGAACAGGTCTGATATTTGCCCGAACGAGGTCGGTTGGTTGCGATTTTGGCCCCGATCCCCGCCTGGAGCTTCTGTCGTTCGCCGGTGAAGCTCCGATCCCGACAGCCGTCGGGACATGGAAATCAAAGTCATTCAGAGGGAGCTTGCGACCGAAGATCCCGAACGCATTCGGGAGATGGTGGAAAACCCAGGAACAGGCCAGTGCCGTGCGGAGGAGCTTCCGCTTTAT
>JBDGQM010000178.1:3931-7713 GCA_042219065.1 Salinibacter sp. | reverse complement strand
GCGGCTGCGGCCGACGGTGGAGGAGGTGCTGGCGTTTTAGGGAAGACGGAGGCATCGAAGGCGATCCACGCCGACAGGGCGGCCCTTCGCACTGAGAATCGATGCGATCCCCAACAATGTGACAAAAATATGCATTCTCGTAACAGATTTTGATTTTTGTCATCTGTACGGATAAGGTGCAGGTGCATTTTCGCCAGATCGCTCGAATGATCTCTCGTTCCCCCCATGCCCACAATCAGACTCACAGTTCCCCCCGGCGACCTCAGTGACCAGCAAAAGGAGGCGTTTATCGAGCGCATGACGGACACAGTCAGCCAGTTCTATCGCGAAGAGAAGGACGAAGACATTCGCGAGTTCGTGAACGTCCGGATCACCGAGACGGCCGAGACCGGATACGCCGTCGGGGGCGAGGTGATTGGTTGAGACGTGAACTTCCCCGGAGCCATTCCCCCGATCGTGTGTTCGCATGTGCGGGGTCCTGAGCTTATTTTGGAGCCTCAGTGATGCCTGCGCCGAACAGGCCCGAGACGCTCATGCCGACGCGAGAAGAGATTCTGGACACCACGGAAGAGGTACTGCGCAAGTTCGGTCCGGAGAAGACCAACGTCGTGGACGTGGCCCGCGCGCTCGACGTGAGCCATGGCACCATCTACCGCCATTTTTCGAGCAAGGCCGCCCTTCGGGACGCCGTGACGCGCCGGTGGCTGCAACGGGTGGAGCAGTCCCTCGCCGCCATCAGCCGCGAGGAGGGGCCCGCCGAGGAGCGTCTCCGCCGCTGGCTTGATACCTTGATTTCCACGAAGCACGAGGTGCGCCGCGACGATCCGGAGATGTTTGCCACCTACTACCAGCTCGCCCAGGAAGCCACCGGCATCGTCGACCAGCACGTGACGGAACTCGTCGATCAGCTAGCGGCCATTGTCGCCGATGGACGCGCAGCAGGGGGCTTTAACGTGGCCGATGCGGAGACGGCAGCCCGGGCGGTTTTTCACGCCACCGCTCGCTTTCACCACCCGGCCCGGGCCGACGCGTGGGACGACCCGACCATCGACGAGCAGTTCGAGGCCGTATGGCACCTCGTTCGGGAGGGATTACGGGCGGAGTCGGGGACCAAATCTGAGGCTCGGGAGTGACGCCTGCGGACTGATACCGTCTGCGCCGAATCGGTGTGCAGGCCCAAAGGGGGCGGCGCGGTCAATAAATGGGAACCGAAAGGTAGATTTTGCCTCCACATCGATGTAGGGACGACCGGCGGGTCGTCCCTACATAAACGGATAGGAGCAATAATGTACATTGAACGCTCGCAATTGGTATGACGTCCCCGCTCCCGATCGATACGGGCCTGCGTCCGGCGATGGGCGTCGAGAGAACGAGCCCACTGCGGACCGGGTGCGCCCCGGGATGGGCCGGGCACGATCGGGCTGAATGTGTCCGGTCTGTTTTGTTTTATGAGAGACACGATCGTTCGTGAATCAGCTCGGCTTTCTCGCCATGATCAATCCTCTACGATTCTCATTCTGGGTGATGGTTCGCAATCCTTCAGAGGTCGTTCGGGCCTGGACGGCCCCGCTCCTTTTGGGACTCGCTCTCGTGCTGGGGGTGGGCATGGCCCCCTCGGTCCAGGCTCAGTCCTCCCCCGTGCCCGAGGGGGCAACGGTCGAGAAGGTGGCAGGTGGATTTGAGTTTACGGAAGGTCCGCTCTGGCACGACGGACGGCTGGTGTTTAGCGACATCCCGGCCAACACCGTTTACGAGTGGACGCCGGACGAGGGCGCAAGCGTTTTCCTCAAGCCGTCTGGGCACGCCAACGGGCTGGCGGTCAGTGCGGAGGGGCGGCTCCTCCTCGCGCAGCACGACGGGCAGGTGGCACGCCTCACGACGGAGGGCGAGATTGAGCCGCTGGTAACCTCGTACCAGGGGAGCCGCCTCAACAGTCCCAATGACCTGACCGTGGCCGACGACGGCACGATCTACTTCACGGACCCGCCCTACGGCGTCGACGAGAAGAATCGGGAGCTCGACTTCGCGGGCGTCTACCGCCTCGATCCGGACGGCACGCTTACACTGCTCACCACGGAGTTCGCCCGTCCTAACGGCATCGTCCTCTCGCCGGACGAGTCCACCCTGTACGTGAACGACACGGACGGCGACCTCATTCGGGCGTACGATGTCACGGAGAACGGCGACATCGCGAACGGACGCGTCTTTGCGGAAATGACGGGGGAGGCGCCGGGAAATGCCGACGGGATGAAGGTCGACGCCGACGGCAATCTCTACAGCACCGGGCCCGGCGGCATCTGGATTTACACGCCCGACGGCGAATTGCTGGATCGGATTTCTGTGCCGGAAGGGCCGACCAATCTCGCGTTCGGCGGACCGGGGCGGCAGACGCTCTACATCACTGCGCAGTCAAACGTGTACCGGATTCCCCTCCGCGTGTCCGGAGCGGAGTAAAAGGCGAGCGCGACGCTTCCAATTTCCGTTCCTACGCTCAATCCTCGACTCCACAGTCATGAATGTACTCGTTGTCGGCGGCACCGGAACGATTGGCAGTGCCGTGATCGATGCCCTCTCGGACTCCCACGACGTGACCGTTGCGGGCCACACGAGCGGAGAGGTACAGGTCGACCTCGCCGATCCCGACTCCATTGAGCAGCTCTACGATACCGTGGGGCCGCAGGACGCCGTGCTGTCCTGTGCGGGGGAGGCGGCCTTTGGGGCGCTCGATGAACTGAGCGACGACGACTTTTCCCTGAGCCTGTCGAACAAGCTGATGGGGCAGGTCAACCTCGTCCGCCGCGGGCTCGACGCGGTGCGCGACGGGGGCGTCTTTGCCCTCACGAGCGGCGTGCTCAGCCAGGAGCCGATGCCCGGAAGCGCGGCGATTAGCCTCGTGAACGCCGGGGTGGAGGGCTTCGTGCGCGCCGCCGCCCTGGAATTGCCGCGCGAGATTCGGGTCAATGCAGTGAGCCCGCCCTGGGTCGCCGAGACGCTGGAGGCGATGGGCGAGGATCCCGGGGAGGGCCTCCCGGCGGCGACGGTCGCCGAGGCCTACCTACAGAGTCTCGAGGGCGACATGACCGGCGAGACGATTGACGCGCGGTCGGTGGCGTAGCCGGGCTGTCTGGGCCATGCCCACAAGACACACGGACCGGCATAGAGCAGACGGCGAGGGCACCCGTGCAGGTGGGGATAATCGGGATCAATCTCGGCCGTATGGATCCCGTGTCACAGAAAATACGTTTCTTGAAAGCGTATGCGGTCCTAAAGATCAGGGGTCGGTGCGAGTGGTGCCGGACGGCCTGTCTGACCAGCGTTTCTGCCTGTGTCGCTTGCAACCTCCATCCGATGGGTGCAGTCCCTGCGACGAGTGGACGTACTCGCTGTGGCGTTTCTGGTGGGGGGCAGTGTGCTTTTCATTCCGGGATGTGGCGTACGGTGGGTCTACTCCTTCTGTATTGGACTGAATGTGGGAACGGCTGTGGGGATCGTCACCCTCGCCCGTATGCGCTCGCTTCCAGCGCCTCTCCGGCTCCTTCGTGACCTGTATCCGCTGCTGCTTTTGCTCGGCCTATACGGAGAGGTGGATCTGCTCGCGCGGCTCATGCACGATCCTGCCGGATTCGACCCGATGGTGCAGCAGTGGGACCGATGGTTGTTTGGAGGACATCCCCATCAGCATTTCTCCCGGTGGCTGTCAGGGCCGATATGGCGGGAAGGGTTTCACCTGCTTTATCTTTCCTACTACCTTCTCGTGGGGGGCGCCTTTCTCTACGTCCGAG
>JBDGQM010000178.1:0-3831 GCA_042219065.1 Salinibacter sp. | reverse complement strand
ACGTCCGAGGGCGTTTCCCCGCTTCGCGTTCGTTGTCACGGGGATGTTCGTGAGCTTCATTCTGGTTTTCGTCGCGTTCCCGGTCGCTGGGCCTCTTGCGACCGGTGCGTCGCTCACCACGAGGGGAATCTTTCCGTGGATCGTGGCGCACATTTATAGCCCTTTTGCCGCGAATGGCATTCACACCGGTGCATTTCCCAGTTCCCACGTGGGCATGAGCGTAGGAATCGTCTTGTTGCTGGCCCCGCGGCGCTGGTGGGCCCGGATTGGGCTGGGGGGACTTCTTCTGGGCATTGCCGCGTCCACGGTCTTCGGCCGTTTTCATTATGCCGTTGACACAGTGGTCGGCTTCGCGGCGGGCGGGGCGTTCTGTCTCGGGTGGTGCTGGATCTACGCGGCGGTGCAGCCGGAGCCGACCGTCGCCACGCAGAACGAGGAGGAGCCTGTATGGGCCAACCCGGACGCGTCGCGGCCCGTGCGGAAAGCACGGTAGTCCGCACTGCGCTTTGGGGATGGGCGGGCTGTTCCCTATACTGGTTTCTGTCCACTTGCGCCGGGGGCACCGCCTCGGCCTCGTTCACCATTTTCGTTCTACAGGCTTCGGTTGTTATGCTTCGCCGCTCGCTGCTGTATGCGCTCAGTACTGTCCTCGTCCTCGGCCTGTTCGGGTGTGGCACGCCGCCCGACGAGTCCGTCACCTCCTCCGTCGACGGGGTGGGCGAGCCTGCCTGGGTGCAGAACGCCACCGTCTATGAGGTTTTCATCCCCGACGCGTCGAAAGAAGGCACCTTCCGCGGCCTCATCGGACGGCTCGACGAGATTAAGGAGATGGGCATCAATACGCTGTGGCTCATGCCCATCCACCCCATCGGCAAGAAGCGCCGCAAAGACGACATTGGGCCGCTCGGCTCGCCGTACTCCGTCCGAGACTACTACGATGTCAATCCGAACTACGGCACGAAGGAGGACTTTCAGGCGCTTGTCGACTCCGTGCATGCTCGCGACATGCACATCATCATCGACCTGGTGGCCAACCATACCGCCTGGGACCACCCGTGGCTGGAGAAGCATCCGGACATGTACAGCGACGGCCCGATCAATGGCTTTACGGTGCCGGTCCTGAACGGCGACACGACCAACTGGACGGACGTGGTAGAGCTCAATTTTGGGAACGCGCGGACGCGCCAGGAGATGATCGACGTGATGCAGTACTGGGTGCGCGAGTTCAACATCGACGGGTACCGGTGCGACGTGGCCCACGCGGTGCCGCTCGACTTCTGGGAGAACGCGATCGACTCGGTGGAGACGCACAAGGAGGTGCTCATGCTCGCGGAGGCGGCCGAGCCGGAGATGCACGAGGTGGGCTTCGACCAGACCTATGCCTGGCCCTTCTACGGCGCGCTGAAGCGGGTGTGGGAGGAGAAGGCCCCGGTCCGGACGCTTGCGACGCAGGTGGACACCACGCTCGCGAATCTGCCGGAGGCGGCCAAGCGGCTGCGCTTTACCACCAACCACGACGAGACGATGTGGGATGCCCCACCGCCCGCGCTCTTCGACGGCCTGGAGGGCTCGAAGGCGGCCTTTGTCCTGGCCGCGAGCGTGCCAGGCGCGCCGCTGGTCTACAACGGCCAGGAGTTGGGCGTGACGGACTCGGTCTCGTTCTTTGCCCGCACGCCGTACGACTGGGCCCAGCAGCCCGAGATTCGGGACTTCTACCGCGAGTACCTGAATCTGTACCGCGACAGTCCGGCGCTGCGGCACGGATCGCTGGAGATCCACACCCCGGAGGCCGAGGATGCGCTCGTCTACGAGCGGACAACGGAGGACGAGACCATGCTTATGGCCGTCAACGTCCGTGACACGTCCACGACCGTGTCCGTCCCGGACGCCTACACCGACGCGTCCCTCACCGACGCGCTTTCGGGCGCGACCGTGGAGGGGACCACGATGGAGCTGGACCCCTATGGATACCGAATGCTTCGGGTGGAATAACGAGAGGGAGAGAGGGCGAGTGGGCGAAAAGGAGAGCGGAGGGGCTGGTGCAGGGTCAAGCAATCTGTCTGGGGTAGAGTCAGTCCGAGCGAAGTGCAGCGGAGTCGAGGCGCCCTGACCGGAGGGAAGAAGTGCTCTTGGAGTGAATCTCCCCGAATCCAGCGAGATCGATAGCATAGAGCCGGTCTCTACAGCCAAGCGCTCTTCTCGCCAGATCTGGAGACTTTTTAAACCCAAAGAGACCGATTGAAGTGGCCCTGGGGGACTTGCAGGGCGCCCTGAGTCTGGTTGTTTTGTCTTTACCCCTTGTCCGTAGCGCGCATGGTCGACGACGCTGATGCTCGCCCTGGCCGCGGGGACTCGTCGTCGGAGGCCTCGCCGCTGGGCGACCTCGACTTGTGGCTGCTCTTTGCCGTCACGCTGGTCGGCGTCGGAAACGTGTCGGGCGTGTCCCCCGCCTTTCCGCAGGTGGTGGAGGTGTTCGGGATTTCGCGGGTGCAGGTGGGCTGGGTGGTCACGGCCTACTCGCTGCCGGGCCTTCTGAGCGCGCCCCTTGCGGGCGTGGGGGCCGACCGCCTGGGCCGGAAGCGGGTGCTGGTCCCTACGCTGTTCGTTTTCGGGATCGCCGGGGGCGCGTGTGCGCTGGCCCGCTCGTTTCCGGTGCTGCTGGGCCTGCGGGCCGTGCAGGGACTGGCCGCGGCGCCGCTCGTGGGACTGTCGGTGACCATCATCGGGGATCGGTACGAGGGACCGGGACGGGCGGCGGCCGTCGGGTACAACGCGACGGCCCTCAATGTGGGCACGGCGGCCTACCCGGCTGTCGGCGGGCTGCTGGCCACCCTCGCGTGGTACGTGCCCTTTGCGCTGCCCCTGCTGGCCCTGCCGGTGGGCGCGGCGGTGGCCTGGAAGTTGGACGCCCCCGCAGTGAACACGGGGCCGGCCGCGGACGGCTTTCGGGACTATCTCGCGACGGTGGGGGAACGCCTGCGCGACCGTCGTGTGTTTGGGCTGCTCGCGGTCAACTTCGGAATCTTCATCCTCATCTTTGGGGCGTTTCTCACGTACGTACCGGAGCTTCTGGAGAGCCGGTTCGGGGCCTCCTCCGTCGTTGCGGGCGCCGTGCTGGCGGCCGCGTCGGTGTCGAGCGCCCTCGTGGCCACCCAGATGGGACGCCTGACCACCTGGCTGACGCCGCGTCGTCTCATTCAGGGATCGCTCGTCGTCGACGGAGTCGCGCTCGCCCTCATGCCGCTGTCCCCCGGGCCGTGGGGCGTGGGGGCGGCTGCACTGCTGTACGGGGTGGCGCAGGGGATGAACCAGCCGGCGCTGCAGACCCGCCTCACGGAGCTCTCGTCGGAGGCCTCCCGCGGCGTCATTCTGTCGCTGAACGGAATGATCCTGCGCCTTGGGCAGGCCTTCGGGCCGCTCCTGCTGGGGGGCGCCCTCGTGCTCGGCGATATTGGCACAGTCTTCTACGCGGCGGGCGCCGTGGCGCTGCTCGTGGGCGCCGCCGCGGTCGTTCTTCTTGGGGCGGAGTAGCTGAGGCGAACCCTGAGGGCGGGCGATCACTGCGAGGAGGGGGGGGGCAGGAGTTGCTCCAGACGGAAAGTCCCGTTCGGATCTGAAGAGCGATCAAGGCATTCCTCCCAATCGGAATGGCGGTCGTTCGTCTTCTGTTTGGACTGTTTGAACGCATTCTCCTTCCGCAATGGCGGCGTCGACGTCTTCCTCCTTCTTCGAGCGCGTCTGGGCCGTGGTGGCGGAGATTCCGCCGGGCCGGGTGACCACGTACGGCGACATTGCCGAGCACCTGGGGCGTCGGGGCGCGGCGCGGACCGT
>JBDGQM010000177.1:0-7616 GCA_042219065.1 Salinibacter sp. | reverse complement strand
CCGCTTCGCTCCGCTCAAGATGACTCCATTGCAAAAGGAATTGCTTGAGACTGCAATAGGCAGTGTGTAGACCGGATCAGTCGAAAAGCGTAGAACAAACGAGGAACACGCGAGGGCAGCGCGACGGGCGCCCGGTGGGTCTGCCCTGGGCCCACTATGAAGGAACGGCCGAATCTTTGTGCTTCAGCGCCTCCACCACCGGCGGCGGGACGAACTTCGAGACGTCGCCGTCCCAGCGGTGGGCGTCCCGCACCATCGAGGAGCTGATGAGCGCGTGCTCTTCGGCCGTCATAAAAAACACCGTTTCGAGCTCCGGCGCCAGCTTTCGATTCGCAAAGGCCATCCGAAATTCGGCGTCAAAGTCGCTCACCTGGCGAAGTCCCCGCACCAGTGCCAGCGCCCCCACGTCGCGCGCCCGATCCACGATCAGTCCCTCGTACGCCTTCACCCGCACCCCCTCCAGGTCCTCGGTGCACTTGCGAACCAGCTCCGTGCGCTCCTCCGTCGAAAAGAGCGTCTCCTTCTCCAGGTTTACACCGACGGTGACCTCCACGAAGTCGAAGATGCGGAGGGCCCGCTCCAACACGTCCCGGTGCCCGAACGTGAACGGATCGAACGTGCCGGGATACAGCGCAAAATCGCCATCCATGAGAATGGGCGGTCGGGACCGAGAAACGCGCGTCGAGCAGTCAGGAGTTGGTCGTCGTGGAGGCCTCTTCTTCGGACTCGGCCTCCTCGGGCGGCAGCGGCGGCCGAAACAGACTCACGATCGTACGCCCGTAGGACCGGCTCGTCATCAGGTGCGGGTGCTCGTCGAACCAGTCGTGAGAGCTGTGCTCGAGGGTGAACACCCCATCGGTCTGCAGGGGCGGGATCGCCAGGTCGGGCATCTCCCGCATGGCCTCCAGCTTGTACGGGGGATCTGCCATGATGAGGTCGAGCTCCGGCCCGCTGTAGGACCGAAGATACTCCACCGCGTCGCCCTGAATAAAAATGCACTTGTCCTCCACCCCCAGCTTTTCGGCGTTCTGGCGGGCGTAGTCGAGGACCTCCCGGTTCTGCTCCACAAACGTGACAAGGACCGCCCCCCGACTGATGGCCTCGAGCCCCAGCGCCCCCGTGCCGGCGAACAGGTCGAGCACCTCCGCCCCTTCGAGATAGATCCGCGCGTCGATGAGCCCGAACAAGGCCTCCCGTACGCGGGCCGTCGAGGGACGGGTTTTGTGGCCCGATGGCGTTTTGAGGCCGTGTCCCCCGAATCGGCCGGCAATGAGTTTCATGGTGCGTTGTACCCGTCAGTGATGAACAGCGAACTTTCGAGGATACGCTACCCTTGGTAACAACCTATCGGGAAAGAGATCCCCCAGCGGCGCGCCCAGTGTTGACGGACGTCAAACATGCCCTCGTCCTTCTCCTCCGTGCCGTCCGCGTCGGCATCGGGCGCTGCGGCAGAATCCAGACGCGGCCCGTGGGGACGACTGTCTTCTCTCGTCACTGGCCGGTCTCACGCTCAGCCCGACCCCGCCGAGGCGCCCCCAATGGCGGGCACATACTCCGTCCCTCGGTCCCGATCCTTGAAACGATCCGGCACCCGGCGAAGCCCCTCGAACGGATCGAGCGAGACGGGCGAGCAGTCAAACACGGCCTCCAGCGGCCCCTCGGCCTCCGCCTGGGGTCCATACACGAAGAGACGATCCACGGCCTCCGCCGCTACGTCCACTCGGTTCAGAAACCCAACCGCGTAGTACGCCCGATTCCCCGCAGTCCGCGCCTCCCGCGTGGCGTGTGCATGGTGCCACGCGCCCTCCCGGACGAGCGCATACTCCGTATGGGTCGCGTACTGCCCGATGGCCAGGCTGTACGTGGCCTCGTGTTCCGCAGCGAAGGCATCCGAACGCTCCATGTGTCCCACAATCTGGGCAGCAGCCTCCGAGCTGACCATCCGGGTCACGGTCTGCACCGGGAGGGAATCCGTCAGCGCCTCCATCCGCTCCCCAACCCCCTGCGGCAGGGCCAGCACGTGCACCCACTCGCCCCCCTCGCGGCCCTCCACGGGCCGGACCGTCCGGAGCGACAGAGCAAGGGTGTCGGGCGACCGCGCACCGGTGACCAGGGCCGCCTGCGAGGTCACGTACCGGTGCCGTTCCGACTCGGACAAACCGGCTGGAATTGGCGTGAAGAAACTGAAAGCATCCAGCGGATGCACAACCACCCGGAGCGCGGCGGCGTCCAGGCCCGCGAGCATTCCCCGGACGGCCTCGGCAACCCCATCGAGGTCGTCGGTCTTTTCTCCCTCCCACAGAGCGCGCACGACGTCAAACGAAAAGGTCTGGCCGCCGAGACGCTGAAGGTCGCGGGCCTCCTGCTCCCGCACGACTTCCGCGTACCGAATCGTCGAGCCCTGAATGTGAAGCGCGGCCGTGGTCGACTGTGTCATAGTGATCCCATCGTTGCGTCCGCCCCCTCCCCTAAGGCAATTGCATCGTGGTCGTGGCGATCCGGGTCTGTCCTCGCCCCGAGCGGTGCGCCCTGCCCCCGCGGCTCCCACGCGCACGAAGGTCCCGCCTATCGTTCTGGGCGACGGCAGGCGTGCCTCCCCAAAGAACGATTCTGACACGCGACCGCCCAACGTCCGCCCCCGGTATGCGCGACGGGAATGCTAGACGTCAGCCCCGGCGCCCTATTCCCAACTGGCAGCATTCTGCTGCGTCGGATCGCCCGACAGGGTTCCAATCTCATCGTCCGACGCCGGATCCTGAAGCAGGTACGTCTCCACCCGTCCTGTGTCACTGACTGCGTACTGGAATCGCTCGCCCGAGCGCGCGGAATACAGGAGCGAATCGAGATTCAGGGTACCATCAAACACACTGTCCTGTCGGGTAGAGAGAATCGAATCCTGGCGGATATGCTTCATCAGCAGGTTCAACGAATCCGGATATGACGCACTGTCCCGCTCGTAGTCGACCAGTGCAGTCCGAACGTTCGTCATCCGAGTACGGGTTTTCTCGATCTTCTGCTGCCGCCGCTCGATCCGGTCGTACGGCTCAGTGATCGATAGGTACAAAAAGTATGAGAGACCAATAATGACAAGTCCGAGAAAAACCTGGATGCCTGTTTGGAGTGCTCCACTACTCGTTGCCATGTGACCATTCGTTCCTGATGACGGAAAAACTGAGCGGGGGGACCAGTCCGAAAGAGCATGTCTGAGCGCTTCCGGCACGCGCCTGGTCCGGGCCGACGTGTCGCGGACACAACTCGATCAGCACTTCTCGGATGCGTCCATTCAGCAAACAGCTTCTGAAACTGTCTGAAGAACCGGTAATAGGACCAGGCAAAATCGAACTGCCTCGAAAATAGGAGGCTTCTCAGCGAAATGCAATTCCCAATCTGCGGTTCAGCACCGAGATGGCCCCACCCCTCGGACGAAGAATCATTCACTTCCGTCCACGCCCGTGGTACGGCTCCCCGCCTCGCCCGAAAACAAAGTTGCCCCCCCGGTGTTGGAATCGTCCACACATGATTTCTCGGATGCGCTGTACCTTTCCTGTTGTGATCAATCTTCTCATCAACGTCGACCACGTCGGCACGCTCCGGAACGCCCGCCAGGAGACGTTTCCGGACCCCGTCCACGCCGCCGCTCGCTGCGAGCACGCCGGGGCCGACGGCATCGTGTTTCACCTCCGGGAGGACCGCCGCCACATTACCGAACGGGACGTGCGGCTCTTGGCCGAGACGGTGCAGGGCAAGCTCGACTTCGAGCTCTCCACCGAAGAGGAGGTCGTCTCCATCTGCTGCGACGTGGCGCCGGACCTGGCCACGCTGGTCCCGGAACGGCGCGAAGAGGTGACCACCGAAGGCGGACTTGACGTGGCGGCACACCGAACGCGCCTGGAAACCGTGACCGACCGCCTGTACGACGCGGGCGTTCCCCAGGTCAGTTACTTCGTCGATCCAGTTCCCTCACAGATGGAGGCCGCCGCGGACGCCGGCGCCAACTGCGTGGAGCTTCACACCGGCGATTTTGCCGAGGCCCCCACCGAGGACGCCCGGCGCGAGGAGGCCGAACGGCTCGCCCGTGGCGCCGAGGCGGCCCACGAAGCCGGGCTCCGCGTGCATGCCGGGCACGGGCTGGATTATCGCAATTTCCCACTCTTCCGCGAGACCGTGCCCCATGTGGCCGAAGTATCCATCGGATTTGCGGTCATGGCGCGGGCCATCCTGGTGGGAATGGACCAGGCCGTCCGCGATATGCGTACGGTTGTGACCGGTGAATAGCCATCCCCCGGCATTTTTCTATTTTCTACTACGGCGATTCCATGGAGCAATCCGGTCCCCTCTTCGAGGACATTTCCGACGATCATACGAGTGGCTACGTGGCCATCGTGGGCAAGCCCAACGTGGGCAAAAGCACCCTGATGAACGCCCTGCTCGGCGAGAAGCTGTCGATTGTCACCAAAAAGCCCCAGACCACGCGCCATCGCGTGCTCGGCATTCATTCCGGCCCCGAACATCAGGCCATCTTCCTCGACACCCCGGGCATCATTGAGCCCCGCTACGAGCTCCACAAGACCATGATGGGACAGGTCCAGGGGGCCATTCGGGATGCCGACCTGCTGCTCTTCCTCCACGAGGGGACACAGGAGGAGCCGGACACGCAAAGCCTCCAGCAAATTGGGGACACGCCCGCGTTTTTGGTGCTCACGAAGATGGACCTGATTCCGCAGGAAGAAGTGTTTTCTCTCGTGGAGTCCTACGAGGAGCTCCGCGCCTTCGACGAGGTCGTGCCCACCTCCGCCCACGAGGGCTTCAACCTCCAGAAGCTGCTGCATCTCGTCCTCGACACCCTGCCGGAGGGCCCGCCCTACTACCCGAAGGAGATGATCAGCGAGCATCCGGAGCGCTTCTTCGTGGCCGAGATGGTCCGGGAAAAGGTGTACAAGCACTACCACCAGGAAATTCCGTACTCCGTGCAGGTCAACGTGGTGGCCTACGAGGAGCGGTCCCGACAGTCGTCGGGACAGAAGGACTACATCGACGCGGAGATCGTGGTCATGGAGGAGTCGCACAAGGGCATTCTCATCGGGGAAGGCGGCAAGGCCCTCAAGAAGGTCGGGATGTCGGCCCGCGAGGACATCGAGGCGTTCGTTGAGAGCCCCGTCTACCTCAACTTGCACGTAAAGGTGCAGGAGAACTGGCGCGACCGGAAAAACATCCTCCGCTCCTACGGCTACCGGTCGTGAACCGTGATGGGGGATGCGGGAGACGTGACGGGATGAGCGTCGCGTGCCTCGCGCCTCCTCCCGACGTCTTGGCCGCAGAGGCATTCCTACTCAGCGAAGCTGCATCGTCAGTCCCGCCTCCACGGCCCGCCGGTGGGCCGACGGAACGGCCGTCCGGGAAACGTGGTACTGCTGCAACTCTCGCCGCCGACGGTAGTCGCTCCGGAGGCCCGCGAACGCATCTGCCCGGTCGTCAGCCTCCTGATCCATGACCGCCCGCAGTGCCGCGTCGTCCGTCTGTAGGTCGTAGCCCTGTCGCGCGAGATGGTAGTGCCATTCTGCGTCCGGCAGCCGCGGATCGGGCGGCGAGCAGTGCAGCGTGTCCCTGGACGTGGCCTCAATGCCGGCCGGTCCCTCCCAGGCGGCCGTTGCCCCGAGGTGTTCGCACAGCGCCTCGTGGAGCATCGCCGTACCGCGCACCTTTCCGTCGTACGCGTATCCGGCAATGTGCGGGGTCGCCAGGTCGACGGCGTCGACGAGCGCCGGATCGGGGGCCGGCTCGTGCTCCCACACGTCGAGCACGGCCGCCGCCACCGGGCCGTGCACGCGTGCATCTCGCAGGGCGTCTCCGTCCACGACCGGTCCGCGCGACGTATTCAGCATCCACGCGCCCTCGGTCATCCGCTCGAAGAACGCTGCGTCCGCGAGGTGATGGGTGGGATCGGGCCCCTCGGTCGTGAGCGGCACGTGCAGCGTCACGACCTCGGCCGCGTCGAGCACCGCATCAAGGGGACGAAATGCGTGGGCGCGCCCCGCCGCCTCCGCCGCGCGGGCCCGGGGCGGATCGTTGAGGAGAACCGTCATTCCCAGTGCCTGCAGCCGCCGCACGAGGCGTCCCCCAATGTTGCCGCACCCCACAATTCCAACTGTACGCCCCTGAAGCTCCGTGCCCCGTCGGCGCGCGAGCAGCAGCAACGCGACGACCACATAGTCGGCCACCGAATCGGCATTTGAGCCCGGGGCGTGGGCAAACGGGATGCCGCGCGCCTCCAGATATTCGCGGTCTACATGGTCGGTCCCGATCGTCGCCGATCCCACGAAGCGGAGGTCCGTCCCGTCGAGAAGATCTGGGCCCACCGGCGTCACGCTTCGCACCAGAAGCACATCTGCCTCCTGCACGTCCGTGGAGGAAATCGCCCGCCCCGGCTTCGTGTGGACCGTCCCGAGCTCGCCGAAGGCGGGGTCGACACGGGGAATGTTCGCATCCGCGAGAATATGCATCTCATTCACAGGTACAATGATGCTGTAACTCCTAAAAGAAAATGTTTTTCTCTGTCTTCAATAAAAGCGCTTACGTTAAGAACGGGCTGAAGGACGATCAAGCGAGGGAAAATAGCCCGTCAACTAAACACTAACCGATCGTGAATAACGCAACCATACCTTCAAGCCCTCACTTTTCAGCAGGTTACGTTGATGTATAACCGGAAACTCGAATCGGGGTCCTCTAGTTGTCCAGCCTGTTGCGGTGGGATTTTAACGACGGTGATCATTCTTCGTCGTTCATTTCTCTGAAAGGCATTTCGTTTCTACTTGCCTTGGCCCCCGCTTCGCTGACTGTCGAATAACAGACTCCGGTATATGACCAAGCGGACACTCATCCTTTGCGGGACCTTCGGCACGCTGTTGCTAACGGCGGGCCACGCGCCGACGTCAATCGTTCCTCACGGCGATTCTCTCCCCCGTTCCGAACCCGTGCAGAACGAGAACGGGTCCGACAGCACCGCCTTCGAACGCCTGAGCGCCGCCTACGCCTCGGCTCCCGCGTACCGGGACGAGTCGGTCGCTCCTCCCGTCGATGTCGGCGCCGGAACCCTCTGGCTGGCCCGCGCCATCTACTCCGAAACCAAACGGCCCCATGAACAAGAACTGGTCGCCTGGGTCGTCCGCAACCGCGTCGAGACCGGCTACCGGGGAAATTCGACCTACCGGGAGGCCGTCCTCGATCCCTACCAATTCAGCGCTTTCAATCCCGGCTCGGCGAAGCGGTCGCTCCTGATGAGCCTCGGGCCGGAGACGCCCCTGCCCCGATGGCAGCAGGCCCTCTGGGTGGCCCGCTACGTCCGCCACGCCGATCCGGTCTACCGCCCGTTTTCGGTCGAGACGCGCCACTTCTACAGCGAACGCTCCATGGACGGGCGGCGGGCGCCGTACTGGGCGGAGGGCAGCCGGTTTGTGTCGCCCGACGCCCAGCAGTACACGGTCGACGAAGAGCGCTTCCGGTTCCTCAAGCAGATCTCGTAGCCGATCAAACACCGTAGAGGAATTGCGGGGCCCGGTCCGCTCCCGCAAACGATCGCCCGCTGCCCTCCAGAGAGGACAGCGGGCTGACGGTTGGAG
>JBDGQM010000176.1:0-7150 GCA_042219065.1 Salinibacter sp. | reverse complement strand
TTATGCTCCGCCGTAGCGTCGCCGTTCTCCTCGCGTTTGGCCTCCTGGTCCCCATGATCGCATCGGCCCAGCCGGGGTCGACCCGGATCCGCGACCTGGGCCTCGAGCCCGGCCTCTTCGCGCCCGGTCCGCTCAACGCCATTACCGACGTGGAGGGCGTGCGGGTGGGCCACCGGACGCTCGTGGAGGGCGACTCGGTGCGCACCGGCGTCACCGCCATTCGACCGCACGGGGGCGACCTCTTCCGCGAGAAGGTCCCGGCGGCGGTGCACGTGGGCAACGGCTTCGGCAAGGCGGCGGGATTCCTGCAGGTGCAGGAGCTCGGCACGATCGAGACGCCCATCGTGCTCACCAACACGCTCGACGTGGGGACGGCGGTGGAGGCCACGGTGGCGTGGACCCTCCGCCAGCCCGGCCACGAGGACATCGGCTCGGTGAACGCGGTGGTGGGGGAGACGAACGACGGCTACCTCAACGACATCCGCGGGCAGCATGTGACGAATGAGGATGTAATTGCCGCCATCGAAAATGCGTCCGGCGGATCGGTCCCGGAGGGCAGCGTGGGGGCGGGCACCGGGACCAGCGCGCTCGGGTGGAAGGGGGGCATCGGCACCAGCTCGCGAGTGGTGCCGGAGGCGCACGGCGGCTACACGGTGGGGGCGCTCGTGCAGGCCAACTACGGGGGCATCCTTCGCATCGACGGCGTGCCGGTGGGCGAGCGCCTCGGCCGCTACGACTTCCAGTCTGTCGTGGAGGGGGACGACGACGGGTCCTGTATGATCGTGCTCGCGACGGACGCGCCCCTCAGCCCGCGCAACCTGGAGCGGATGGCGAAGCGAGCCATGCTCGGCCTCGCCCGCACCGGCAGCTACTCCAGCAACGGCTCCGGCGACTTCGTCATCGCCTTCTCGACCCGAAACCAGCGCACTGGCGATCAGGCCCTGCGCTCGGACTCGCTCCTGCCGAACAATCGGATGAGCCCACTCTTTCTCGCCACCGTGGAGTCGGTGGAGGAGGCGGTCTACAACGCCCTTACGACGGCCACCACCGTCACGGGGCGCGACGGCCACACGCAGACGGCCCTGCCGCTGGATCGCCTCCGCACGATCCTCCGCGAGGCCGGTCGCATCGACGCGAATTGATCTGTCCCACCCATGCCGAGTGACGAAGCGACTGAACGGCTCCGCAACGAGGTGCCGGGGGACGAAGAGATCGAAACGACCTTCCGGCGCCTGCGGCACGACGGCCACTCCCGCCTGGAGGCCGTGCGGATGATTCTGGACGTGCTCGACGTATCCCTCGCCCGGGCGAAAGAACTCCTCGCGCGCGGCGATACCTGGAGCGAGGTCCGATCCGCGACGGGGCCGGATCCGGAGGCGGAGGGGAACGCGGAGGACGACGGATACGACGATCCGGTGCCGCCCGCGCCGGCCTGATGTCCCGTCGGCCGAAGCCCCGTCGGCACCCTCGCGGCGATGCGTGGCTGTGCGAACCGTCGCGTCGCTGAGTAGATCTGAGAACGGGTTGTGCTATATGTGGATAGCATGTGTACCCTGCTCCAAACGCCAGAAATAAGCATCGTCGTCGCTCCAAGCTTGACTTGGAGCCTATCCATCCACACAGGGAGGCCTCAACGGTCGTCAGATAGGCTCCAGATCAAGTCTGGAGCGACGGAGGTGGTGTTTTCCAGTAAAAGATGCTTATCCCGGGGGTCTGCACATACATTACACAATAGCACAGGCCGTTCTGAGAAAGTAAATTACTCTTTTCGCATCCGAAAAACCCTTCGTGAGTGCGTCTCCCGACGGCGGTCGGGATCAGGATCTTTTCGACAATGAGCGCTGTCTGAGGCGAAGAGATCCCGCATCGGGGTGCGGGATGACTGCCTAGGGTTTTTCGAATGCGTGGCTAGTGTTTTTACTTTGACCTACTGAGCGGATGCGGCCGGGCAGCCGACACGACCCCAGGCTTCTGGTAGGGCGGTCGTGTGCGGCGGAGACGGACTCAACGGCGCAGCGACGAGGCGTCGCCGGACGGGGGGATCGGGGGGCGGATAAACACCGTTCCGCCGGCCCGGGCGTAGCTGCCAAAGACGCCGGTCCCGCCCTTCACGTGCTCGATGATGTTCGGGATCGCACCGGGGGCCAGGCTCATCTGCTGAGCCGACTGGGTGCGCAGGAAATCGTAGATGTTGTTGTCCACCACGCTCGCGCGGACCTGGTTTGGCCCGTAGAAGGCCACCGCGAGCCAGGGAAGCGTGATGCTGACAGTGCCGTCCTCGTTGCGGGTGAAGTTCGCCTCGTTGAGAAGCCCCGACGAACTCACGCGAAGAGACGCGAGGGTATCGCTGTCGGCATCGTACTGGTCGAGGTAGAACGGCGTCAGCAGGCGCCCCAGGGTGCTGTCGGACGGATTGGCCGGAATGGCCTGAAAGTCGAGGAGGGACCGCGACGTGAGGACGTACACGTTCTGGCGCTCCAGGGTGGACGGCCCGGGCCGAATTGTGAGCTCGAACTGCGGAGGGTCGGGGCGCGCATCACTCGGGTATGTCGTCGTATCGTTCTCGGTCCGCACCGCGTCGACGGAGGCTGGCACGGTGGTCGTGGAGGTGACGGTGCCGCCCTCCGGCGTGGTAACCCGCAGGCGGTAGGTGGCCCTGGGCTCCACGGTCACCGCCGCTTCCGGCGCGTAGAGTCCCGCCGTGGTGTCCGTTTCGGTGTATGGCACCGCCGCCGCTACGTCCCCATCGTCGTCCAGTCGCTGCACCGTCACTTCCGCCCCCTGAATGGCCGCCTTCTCAGGGGCGTAGGCGTCGTTGGCACTCGCGGTGCGCGTGACGCGAACGGAGTCCAGGGGCGCGCCGGCCTGCAGGTAGGCCTCGACGACGACCTGGGACTCGGGCTCCAGGGCGGTCGTGTCGCAGCCGACCAGGACGGCGAGAACGAGGACGGCGGGGAGGGCAAGGCGTCGCATGCGGAACGAGGATCGAGAGAGAACAGGGCACGTGGACCCGGCAGCAGGGCACGCAGGTCAAAAGGTGAGGGTGAGCGACAGGTTGGGAATGGGGACCGGAATCTGGGGGACCTCGGTGCGGTCGAGGCGCCCGTCGTCCTGACGCTCGTACTGGTAAAACCAGATGTTGCGCCGGGAATACGCGTTGATCAGTTGCACCTTGAATTTGTACTCGGCAACCCCAAAGAATTGCCCGGTGCGGGTCGCCCCCACATCGAGACGGTGGTAGGGCGGGAGGCGGGCGTTGTTGAAGGGGCTGATGAGCACCGTCTGTTCGCTGGTGGAGGACTCGAAGGGACTCTCGACGGCGCTAAACTGCTGCTCCGGACGGGTGTAGGGCTGCCCCGTGCTGTAGCTGAACGTGCCGGTGAGGCGCCAGGCGTCAGTCAGGCGGTAGTTGGCAACGAGCGTCAGGTCGTGGGTGCGGTCGTATTTCGGCGTGTAATACTGCGGCGCTCCCGCCGCCGTCTCGTTGATGTTGGGAAAGCGGCGCTCGGTGCGCCCCAGCGTGTAGCTGAGGAAGCCCGTGAAGTCTCCGGTCTCCCGGCGCAGCAGCACCTCCAGCCCGTAGGCCCGCCCGTCGCCAATCTGAAACCGCTCGGCGTAGGGCACGCCCGCATCGCCCGACGAAAACGGATCTTCCCGGAACAGGCCGGGCATGGTGCGGCCGTAGCCCTCGATTTCCGCCCGCCAGCCGTCGCCGAACTGCGCGGTCACCCCCAGCGCTAGCTGGTCGCCGGACGCAGGGGGCACGCCCTTGTCGGACATCAGCCACGTATCGAAGCCCGTGAAGAGCTGGCTCGTCTCCAGCGTCAGGTACTGATGATAGCGCCCGTAGGCCGCCTGCAGCCGTACGGAGGAGGAGAGGGAATACTCGACCGACAGGCGGGGCGACAGGCGCCAGAAGTCGCCGTTTTGGAAGTAGGAGCCCCGAAGGCCGGCCTCCAGGGTCCAGTCCGCGACCGGCTCGTACGTATCCTGAACGTAGAGGGCTGCCTGCTGGCTGCGAAGGTCCTGGTCGAAGGTAACGGAGCCGTCGAACGACTCCTGCAGTTGGAACGACAGCAGGCTCCACTCGGCCCCGCCCTTCACGGTGTGCGCCGAACTGGGCGTGTACTCGATGTCTGCGTTCACTGACACATCGTTGACCCCGTTCGTCTGCTCGAAGCGGGTGTTGGCGATGTTAGCCACCGGGGTGCTCTGGTAGCGCGAGCCGGTCACCTGCAGGGTCGAGAAGGCCCGATTCCCGAAGAGGTGGGTCCAGTCGGCACTGATCGTCTGGTTTCCGTAGTCGATGTCGAAGCGACCGGCGTTCTGGAACTGAAGGTCGAGGTAGTCCTGTCCCCCGTACACGGCAAGCGACAGATTGTCGTCAGGGCCCGCGTCGTAGTTGATTTTGGCGTTCACGTCGTAGAACGAGAACGCGTCGGGAATCCCGTCCGTGTTCGTCCGTCGCAGTGCCGCCAGCACCGGCTCCAGGGTCGAGCGCCGCACGGCGACCATGTACGAGCCGTCCGCCGCGTCCCCCTCGCCGCCGTACGGCCCCTCGATGTAGGCCCGGGAGGCGAGCAGGCCCACGCTCAGGCCGCCGCCGGTCTCACGCCGGTTGCCATCCTTGTTGCGGATGTCGACCACGCCCCCCAGGCGCCCGCCGTACTCGACCGGGTAGGCCCCCTTGTACAGCTCCACATCTTTGATCGCGTCGGGGTTGAACGTGGAGAAGAAGCCGAAGAAGTGGGTCGGGTTGTAGACCGTGGTGCCGTCGAGCAGAATCAGGTTCTGGCCCGGGCTTCCGCCGCGGATGTAGAGGTTGCTGGAGTAGTCCGATGCGGTCTTGATGCCGGGCAGCAGCTTGAGGGTGCGGAAGACGTCCGGCTGCAGCACCGTCGGCAATTCTTTGATCAGGGCCGTCTCCACCTGGTCCATGCTCAGGTCGCGCTCCGCATCGGCCGTTTCACCGGTCACGACCACGCCCTCGCCCTCCACGTCCGCCGGCGGGAGGTCGACGCTGAGACGACGGTCCTCGCCGGCCGCCAGCTCAATCGTCTCCGTGCGGCTCTGGTAGCCGACGTAGGAGAACAGGACCGCGTAGGTGCCGGCCGGAAGGTCCTGAATCGTGTAGTAGCCCTCGTCGTTGGTGGCGGCGCCGCGGCTCGTGCCCTGCACGATGACGTTGGCCTGGATCAGCGTCTCGCCCGTTTCGGCGTCCCGCACGTAGCCGCTCAGGGCCGCGCGCTCCTGGGCCGCGACGGGCGGGGCCGCGAGGGCCAGGACGGCAGCGCAGAGGCCGAGGAGAAGCGAAAGGTGGCGAACACACGTGTTCATGCGGACGAGAAGCAGTTAAAACGGAGGGCCGGATGGGCAGGAAGCTGGCGGCTCTCGTTGGGCCGCCCGTCAGGGACGTATACGACGTCCGGGGGTTGACGAAGCGCCGCCCCAAAGATCGCTGACGAGTTGGGGGCGCAGTGTCGCGACCACGAGAGGGAGGCCATCCCGCCCATCTTTGTGTTCTCTGATACAGAAACGGTCGCGAGACCGTTCATCGGTCGAAACCACGGTGCTGTAATGTTTCAAGGCCTGTTGTTGGCATCCGTTGTCAGCAAACGTGGAATGGCTTTCTGGAGGGCTGGGAGGCCATAGGTCGTGTTGGGCACGGGTGAGCACGCGCCGCCGGTCGCGCTTCGACGTCCATTTAGCACTGCTTTCTCGGCCCGCCCTGCTCGGTGCTGTAGCGCTGGTCGGTCAGGTCGCAGGCCAGGACGGCCAGGGCCGCCTCCCGGACGGATTCCCAGCCGATCATCGTCTCCAGGTCCTCGATGGTCGGGCCGACCCCGGAGGTGTCGCGGTCGTGCGGGATGGGCTCTCGCCGGTCGGCGTGGGCCGCAAACCAGTACGCCACTTCGCCTCGTAGCTTCGGCACCGGAATACAGCTTTCCTCCCCGCCGGCCTGAACGTAGGCGAGGTCGTAGTAGCCATCGGTCATGTTGCCCTTTGGGGTTTTGCGGTCCTCGCGGACCGACAGCGAGCAGTCGATGCCTGGAAAGTGCTCGTGGACCACGAGGGCGAAGGCCGCGTTGGCCGCGTTGTAATTGCCTCCGTTCTTGGCCTTCTCCGCGAAGGCGATCAGGGCCTCGGCGCTTCGGGGCACGGGCATCGCGGCGGGCGCCGACATCAGAGACGCATGGCCTTGGAGGCGAGCCTCGTCCTGGCGCTCAACGGCGACGAGGTGCTCGGACGCATCGCCGAGTCCGGTCCGCACATAGATCGTCTCCGGCGCGTCCCGGCCCGGACGGGTGTCGGGGCGCTGCCGCTTGGAAATGCCCCCCTCCACCTCACGATCGAGGTACCGGAGCCGCCGGTGGAGCCTCTCGGGAGAAATTTTGAACAGCGCCCCGCCGTTGCGGTGGCGGAGGTGGTAATCGATGTCCATGAGGTCTGGCGTCAATGATGGTTGCGTAGGATATGCTCGATGCCGGGCTCAGCCGGGCGCCGACCGGTGAGGAGCGGGCTGCAGGAGGGGGGATTGCGTGCCCAACCCCTCGGCGCTTCCACATTCTTCTGGTTTCACAAACGGCGCCGCTTTACAGCGTGGCGTCCCATCGCGATGGATCTTCCCGTTTCGACCTTCCGGGTCTGTCAGGGCCCCCGATATCCCCAGAAAGGCCGTCCGGTCGCCGTCGTCGTGGGACGGGCGAAAGACGGCCTCCCGCCGGACCCGCTGCTTCGCCTGGAGTACTTCGTGTTCTTCACCCGCGACTCCGACACCCTAATCACTCGGGCCTTCCGGACGCTCGGAACCGTCCCCGAAGGCATCGACCAGGTGGATCGCGACATTGATATCTCCTATCTCCTCGAGCTTGGCCGGGAGGACGCTGAGGTGAAGGTGAGCGAGCACCTCGAATCGTTTTACGACGCCCCGGCGCAGGTCTTGGGCGCGGAGGCATCTCGTCTCGAGTGGACCCGGGCCTCGTACCTGACGGACCTGTATTTCCGGGTCATCGGGCTGGGCCAATTCAAGCGCATCGCCCGCGCGACCTGCTGCTCGGAACTAAAGAACTACCTCGATGAGCTTGACGCCAACGGGGCAATTCTCGATCGCCAGGACATCCCCGAATGAGGCGTCTCGCGCTGTGCTGAA
>JBDGQM010000175.1:0-3156 GCA_042219065.1 Salinibacter sp. | reverse complement strand
TCGAGGACCACGACGAGGTCATTCCCGCGATCTACGACGCCTACCGGACGGCCCACGACGGCGAACCCGGCCCCGTCTTCGTCGAGATCCCCGCGGAGATCCAGCTCTTCCGCGGAGCGGTCGAGTCGATGCCTGCGTTCGAGCCGGACCTGTCTTCGGGACCAGCGATCGGGGACGACGCGGTCGAACGGGCGGTGGATCTGCTGACGGAGGCCGAGCAGCCGGGCCTCTACGTGGGCTGGGGCGCGGTGGACGCGGCGGACGAAACGACCCGTCTCGCCGAGCACCTCGTCGCCCCCATCGCCACCACGCTGCAGGGCAAGAGCGCCGTGCCCGCCCGCCACCCGCTGCACACGGGCGTCGGCTTCGGGCCCTCCGCCGTGCCCGCCGCACAGAATGCCTTCGAGACCTGCGACGCGCTGCTGGCGGTGGGGGCGCGCTTTGCGGAGCTGGCCACGGGCAGCTACGGCATGGAGGTGCCCGACACGCTCGTCCACGTCGACATCAACCCGGAGGTGTTCGATAAGAATGAGCCGGCCACGGTCGCGATCGAGGGCGACGCGCAACAGGTCTCCCGACGCCTTCTCGATTCCCTGGAGGAACGCAACTGGACCGCCCCGCGGGATCGAGAACAACTGTCGTCCCAGATCCAGCGCGACAAGGCCGAGTACCACGCGCAGTGGACGGACGTGGAGAGCGACACGCTCGTCTCCCCGGGGCCCTTCTTCGACGCCCTCCGCACCCGCCTCGACGACGAGGCGCAGCTGGTGGTGGACGACGGCAAGCACACGTTTCTCGCGGCCGAGCTCTTCCCTGTCCACCGCCCCCGCGGCTTTATCTCACCGACCGACTTCAACTGCATGGGCTATTGCGTCCCCGCCGCCATCGGCGCCAAGCTCGCAACTCCCGACCGGCAGGTCGCCGCCATCGTGGGCGACGGCGCGTTCCTGATGACGGGGATGGAGCTGCGCACCGCCGCCACGCACGACCTCGGCGTCATGGCGTTCGTCTTCCACGACGGGGAGCTCGGCCAGATCTCGCAGTTCCAGTCGATCCCCCTCAACCGCAAGACGTGCACCCAGCTGAGCGACATGAAGATCGAGGGCGTGGCGGAGGCGACCGGATCCCACTACGTCCGCATGGAGACGGACGCCGACATTGAGCCCGCGCTGGCGGAAACCCAGTCGGTCGCGGCGACGGGCCGCCCCGTGATCGTCGACGTCAACATCGACTACCGCCGCCGGACGCAGATGACGACGGGCGTGGTGAAGACGAACCTCAGCCGCTTCTCGACCTCCGAGAAGATCCGCTTCGTCGCCCGCGCGGCCAAGCGGCACCTGTTTGGGTGACAGGCACGGACGTGTGGAAGAGCGGAGGGGTGGAAGCAGGAACGCGACTGCTCTTTCTCAACGGGACCTCCGAATCTCTAAACCCCAAGTCTCTTTCAGCTTGATTCGGTTCGTTCGTCGACTCGGCGCTTCGTCTCCGGTGAGGGCGTAGGCGGCATGTCGGTGCCCGTCCTCCGTGAGCGCCCGCACGCCGACGGCGGCGTCGGCGTCGGCTCCTCGCCCCGCGAAATCTTGCGCGACATGTCAGCCCACGGTGCCGGTGGCACCGGTAACGAGAATCGTGGAGGGATCGGCCATCACCGAAGAGGTATGGACCGGTTTCCAGAAGACGCGTGGCTGTCAGTCTCCGTATTGCCGCCACTCGTCCCGGGAAAACGTCGTGAGTGCTACGTACACCGTCTCACGATCCGGGAGTGTGTCCAGAAACTCCTTCGCCTGCGTGGCACAACGGCGCACGTAGGCCCTCCATGAATCGTCCCGACGTTGCGAGAAGTCAGCGATTGCCTCAGAGAGTGGACGGGTTTCCCCCTCTCTCAATTCGACACCATCAATGCCAACGACCGCGCGCCCGGCGTCTACGAGATCGGCAAGGAGATCGCGGGCATCGGAAACCCGGAGATACTGCTCCCCTCCCCGTGCGACTCCCTTCTCCTGAAAGACCTGCTCGATTCGGGCTTGTGTCTCCATAATTTGCTTTCGGATTTTCCGATTGTACAAGGCAATCGCATGAACGCAAACCGTCGCTCCAAACACCGACGGCGGTCGGTGCCCATACTTCCGGAAGGGGAAGCCTGCCCATTCGGTCGGATAGGTCCCAAATCAAGTTTGGGACGACAACCCAGAGTGCTTTTTTGTGTCTCCACTGCCAGAAAATAGATGTCTGAGCATCAGTCTGAATCCGTTGGCTATTGATGCGATTGCCCTGTCCGATTGTACCGGACCTTGACCCCGTCCGCCATGGGGCATGTCCTCGACCTGCGCTGACCTGATGAACGTGGAACATTACCCACAACCACGTGACCTACGCCGGTGCCTCCTCCGGCCAGTGAAAGACAATGGGCGCGTCGATGTCCGGGTGGATGCTCTCGTCGACCGGGCAGTGGCGGGCGGCGCGCTCCAGCCGGGTCCGGGTCTGTTCGTCGAGGGCTACCGGCATCGTTACCTCCGTTCGGAGCGAATCGATGCGGCGCGGGTCGGACGCCATTTCCTTCTCGACGGTGACCTCGGTGCCCTCCAGGTCGAAGCCCTGCTCTTCCGCGTGGATGCCGAGGATGGTGGCGATACAGGTCCCCAGCGCCGTAGCCACCAGGTCGGTGGGCGAGAAGGAGCGGCCCTCGCCGCGGTTGTCCTCGGGGGCGTCGGTGGAGAGGGTGACGCCGGACGGCACGTGCTCGGCGACGCAGCGCAGATCGCTGACGTATTCTGCGTTGATCTGGACCATCGTTCGAAAATTGGCGGATTGGAAAATGGGAAAGTGCGAAGAGTTGTCGTCCCGAACGGAGAACTCGCTCTTCCAGATTCATCCCCGCCCAAGTGAGGACCGCTCCCTCTCACCCTTTCGCCCTCTCCCCCATTCCCTCAACTCCCCCACTCTCCCCTTCGCGAACCTCACGCACTACACCCGGTCGGCCACCGTCTCGGCGACATGATGCGGAAACGGCATCCCCTCCAACCTTTCACACGTCCAACCTTTCACACGTCCCCACCTCCAGCCCTCCATACGTCAATCACTGCCGCCACCGCCGGTCCGTGAGCTCGCGCACGTCGGTTTTCGAGATCACGTCCCAGCGCGGACTGCCCAGGTCGC
>JBDGQM010000174.1:0-3812 GCA_042219065.1 Salinibacter sp. | reverse complement strand
CGGCCTACAACCGGGCCGTCAGTCCGTCCGACGGCTCCACGTCCGGCCTGGAGGAACGCGGCGTGGGCCTCGGCGTGCGCCTGCCCCTCACCCTGCAGTCGAATGTTTACCAGTCGTCCCTCCAGTTTGGCCTGGAGACGCAGCTCCGGCAGACGCGGCGGTACGGCGGTGGCTTCGACGGCCTCACGCCCTTCAGCAGTCGACTGACGCTAGAGCCGCGGCTCGGCCTCCGGTACCGCGTCCAGCAGAACCAGCGCGACCTCATCCCGAACACGGGACTGGTCATCGGCGCCGAGGGCTCCTACGACGCCTGGACGGAGGAGATGCGCTCCGGGCTTGACGGAAAGCACAAGGCTCTCCGGTCGAACCTGAGCCTCTACCTGCCCTTCCTCCGCGGGTCGAACACGGGCCTGCGCCTCGGGGTCAACGTCCTGACCCAGAACCGACCCTCATTCGACTCGGAGCTGTTTGTGCCCCGCGGCTACGACACGCTCCCCGGCGGCCCCGACGGCACCTTCCTGCGCGTCGACGCGGAGATGGTGCAGCCGCTCTGGTACATCGACGACGGACTCACCGTCTTGCCGCTCTACTTCGGCGCGCTCTCGGCCTACGGGTTCGGGCAGACCATCGGCCAAGTCGATGGCGGCTGGCAGGACGCGCAGACGTCGGTGGGTGCAGGCATCGGCCTGTCCGTAAACCTCTTCTACCGGTTCAACCTGAAGCTCCGGGCCGGGGCGGCCTACCGCGTGGGGGCCGGCGACGTGAGGGCCACATTCCGCTGAGGCCGTACACCCGGGTGGTCGAGAACGCTCTCGGTCCGGTGTTGCTCGGTGGGGACCAGCGGATTTCTTCAACGTCGTACTCGCCGACCGACCGTTCAGGGCTCGATATCGACCGTCTGTCCTTGAGAAGTGCCGTCCAGGCGAGACTCGTTGTGATCGTTCGGACTGCGCCCGAGATTCACTGACGAAGAGTCGTTGGCGATTACAGACTCATCTCCCGACCATCCTCTATGATTCCAGGCTCACGCTGCTTCCCTCGTGCCTCCTCGGTGTCCTCCCGGGACACGCGGAGCAGAGATCCTCACGGCCTCCCGACGTCGGCAGTCCCTTGGCAGACCAGCAAGACTGCCGGACGAATCGTCCCGCCGCGGACTCAACGGGCACCCTGAAACGGCCGGACGTTGAGGAGGCGGCCTTCCCCCTGACGTCCGACTCGCTCTCCCTCCCAATCCCCCCAAGTGACCGTGTCTGGGGACCTGATCTTTGATGCCCTCCTCTGGATCCACATTGCCGCTGGGATGGTGGCGCTCGTTGTTGCGCCCGGAGCCCTGCTCACACGGAAAGGAAGTGGGTGGCACCGGCACTGGGGCCAGATGTACTTCTGGTCGATGGCGGTGGTGGCCGGAACTGCACTCGTGATGTCGGCGATGCGGTCGGGGCTCTTCTTGGGGCTCGTGGCGGTGTTCAGCTTCTACCTAGCGTTCACTGGGGTTCGGGCGCTGCGTCGCAAGCGTCCTGGTGTCCGGGTGACGCGTTGGGACTGGGGCGCCGCGCTCATCGCCCTCCTCGGAAGCGTGGGGCTGATTCTCTTCGGCGGACTGGTGCTCGCGGACGGGCACACGTTCGGGATTGTGGCCCTCGTGTTCGGCGGGATTGGCGGCGGGCTGGCGGGCAGGGACCTCCGGCGGTTCTGGAACCCATCGAAAACGGAGCGGGCCTGGTTCTTCATGCATCTCCAGCGCATGATTGCCGCTTATATCGCCACCGTGTCGGCGTTCTCCGTCGTCAATTTTTCGTTCCTGCCCCCGGTGGTACGCTGGCTCTGGCCCACCGTGGTCGGGACGGCCGCCATCGCCCTCTGGACCCGCTACTACCGCCGGAAATTTACCGCTCAAGCTGAAGACTGATCGACGGTTTGAACAAGTTCGCCCGCCGTTTGCACTTGAAACATCCCGCCCCTCTATGCCCGACCTTTGTTCACCAGATTTTCCCCCGCCAGAAAAGTTGGTACGACCGATGATGCACGGGTCGAGGCTCGCCCTCTTTACACTCGTCCTCCTCGTGCTGCCAGCGGGCTGCCGGACGCTTGACGGCCCCACGCCGACCGCGGAACTGGTGCCCGCCGACACGGCGCTTTCCCTTCAGGCCTACGACGGATCGATGCCCTCAGCCACAGACTCGACCTCGGTCCTCATTCTGGGCACTCCCCACCTCGCCCAGAGCGATCAGGACTACTCTCCACGCGAGATCGACCGGGTAGCCAAGGCGCTCTCCGCCTACAATCCGGATATGCTCGTCCTCGAGTACCTGCCGCCCGATCATCCGCGCGGGAAGGGTCGGGACTACCGCCCTTCCTTTAACCTGGACAGTCTCGCCGCCGCCTGGAACCTATCGTTCGCGGAAGCCGATTCGATTCGCCGGACGTATCGGAACAAGGGCGGGTGGGCTAAACGCCCCTGCCGGCTCGCCAAGGCATACACACTCAACTACGACCTGATTAACGCGCACTACCACGCTCATTTCCACGAATGTCCCGACCTGCGCCGGGCCAACCGGCTCAATGACTACTTCAGTCGGTTGGATAAGACGGAAACCACCCGTGTCGGATTCCCAGTCGCCCGTTCGAACGGCCTCCGACGACTGGTGCCGTTCGATTACCGGGGGGCGGACGTTAGCTGGTTCATCCATAAGCCCCTCCTGGACGCACTCAGCAGCGGACAGGTATGGGCCCTCTGGAACTTCTGGCCGATCATTCCCAAAGTGAGTGGCATCGATCAGGAGTACCGCGCTCACACCAGCGGCCATCAGGACTGCTACACCGACATGCTCCGGTTCCACAACTCCCCCGAATGGATGGCCCTGCAGTACTGGGTCTACGAAGAGCGGTATCCGACGATCGACTGGCGGGGCGTGGACATGGGGGCCGAGCAAACCGAGCACTACTGGCGTCGCAACCGGAAAATGTTCGAGCGCATGCAGGAGGCAATCGGTGCCCGAAGCGCGGAGCGCGTGCTGGTGATCGTAGGGAGCGGGCACAAGTACTTCCTGGACGAGCTTACCCGAGAGGCGGGCTACCGCTGGGTCGACCCGCGCAAGTGGCTTCCGGGGTCCTGCTCCGGGCAAGAACGGGACCGACCGGCCGTGGAGTAGACGATCCGGCGGACCGCAAAGGAGTAGGCACAAATCCGTCCCCGACTGCCGCGGCCCTCGTCCGAAAAAGAGAAACGATTTGTCTGGCACGCATTCCACTCGATGTGAGGCGGCTCGCGACCGATTCCGCGCCCCCTGACTCACGAACGTGTATTCACCAGATATGTCTGTTTTCGATACACTCGCCGACATCCGTCCGGATCCCTGGTCGATCTTCCGCTGGTTCCTTCTCGTGGTAGGGATCAGCGTGCTCGCGGGGGCCTTCATCTTCCACGTCTTTTTTGGGATTCGTAGCGTGCCGGGCCAATGGTCGGATCTTCTGGCGAACGTAGGGTACGCATTCGTCTACACGAGCGTCATGGCCGGCAGCCTGCGGGCCATCACCGCCGTCATGAAGGTTCAGGTGCCGCTCAACACCCGCTGGGCCGTCGCACTCCACGTCGGCGTTCTCTCGGTCGGGGCGGTTCTCTCTTACGCCCTGGCCACCCTGATCTGCTGGATGATCAATCCGGCCGGCTTCAGCCTCCACTGGAGGGTCCTGGTCGTCAGCGGGACGCTGGCGTTGTTGATCACGCTGGGATGGAGCACGCTCATGTACACTAAGGCCTTCTACCAGCAGCTCCGCGAAGCGGAGGCGGCCCAGTATGAGGCCCGCCTGGC
>JBDGQM010000173.1:0-21592 GCA_042219065.1 Salinibacter sp. | reverse complement strand
TAGCACAGAGCTGGAAGATGGACCAGGAAGCAGCTGTAAAACCTGACGGTCGTTTTTTCGGTTCCGGAGCGCTCAACCAAGCAGGATGGTTTCTCTCCAAACAACCTGCGAGGCTTTCCAAAACCGGTCCGCTCAATGTTGCCTACACCAGCAGCGCGAGGCGGCGGGCCGGGCGCGTGACGGCCACGTAAAGGAGCGCGTCCCGTTCGTCGCCCCGGCAGACCCGCAGGTCGCGGTGGTCCACGAACACGGTGTCGTAGGTGGAGCCCTGCGCCCGGTGGACGGTCGTGGCGTACGCGTAGTCGACTTTCGCAAACCGCTCGCGAAGCTCAAAGAACTGCTCCCACTTTGACCCGTCGTCTTCGGCCGTCTCACGGCGGCGCTCCAGCGCGTCGTCGTAGCGCTCGAACTCGTCTTCGTGTAGGACGTGAATGGTGCGGGTAAGGCCTTTGCCCGGGGTGCGCACCTTTAACTCCCACACTTTCCACTCGCTCTGATCGTCGGCCTCAAAGGTGTCGATGCTCGCCGTCTTCACGCGCACCTCTTCACTGTTGGTGAGGCGCTGCGTGCCCTCGTAGTACCACGTCTCGGTGCCCACCAGCCACTCGCCCTCCACGAAGCGGTCCGCGTCATCCCCGTAGCGCTCGGCGCGGATCTCGCCGTTATAGCGGCGGACCGTCTTGTTGCGGTAGGCGAGCATGCGGGCGTGGGTGGCGTCCTCGGCGAAGGCCTCGGTGTCGAAGGCGCGGAGCACGCTGTCCAGAAATTCCTCGCGGTTGCGGGTGACGGCGACGCCTTTGCCGTCCTCGAACTGGCTGCCAAAGCGGCCCTCCGCCCCGGTGCGGATCTTTGTGGCGAGTTCCAGGATGGGATTGTCGGCCGCCTGGCGGTGGATGGTTTCCAGGGTGGGCCCCGGCACGTCGAGCGCGGGCGACGGGTCTTCGTTCACGGGGGGAAGCTGGGCCGGGTCGCCTACGAACAGCCACTGCACCCAGAAGGGCGCATCTTCGATGTGGGACCACTCCTCGCGCCCAATCATGGAGGCCTCGTCGACGATGACGACGCCCTCGGTGAAGTCGCGCTCCTCCTCCGCCACCAGCTCATACTCCCCCTCCTCCGTCGGCTGCAGGCGCAGGCCGAGAAAGGAGTGCAGCGTCTGCATCTGCACCGGGGCGTCGCCCAGCTCGTCGCTGAGCACCTGCACGGCCTTGTGGGTGGGGGCGCACACGGTGACCGCACAGTCTTCGTCCAGAAGCTGCTCCACCAGGCGGCTTACGAGGTACGTCTTGCCGGTCCCGGCGTAGCCGCGCAGCCCCGTAAACCGCTCGCCGCGGGCGAGGCGATCGTAGACCTGATCGTAGGCCTCCTGCTGATCTTCGGTGAACGGGGCGTCGGTAAAGGTGGGCATCGACGAGAGAACCGCCCGCGAAACGGGCGGAGCGATCATTCGGAGGAGTAGGGCGCGACGAGTTACGAGGAGGAGTACGTGGCAGATGAGACCGACGCAGACTCGGTTTGTTGCTGCGTGAGGTGCTCCAGGTGCTGCCGAAAGCCCCACATCACCCCGAGATGGGCGAGGGCCTGCGTGGTGTTGTAGACGTACCAGGGCAGCCGGGGCGAAAAGTCGTGGATGGCGGCCAGGACGGCCTTCCCGCCCAGCACCTTCCGAAACTCGAGCCGTCCGGATCGGTCGCCGTCTTCGTCCGCCAGCAGCCCTCCCGTCACGAAGAAGAGCTGTCGTCCTTCGGGACTTCGGTCGGCGGCGAAGCGGAGCGTAAGCAACGTGCCCACCGCCCGAAGCTCAAAATGTGCCACGCGCCCGTGCTCCACATGGACCTGAAGCACCGGCCATCCGAGGCGCGGCAGCCAGCGCAGGTACTCGTTCGCCACGTCGCGCGCCGAAAAGTCGGGCGGACAGGGCATGCGTTGCACCGAGCGGACCACGCTCTGATCCCGGATGACCGCATCCTCGCGGGGCCGAAGTTCATCGCGCGGGTTGGGCAGCGGCTGCCCCTGCTCGTCGACCGAGGCGTCCAGGGCGGCCTCAAACGACAGCGCGTCCTGCTGGAGCCATGCCTGCGTCTCGTTCGGCTGGACCCGCGCCTGGTACCGGAGGCTATCGATGACGGGATTCACGAGGGCCCACGGCACGCTTCCGAACAGCCACACCCAGAGCTTGGAGAGGCGCGGCGATTCCATGGGTACTGTCGCGGTGTGTCGCTCCAGCCCCAGCACATCGGCCGTGCGCAACAGCATCTCGCGGTAGCTCATCGCGTCCGGCCCCCCGATGTCGTGTGCGGCCTCGTGGGTGGCCGGATTGCCGAGGCACTTCTGCAGGGCGCGCACCACGTCCCGGAGCGCAATCGGCTGGGTCTCGGCCCGGGTCCAGGACGGCAGCACCATCACAGGCAGTCGCCGCACCAGATTCAGCAGCAGGCGCAGCCACGTCCCCCCCGCGCCCACAATGAGGCCGGCCCGGAGCGTGGTGAGGGGGACGGAGGTAGCCCCAAGGGCCTGCTCTACCTCCAGCCGCCGGCGGAGGGGAAACGGCAGGTCGGACGTGTCTTCCGGCACGAGCGCGCCGAGATAGAGCATCTGCTCGACTCCGTTCTCTTCGGCCGCCCGGGCAAAATTGTCCGCCTGCAAGAGATCGAGGTCGGCCACCTGCCCCTGCGAGAGCCGCGCGGACGGCAGCATCGAGTGGACGAGGTAGATGGCGTAGTCGGCCCCGTCGAGGCCGTCCTCCACCGCGTACGGGTCGAAGAGGTCGCAGTGTCGCCATTCTACGCCGGGCGCCGAGTTGGCATTGACGCGGGCCCGCACCGGCGAGCGGGTGAGGCCGATGAGATTGTAGTCGTCCCGGAGGGCCTCCCACACGGCCGTCCCCACGGAGCCTGTAGCCCCGGCGATGGCAACGGTCGGACGACGAGACGCAGACTCAGCCATCGGAGCACACCGTGGTGAGGAGCCAATGCAGGCAGCAGAGCAGGCCGCCCAAAAAGAAAAGGCCCGTCCCGACCATTGTCGGGACCGGCGCGAATGGCGGAGAGGGGGGGATTCGAACCCCCGAAACGGCTCATCACCGTTTACTCCCTTAGCAGGGGAGCGCCTTCGACCGCTCGGCCACCTCTCCGTCGTTCGGCGTATGATATGTCATGCCGCCAGGAATGTTGCAGGGCCGCCCCGGCCGGGCACTAAACGAAAATACCCCCCTCCGTCTCCCCGTCCCTGCACTTTACTGCGAGTCTTCGAGCGCCTCGGCCCCGCTGGTAATCTCCAGCAGTTCTCGGGTAATGGCACTCTGCCGGGCGCGGTTGTACTCCAGCGTGAGGTCCTCAATCAGCTCTTCGGCGTTTTCGGTCGCGTTGTCCATCGCGACCATGCGGGCCCCCTGCTCGGCGGCATTCGATTCGAGGAGCGCCCGCCACATCTGGTAGTAGAGAAACCGCGGCACCAGCTCATCGAGCAGCCTTTGGGCGTTGGGCTCAAAGATGTAGTCGATGGCCTGCCCATTCTCCGGAAGCTGAAATGTGTCGGTTTCCTCCTGCATCACCGGCGTCTCGAACCGTTCCTCCGGGATGGGAAGCAAAGGCTCCGCGATCTGGTTCTGGACAATCGTGTTCTTGAACTCGTTGTAAACGAGTGTCACCTCGCCCCAAAGGCCGCGCTCGAAGCCCTCGACGGCATCCTGTACCACCTGCTGAGCCACGTCGAAGGTGAGGTCGTCGAAGATGCCCTGATAGTCCCCGACGAGGCGATAGTCCCGCTTCTGAAAATGCTTGTGTCCCTTCTCGCCCACGCACAGCAGAAACAGCTCGTCGTCCTGCTCCTCCCGAGCATGGGAGGTTTCGATCAGGCGCTTGGCCTTCTTCATCACGTCGCTGTTGAAGGACCCGCACAGCCCTCGATCGGCCGTGATCACGATGACAAGCGTGCCGGTGGCCTCGTCCGGCGCCTCGAAGAAGGAGTGGGCCGTGGGATCGAGCTCCTGCTTCAGGTGATTGGTAAGCTCGGCAATCTTGTAGGCGTACGGCCGGGCCTCGAAAATCTGCTCCTGTGCCCGACGCAGCTTGGCGGCCGCCACCATCTTCATGGCCCGCGTCACCTGCTTGGTGTTCTCGACCGAGTCAATCCGGTTCCGAATGTCGCGAAGATTCGCCATGGGTCAGGCAGGTTGGAACTGTGGACTAATGATGTGGAGACCGCTCTCAGGGAACGAGCTGAAACGATCGGCAGAGGCAAACTCCGATCGTGCAAGTTATGTGTCATGAGTGACGAGAAGGATGGTCTTAAAGAAGCCCTCATGACCCATCAACTCATGACTCATCGCTCGTGACTCTCCCCAAAACTATGCCGCGGCGCCTTCCGCCAGAACGTCCTCCTCTTCCGCCTCATCCTCCTCCGCGTAGACATCGGCAAGGTCCTCGGCGACGGACTCGAAGGCGTCTTCGGCCGCGTCCGTGAGCTCCTCCGTCTCTCGAATTTCGGTGAGCACCTCTTCGTGTTGGAGGCGGAGGCGCTCCAGGTACTCGTCCTCGAACTCCCCAATGTCGTCGATCTCCACGTCGTCGAGGTAGCCGTTGATGGCGGCATAAATGATGGCCACCTGCTCCTCGAGCGGCACCGGATCGAACTGATCCTGGTTGAGGATCTCGACCAGCCGCTCTCCACGGTTCAACTGCTGCTGTGTCGACTCGTCGAGATCGGAGCCGAACTTGGCGAAGGCCTCCAGCTCCCGGTACTGGGACAGGTCAATGCGGAGCGTGCCCGCCACGTCCTTCATGGCGTCGACTTGGGCCGACCCACCCACGCGCGAGACGGACGTTCCCACGTCGATCGCGGGCCGAATGCCCTCGTTGAACAGGTCCTTCTCCAGGTAAATCTGCCCGTCCGTAATCGAGATCACGTTCGTTGGGATGTAGGCCGACACGTCTCCAGCCTGCGTCTCGATGACCGGCAGGGCCGTGAGCGATCCGCCGCCCTCCACCTTGTCCTCGAGCGTCTCCGGCAGGTTGTTCATGTTGGCCGCCACTTCGTCCACGTCGATGATCTTGGCGGCCCGCTCCAGGAGGCGGCTGTGGAGGTAGAAGATGTCTCCCGGGTAGGCTTCGCGTCCCGGCGGGCGGCGCAGCAGGAGCGAAAGCTCGCGGTAGGCCACGGCCTGCTTGGACAGGTCGTCGAAGCAGACGAGCGAATCGCGACCCGTGTCCCGAAAGAACTCCCCGATGCACGCCCCGGCGAACGGCGCGACGTATTGCAGGGGCGTGGGCATGGCGGCGGAGGCGTTGATAATCACCGTATGCTCCATGGCCCCGTTGCGCTCAAGGTCGCGCTGCACCTGGGCGACGGTGGAGTCTTTCTGCCCCACGGCCACGTAGACGCAGTAGACCGGATCCCCGCTTTCGGCATCGTCCCGGTGGGTCTTTCGCTGGTTGATGATCGTGTCGGTAAGAACCGCCGTCTTCCCGGTCTGCCGGTCGCCAATCACGAGCTCGCGCTGGCCCCGCCCGATCGGAATCATCGAGTCGATGGCCTTGATGCCCGTCTGCAGCGGCTCTTCCACCGGCTCCCGGTAAATGACACCGGGGGCCTTCCGCTCCAGCGGAAGAAGCGTCTTGTCCCCCTCGATGGGGCCCTGTCCGTCGAGCGGGCGGCCGAGCGGATCGATGACGCGGCCGAGCATGTTCTCGTTGACCCCGACCGAGGCGATGCGGCCGGTCCGCCGGGCCTCGTCCCCCTCGCTGACCGCGTCGACGTCGCCGAAGAGAACGACCCCGACGTTGTCTTCCTCGAGGTTCAGCACCATCCCTTCCACGTTCTGCTCGGGAAACTCCACGAGCTCACGGGACTGGGCGTTGCTCAGGCCGTAGAGGGTCGCGATGCCGTCGCCGGCCTCCAGCACAGTCCCGGCCTCGTACTCCTCCGCCTTGGTCTCGAAGTTGCCGAGTTCACGGCGGAGAATGTCGGTGACTTCGTCGGGTCGTATGCTACCGTTGGACATAAGATAGGCAGAGATTAAATAATCAAGTCGTCGAGAGCGAGCGGCGACGAGACGTTAGCCCCGGTCGCCCCCCTCGCACTTCGAAGCAGAAATTCGCAGTGGCGGTCGGGCGTTTCGTATTGCGTATTTCCGTATCGCGTATTTCGTATTGCGTATTGGGGACCGCAGAAAGGGAATACGCACTACGCAATACTCCCTACGCCACCTGTCCGTTGCCGTCCGTCGAAAGTCTCGTGTCCCGGAACCGATCCCGAAGCACGTTGAGCTGGTTGCGCACGCTTCCGTCGAAGACACGGTCTCCAATCCGAATCACCACCCCGCCAATTAAGTCCGGATCCTCACTGAGGTGCAGCCGAATGTCCTTCTCGGTCTTCTCTTCCAGCGCCTCCACGAGCGTCTCCCGATCCTCATCGGACAGCGGGTGCGCCACGGTCACCTTTGCATCGACGATGCCCCGGTGCTCGTCCCGCAGCGACTGATACTCGTCGAGAATCGCTTTGGTGAGGGTTTCTCGGTCTTTCTGAACCAGGAGCCGTAGGAACCGCATCGTGAGGCCTTCGACCCGATCCCCCAGCAGTTCCTGGACAATCGTGTCTTTTTTCTCCTGCGGAATCACAGGACTCTCGAAAAAGCGGGAGAGCTCGCGGTTCGACTCGAGGCTGCGCCGAAGCATGCGGACATCCTCGTCCACGGCCTCAAGCGCACCGGCCTGGTCGGCCTCCTCGTATAGCGCGGTGGCGTATCGCCGGGTAACCGTGCGCTGGCTCATACAGATACAGGATTGGACGGTTGAACGTGGAAACGTCAGAACGCTCAACCTTCAAAGGTTCAACGCTCCAACGCGATCAGTTCGTCGAAAAGTCGTCGAGGGCATCCGTCACGAGTTGACGGTGCCGGTCGGCATCCAGGTCCTTCTCGATGATTTTCTGTGCCGCCTCGATGGCCAGGTCGGCCACCTCATCACGGAGCTCCTGAAGCGCGGCCTGCTTCTCGCGCTCAATTTCGGCCTCCGCCTGTTCTTTCATCTGTTGGATGCGCCGGCGCGTCTTGGCCTCTTCCTCTTCCCGCAGCTCCTCGGCCGACTCGCGGGCCTCGCGGATGATGCTCTGGGCCTCCTGCTCGGCGTTGCGGCGCGCCTCTTCGTTCTCGGCCTGAATCTCTTTGGCCTCGGCAAGGGCCTCCTCAGCACGCTGGATGGAGCTTTCAATCTCCTCCTCGCGCTGTTCGAGGGCCTCAGTAATGGGCCCCCAGCCAAACCAGTAGAGCAGGGCCAGGAAGAGCAGAAACGCAATGGTCTTCCAGACGATGAGCCCCAGCGACGGGGTCACGAGGCTCTGGGCGAGCAGCGCAGTCATGAGCAGCAGCAGGCTTTGGCACGATGGGATGAACAGACGCCGACGCGGGATGCGCCGGCCGGTCGCCTCGGTCGTCTAGATGAAGATGTTCACGGCGAGGAGCAGGCAGATGATCAGGGCAAACAGTGCCACACCCTCAATGAGGGCGGCGGAAATAATCATCAGGTTTCGGATGTCGTCGGTGGCTTCCGGCTGGCGGGCCGCGCCTTCCATCGACGAGCTGGCCAACCACCCAATTCCAACGCCGGCGCCAATAGCAGCGAGTCCGGCGCCGATTCCGGCAGCAAGGTACGCAAGAGCAGCAGATCCCATAGTATTCAGTTCTTAGTGAAGTAGGAGTGAGTTGTAGTACAGGTGAAAGATCTCCAGCGGGCAGTCACCCGGTGCAGATTATGCCGAGGTCGGTTCCACCGCCTCTTCGACAGCGTCGAGGCGCTCTTCCAGCCGCCCCGTCGTGTGCGCATCGTCGTCTTCGTGCTCCTCGTAGTGATGCTCCTCCACGGCCATGCCGATGAAGAGGGCCGAGAGGATGGTAAATACATACGCCTGAATGAAGGCAACCAGCAGCTTGAGCAGCAAGATGAAGACGGTGAATCCTATGCTAATGACGACGGTCCCCACTGCCGCCACCTCCCCGAAGAGAATGTTCATAATGAAGATGAGCCCAATCAGGGTGAAGATGATCAGCGCCCCCCCCATCATGTTGGCGAAGAGACGAATCGCCAGTGCGAGGTGCCGCATGATCAGCCCCACGATCTCGATCGGGACGAAAATGATCCGAACGAACACGGGTGCGTCCGGGGGGCCGGTCAGCAGCTCCTTGTAGTGGTCCTTCGAGCTGTAAAGGAGGACGATGACGAACGTCATGACCGCCATAACCCCCGTCACGGCAATGTTGGACGTTGCCGCGCCCGCATAAGGCACGAGTCCCAGGATGTTAGCAACCAGGATAAAGAAGAACGCGGAGAGAAGATACGGCAGGAACGTGCGCCATTTCTCTCCCTGAATGTTGGGCTTCGCGATTTCGTCCCGGATGAAGACGACCAGGACCTCCATCATATTCTGCAGCACGCCGTGCGGGGCCTCCGTGCGGCCCACTCCGTTCTTGTAGCGCCGGGCCAGCGGAATGAACACGCCCAGCACAACCAGCATCGACAGGAGCCCGAACACGAAATGGCGAGAAATGGAGAAGTCGATCACCACGCTGCCCTTCGCCCGCTTCACCGAGCCGTGCAGATGCTTTCCGGCGGCGATGGCCTTCTTGAGCTTCGCCCCCTCGGTAATCAACCCTCCGTGCCCGTCCGCCCCCCCGTGAGCAATCCCGTAGGGCCCGTTCCGAAGCAGCGATGTTGTACTGCCGTAGGCCTCGACCCGCAGTTCTCCGTCCGCCGTGCGGACGAGCATGATGCGGGGAAGCTCCACGTTGGCAAACGGCTTGAAGTTGAGGTAGTAGCCGTCTTCGGCGTGGCCCAGAATCGTGTTATTGACGATCCCCTCAAGCGTAACGTCTCCCTTCTCGGCCGCCTCCGCAGGCGTCGCCGCCAACACGGGTCCCAGCCCCAGCACGAGGAGAGCAACAAGTCCGAGGGAGCGGGCGCGAGCCATCATGATGTGTTTCTCGTACGACAGCATTGGGAAGCAAACGCAAACGGCCAACCTCACACCAGTCCGGACGATCCCCTCACGCCCCCGGGGAGTTCTGGTCCATTCGGCGGGCAATCCAGTACGTTTCCACGATCATGCCCAGAATGAGCAAGACGATTACCGTAGCCACAAAGGCCACAGGATGGACCGGCACAAAGAGAAGCACCAGTGCCACGGCCCCGAACACGACGAACATCCGTGCCCCGAGCCCTCCCATTTCCAACAGCAGGAACGCACCCTGATCGGAAACCCGGAAGGAAAAGTAGTGGGCAAAGATTCGACCCGCTGTGTGAAGCCCAATGACTCCAATGCCCAGCCCGATGCCGAGCCACCAAGCACCATCCATGTCTTGCTAGAGCCTCCAGTGATTGGAGGCGTTTCAGTCTTCGATTCAGGGGCACAAACCAGTCCGTGTCACTGAACCGGCACTGAAGCTATGCACTCGGGCAGTAGGGGACTTATGAGAACCGGTGAATCACACATGAAAGTATATCGCAGGCGCATCGTGCCGCCGGTCAATCAAGACATCAGGAGGGCGGCTCGCCCTGTAGACGCTTTAGCAGGAGGCCAGCACCGGTCAGTCCAACCACACATCCCCCGAGCAGAAACCACGGGGTCGTTTGAAGCCACAGGTCGACGATGAGACCGAGCCCGGGCGGCCCTGCCGTCGTAGCGGCGAGCCGCCAGCCCAGATCGAGATACGGGGCGACGTCGCGAAGCGCTCGTCCCCACGACGACCTGCTCTCGTCAGACTGATGCCCGGCGGACGACGCTTGGCCGCCCTCGGTGGAATCGGAGAGGGACGGAGCTTCGTGCGGCCCGGAATGCCCACTGTTGTCGGCAGCAGTCATGCGTGCCCCCTCTCATCCCGATTCGTTGGATTCGCGCCGGGCCCGACGGACGTGCGGCCTCGCCCCTGCCCCCCGCCGTGTCTCAGGCCGCTTCCTCTTTCACGTCCTCATCCGTCTCGGATCCCGTCGACCCCGGAGCCCCGTTCCGATGCTCCTCGCCATCGGGCGACGCCGAACGGTCGGGAAGGGGGGTTCCCATATTGCACTCTCCCGTGAACTGCGCCCCCTCCTCAACAATCAGGCGATCGGTCTCAATCGTCCCGTCCACGCGGGCCGTGCTCTTCAGCACGAGTCGTTCCTCCACGTGGATCTCGCCCTCTACTTCCCCGGCGATGTCGGCGTTGGTGGCGATAATCTCGCCCTCGACGGCTCCCTCTTCGGCAATCATGGTCTTGCCGTTCACCTCGAGCGTGCCCACAATGCGCCCACTGGCCCGCACCTCGCTCTCGGCACGGAGCGTTCCTTCAAAGACAGTGCCCTCGCCAACGAGGTTGACTTGATCCTGAACCGTATTCGTCTGATTTGCCATGGAAGAGGAGCTTTGGTCTGATTGTGTGCTGCTGAAGAGGCCCATATGCGTTACCGATGCGTGAGGAACTTCTTAAACGGGATGCGCCCACCTCGACTGAGAATGCTCTGGCGGAACGGGGCTGAGTGTGGGAGTATGGGCGTACGGGCGTTCTTTCTCCCACACCCACACACTCCCAAACGCCCATACCCAGAGGCGTTATCTTCAGGAATTTTTGCACGGCTCGGTAATGGAAGAATGTAAAACTGCGAGGACCGCCCCCGTGGTTGTTGTTGCCCATTCCTCTCCGGGGCGATGGCGGCACGCCGCGGCACCGAGCGTTACCACTCTGCAATGTAGGACGCGGGTCCTTGCGCGAGACCGTTTCGCCAGAGCTCAAAGTGCAAGTGCGGCCCACTCGTAATCGCGCCTGTGTTTCCACTCACGGCCACGGGCTCTTGTGCCCGCACCCGCTCCCCCCGGCGCTTGAGCAAGCGCTTGTTGTGCTTGTAAATGGAAAGATATCCCCCAGCATGCTGGACCGCAATGGTGTATCCTCCATCCTGGGTCCAGGCCGCCCACACAACGTATCCGTCGCCTACAGCGTGAATGTGTTCCCCCTCGGGCACTGCCACGTCGACGCCGTAATGGCCGGTCTCGGCGTCAAATTCGCGGGTGGGGAACCCGCTCGTCACCGGTGGGGGAAGGGGAAAGGAAAGCCCCCGCACCGCGTTCCCCCCCTCAGCCGCGCCTGGACCAGTCGTTGCGAACACTGAGGGTGCAATCGCCGGATCTTCGTGGACGCTTCGATCCAACCCGGCCTCCGCCTCTCGCGCCCGCCCCCCCGGGCCACCCCGCGGGGACGGGCGTCGCGTGCCAGCCCCTGCCTGCGCCACCGAGTCGACACGACCGGTAATGAGCAGCCGGAGCCGATTCACGTACTGCCGCTGAGCCGCGAGGGAGTCCTGAAGCGCCTGGAGTTGTTCAGCGTTGCTCCGAGCGCTCTCTTCGATGGCCTCCGTTCCGTACCCGGGAATCTGTGTCCGGAGGGGCGTAAAGAAAACCAGCCCTCCCACAATGAGCCCCGCCGCCAGTATGCTGCCCCCCCACGCCCACATGACTCGCGAGGGCCGGAGCCGATACCGACGTGCCTTCCCCACGTCGTCCGCATCCATCAGCAGAACCGTGTGCTCGGCCCCTGTGCTTCGGATCAAGTCAATAAAGAAGGACCACATGGAAACCTCGCAGCGAGTGAGCGGTGGAGCATTCAGAATTGTCTCTTCTGCCCGCGGAAGCAGCAGTCTCGGCAATTCTGACCGTCAAAAACGGACGGGAGACGCCTCAGTTTCTACTCCTTCCGTCCCGGAGCACTCTGGGGACGCCCAATGGGGACTTGCTCAATCTTCCAATCCCTCCGGGAACCCACCCGGCTATCCTCTGCTACTTTTCTTTGTATCCAGAAGAGTTACTTCTTCTGTTTGAACGCGATTCCTAACCAGAACGACCCGTACCATGCCCCGGCACGAATCTGCAAAGAAGCGAATGCGGCAGAACGAGAAGCGCCGCAAGCACAACAAATCGCAAAAGAGCCGCGTCCGCACGAAGATCAAAAAGCTCCGCTCTCTGGACGACAAGGAGGAGGCTCAGGAGCTCCTGAACGACATCAAGGGCGACCTGGACCGCCTCGCAACCAAAGGAATCATTCACAAGAACAAAGCCGCCAACAGAAAGAGCAAGCTCGAAAAATACGTCAACGGCCTCGAGTAGCCTCGGTGAGGACGTTCCTCCACCGGTAGGCGAGCAGACCGGTCTCGTGTTCTTCCCTTCTCGGCACGGCCGTCGCACTTGAGAAGCCCCAATTCTGAGCGACGGGCTTGTGCTTCCACACACTCTCTCGTGAGCATCGGATGTGCCTTCCATCCTCAAAGGCGATCGCGCTTACGGGCGATGCTTTTGCACCTGCAAAGACGATCTTGCGGATCTGAAGCAGACCCTTTAGCTTGGTGGCTTAAAGAAAACGGCTAGGTCCTGACGTAGAACAGGATTCCCAAGCGTCTACCCCGACCTTCTTCACCCTCGGTAATTTCCCCTCCAACCTTCACTGCTACCATGACGAAATCAAATTCCCTCGTGACCTCCACACTACGTTCTTCACTTTGGCTCCCACTGCTTCTCGTCGCCGGCGGACTGTTCTTGGCTGGATGCGGCGCCACTGCACCCGTCGTAGAGTCCGTGAGCGGTCCGGACACCCTGGAGACCGACGAGACGGGCACGTTCGAGGCTTCGATTCGGAACGATGCGGATGAGCCGCTCACCTACACCTGGGAATTCGGCGATGGCACGTCCGGCTCCGGACTCCTGGTCAACCACAGCTACAACTCGACAGGCCGGTACAGCATCCGATTCGAGGCTAGCAACGAGGGTGGCTCCGATTCGGACACCATTTCCGTTCGCGTCGTCCCGCCCCCCCAGCCCGCCTCCATCACGTCGGTCAACGCCACCCCCAATCCCGTCGACGAAGGAGAACGGGTTCGGTTCAGTAGCAACGTGCAGGGCGATAGCCCCATTTCGCAAAGCTGGAGCTTCGGCGATGGCTCGAGCGCCATGGGCCAGACCGCCACCCACACGTACGACGAGCCGGGCCAGTATACCGCTCGCCTGGAGGCCTCCAACGACGTGGGCAGCGACTCCCGCACGGTGACGGTCCGCGTGAACCGCGTTCTGCCCGAGGTCTGCACGACCGTCAGTGAGTTGAGTCCGGCGTTCTTCGAGCGCAATTCCAGCACCCTGACAGAAGAGGCCCGTGGCAGCCTTCAGGAAAATGCGGACATTCTTTCTCGGTGCCCCAACCTGAGCGTCCGCGTTGAGGGCTTCGCCGCACCGGGCGAGCGCAACGCCGAATCTCTCTCCGAGGACCGCTCCGAGGCCGTGGCGGACTTTTACCAGAACAATGGCGTGCCGACCAGCCGCGTAATGACCAGTGGCCAGGGGCAGGTGGAAGGCGTGACCTCGAAGAAGGGCGGCACACGCCAGTACCGCCGGGCCGACTCGATTCCCCAGCGGGAAGACAGTGGCATGTAGCCCCCTTCTCCGGCACAGCTGCTTGTGCCCATCGGGCGGATCCCCAGCTGGGGGTCCGCCCGTTTTTGTTTGTGCTCCTGCGGGTTCCGACCGTTTGCACTTACGGGGTGGGGGACCCGGCCGGAGGACCGTTCACTCGTCCTCGGGCCGGAGCAACGGAAACAGGATGACGTCGCGAATGGACGCCTGCCCGGTGAGGAGCATGGTGAGGCGATCGATGCCGATGCCCAGACCCGCGGCCGGGGGCATGCCGTACTCCAGGGCCCGGAGATAGTCCTCGTCGATGAGGTCGTCCGGATCGACATCCTCCTCCACCTCCGCCGCCCGCTGGCGCGCCTGCGCCTCGAACCGCTCGCGCTGATCCTGGGGGTCGTTCAACTCACTGAAGGCGTTGGCCATCTCGCGCCCAGCCACCACGAGCTCGAACCGCTCCACGAGTCCCTCCGTCTCGCGGTGCGCCTTGGCGAGGGGACTCAGCTCGATCGGGTAGTCCGTAACGAACGTCGGCTGAATCAGCTCCGGCTCCACCGTCTCACTGAAGATCTCGTCGAGCAGCGCGCCGAGGTCCATGTCGGCGTCCACCTCGTCGAGGCCCAACTCGTTCGCGGCCACGTCGTAGACCCGCTCGGCGTCGTCCTGATACAGATCGAACCCTGTCGCCGCCTCGATGGCGTCGAAAAAGGGCACGCGCGGCCAGCTTCCCCCCAGATCGATCTCGTGCCCCTCGAACTCGATGGTGGGCGTGTCGTGCAGCGCGGTGGCCACGGTGCGGAGCAGGTCCTCCGTCATGTCCATCATCCACCGGTAGTCCTTGTACGCCACGTAGCACTCCATCATGGTGAACTCCGGATTGTGGAACCGGCTGAGGCCCTCGTTGCGGAAATCCTTCCCGATCTCGTAGACGCCCTCCAGCCCCCCCACGAGTAGCCGCTTCAGATACAACTCGTCCGCAATGCGGAGGTAGAGCGGCATGTCGAGCGCGTTGTGGTGCGTCTTGAAGGGCCGCGCCGAGGCGCCGCCGTAGACGGGCTGCAGAACGGGCGTCTCCACCTCCAGGAATCCGCGGTCGTCGAGCACGTCCCGCATCGTCGAGATGAGCGTGGACCGCTGGCGGAAGACCTCCCGCACGTCCGGGTTCACCGCAAGGTCAACGTAGCGCTGGCGGTACCGAAATTCCTTGTCCGTGACCTCGTAGAACGTCTCGTCCTCCGTCTCCTTCACCACCGGCATCGGCCGCAGCGACTTGGCCAGCAGCTGAAAATCGTCGGCCGCGCGGACGGTCACCTCGCCCATGCCCGTGCGGAAGACGAAGCCCTCGACGCCCACGATGTCGCCGATGTCGAGCAGCTCCGTAAAGACCTCGTCGTAGTAGTCCTCGGGCAGGTCTTGCGCCCGAACGTAGACCTGGATTCGCCCGGTCTCGTCCCGCAGGTCGAAGAACGTAGAGCCGCCCATCACGCGAAGATCGGTAATGCGGCCCGCAATCGAGACGCGGTACGATCCTTCCTCCCCGTCCTCCGGCTGATGCGTGTCGTCGTCGAAGGTATCGAGAATCTCATCGGCGTGGGCGTCTGTGTCCCAGGCGTACGGATACGGATCCACGCCGCGACGGTCGAGCGCCTCACGCTCCTCGCGCCGACGCTGTTCTTGCTCGCTGAGCTCCGAAGGGGAAGAAGACATTCAGGAAATCGGGGTCGATTGAACGAGAAAAACGAGGAGAGTTCGCAGGCGAGATGCAAAATGGGGTCCGAGACGGACAACTGACGACCCCCTACGGCAATTTCACCGTGCTTCGAGGAGGCTACTGATGCCGCCCCCATCCGGGGCAATCCGCACAGCCCCATCCCCCTCCTCTCGCACATGCGTTCCCGGCAGGTTCGCCGATCAGAGGCGGTCGAGCCCCACTACCTCCGAGAACACTTTCAGCGCGCGATCGTCCTGTCCCCCTTCAGGAGCACTACGGCTGGTGCTGCCCCAGTGACGCTCCACCCGGTCCTACGAAATCCAGTCGTCCGCCTCTAGCAGAAGCGCGTCGTGGTGGCTCTGCAGGAGCTGCGCGATGGTCTGACTTAGCTCACGAGCCGGACTGCCAGGAGGCTGTCCGGTTGTGAGTGTCGACATTCGATCCGTGCCTTCCTCGAGAACCTCCAGCGCGTCGGACAGCACAAACCACCAGGGCTCGTCGGAGGAAGATCGACTGCGATCCGGCTCCGGGGGGGACTGCTCTGTACAGAGATGCATCACCTTGTGGCCCTGCGCACTCAAGGTGTCGCGGAGCACCGACACGGCCTGGTCGGCCGTCGCAACCATCGCTTCCAGCTTCTCCTGCTGGCCCAGCGAGAGCGCCGCCTCGGCGGCTTCTCGCTCGTAGCAGAGGGCCCGCTCCAAAATCTGCACGGCGGCGACCGCGACCGACTGGTACGTGGCTCCCTGCTGGTCCACCTTCTCAACCAGCACCTGGAGGGCCTCAATGTCTGGGTCCGGGACCTCCGACGAGTCGTCGGCGGCGTCCGCCAGCAGAAACGACTTCTCGTTCAGGCGCTCCCGGTCGGACTCAGTTTCGAACTCTTCGGCGGAAGTCTGCGTCGATTGATGGTCGCGGGCCTGATTACTCATGCAAACCGGTATGTTATGAGTACATAGCGACAGGCTCTATCCTACAACCAACGTCGCCTTTGCTGTCGGTTGTAGCCCCTCCCAAAAGCCGCTCGACACCAAAGCCAAGCACTCCGCATGGGTTCCTTCACTCTTTTCCATAATATAAAGAAAACTCCCGTCCTGGAAACATTCAACGCAAAGGAGACGGCGGAAACGGATCATCGCCCGCGGCCGCCCGAAGCACCGCAAGAAGTTCCTCGGCCCCCGACGGCGACAGGTCGCCGCCGCGCACGGCCGTTCGCACCATCTCTGTGGAAAGCGCCGCGTACAGCGGCACGAGATGTGGCGTCTCGGCCCGAAGCGCGTCCAGATGCGCCCGCAGCGTCTCCTCGTCCCCGCGCTGCACGGGACCGGTGAGCACCTCCTCTGGGGAACCGTCGTCCAAGTTTGCCCAGGTCTGTTCAACGAGGGGCCCGACGAGGTCGACGGGCGAGGACGTGCCGCCCGCCTTTTCTTGGGTCCCCCCGAACACCTCGTCCACGACGCCCATGAGGGCCACTAGGCCGTTGGAGGCGAGCACAGCGGCACAGTGGTAGCGTACTTTCTCCTCGGGCGTCAGCCGCACAGGCTGGGCCCCGAGGGCACGAGCCAGCGTCTCCCCCGCCGCCAGGGCCCGCTCATCCCCTTCGAGTCCAACCACAATGTCTTCGAAGGCCTCGGGAGGCGTGTCCGGCGCAAACGTCTGCATCGGGTGAGCGCTCATCGTGGCGGCGCCCTGTTGGGCCAGCGGGGCGAGGGCCGCGGCCGTCTTGGCCCCGGACGTGTGAGCCGCGATGGTGTCGGGCCAGGGGTGATCGACCTCCGCCAGCGCCTCGGCGACGGACGCGATGGCATCGTCCGGGACACACAGGATCACGAGTCGCACCGTCGCCGGGAGAGCCTCGCCCACCGTATCTGCGACGGGCGCCCCGACCCGGTCGGCGAGCGCCCGGGCAGCGCCCTTGCCCCGGCTCAGCACCGCCGCTACGGGGTAGCCGCACGACCGGAGGCCGCGCGCAAGGGGGGTGCCCACGGCCCCGGCCCCGACGATGGCCACTGGCGACGACGCTGTGGGGTCAGGCATGGGTACCGGAGTCCAGTGCAGGCGGACGGCGAAAGGCAGGCACGGCTCTCATGATAATCGCTGCCCGGCAGAAGGTCTATGTTGCCGGGCAGAAACAGTCATGTGTGGGCCATCGCATCGCGGTCCCGATCCTTTACCGAGCCGTGCAGAAATTTCTGAAGATAACGCCTCTGGGTCTGGGCGTTTGGGAGTGTGTGGGCATGGGAGAAAGAACGCCCGTACGCCCATACTCCCACACTCAGCCCCGTTCCGCCAGAGCATTCTCGGTCGAGGTGGGCGCACCCCGTTGAAGAAGTTCCGCACGCATCGGTACGTCCCACAATCGGGGACGGTCGGGAGATCCCGAGCAGGCGAACCTTCTCCACTCGTGCCGAACACGTTCCCCGAGCGCTGGTGTGCAAAAGCATCGATGATTTCATAGCTTAAGGCCGACTCGGCCTGGCCGTTGGGCCTTCGCCTCATGCCTCCCCCAATCTCGTCGGACCCCCAACAATCTCTATGGAAATTCCCTCGTTACAGGGCCTCGAACGCGAGCGCGAGCGCGGCCTCATGACCCAGGAAAAACCGCTCACGGAGGACGACGAGCAGCAGTCACTCCGCATCGGCGTCCCCCGTGAGGTGGGAAATGAGGAGCAGCGCGTCGCCCTTGCCCCCAGTGGCACCGGCGCCCTCGTGGCCAACGGCCATGACGTCTATGTCGAGCAGGACGCCGGACACGAGGCGCACTTTCAGAACGACGAATACACGGACGCCGGGGCGGAGCTCGTTGAAGATCCCGCAGACCTCTACGAACGGAGCGATCTCGTCGTGAAGGTGGGGCCGCCGGGGGAGGATGAGTTGGAGCTACTGCAGGAGGGACAAATCCTCCTCTCGGCGCTCAACTTGGGCGGCACGACGGCCGAGTTTCTGCACCACCTGATGCGCCTCAAAATCACCGGCATCGGCTTCGAGTTCATCCGCGATCCGGACGGCACGTATCCGCTCGTGCGCATGATGCACGAGATTACCGGGTCGATGGCCATTCAAATTGCCGGGCGGTACCTGGAAAGCAATGAGGGGGGGAAGGGCGTGATGCTGGGCGGCATTTCCGGCGTGCCGCCCGCCACGGTCGTCATTCTGGGGGCCGACGTAATCGGCGAGTGGGCCGCGCGGACCGCCCTGGGCTACGGCGCCCACGTCATCGTCCTCGACACCGAGCTCGGGGCTCTGCGCGCCCTGGAGCACTACCTCGACCGCAGCATCACCACCGCCGTGGCCAGCGAGCACTACCTCCGCCAGGCCGTGCGCTCGGCCGACGTCGTCGTCGGGGCCATGATGGCGAGCGGCGAGCGCTCCCCTTTGCTCGTGACCGAGGACATGGTGGCGTCGATGTCGCCGGGCGGCGTCGTGGTCGACGCGGTGATGGATCAGGGCGGCTGCATCGAAACGAGCCGGCCCACCACGCACTCCGACCCCGTCTACCGCCGGCACGACATCATCCACTACTGCGTGCCCAACATGCCGTCCAACGCGGCCCGGACCGCCTCGTACGCCCTCACGCACGTCCTCGTCCCCTATCTCCTTCGCATCGGGGAGGCCGGCTCCATCAACGAGGCCCTTTGGCGCGACGAGGGACTCCGCAACGGCACGTACGTTTACCGGCAGCACCTCACCAAGAAAAGCCTGGCGACGATGTTCGGCATGAGCCACCGCGACATCGAGCTGCTCATCGCGTCGGGCATTTAGCACGGAGGGATGGACGGATGAACGTGTGGGCGGATGGAGGGGAAAGAGAGAAGGCAGGGCTGCACGGTCCTGCCTGCATGACTGCGGGCGGCGGACCGCCGTCGGATTGACTCGATCTCCCCACCGATTGCTCTCGCAGCATGGGACTGCCGATGTCCGTGGAGAAGGTGGAGGAGGCGCACGACTACCTCCTGTACGCCTTCGGCCCGCCCGGCGCACCGGTGGGCCGCGTTCGTCTCTACCCGGACTCCGGCGACATTGCGCTCGCTGCGCTCTCCGAGACGCCGGACGGCCCCGACGAGCGGTACTATCTCGCTCAGGTGGTGCCCCGGCTCCAATCCTACCACGACCGGGGCACCTATCCCGACACCGACCGGTGGGAAGTCTGAGCACGGGCTGTGCTATATGTGGATGGCATGTGTACCCTGCTCCAAACGCCAGAAATAAGCATCGTCGTCGCTCCAAGCTTGACTTGGAGCCTATCCATCCACACAGGGAGGCCTCAACGGTCGTCAGATAGGCTCCAGATCAAGTCTGGAGCGACGGAGGTGGTGTTTTCCAGTAAAAGATGCTTATCCCGGGGGTGTGCACATACATTACACAATAGCACAGGCCGTTCTGAGCGATCTGGGCCTCGTCCCTACCCATCGTCTTGAATGATTTTTTGCCCAAGGGGCCTCTCATTCCGACGCGTCCCGTTGCGTTCACCGAGGGTGCCCATTATTTTCGCGGTATGCTGCGTCGCACCGAGCGGACCGCTCCTGCCACGAAGACCTGCGCCATGAAGACCCGCGGTTCGGTCGTCCCTTTCTCTATTCCCTCTTGAAGTAGCGACAGCAACGACATGGCAACCACGTCTGCGGACCGTGAGCAGTGGGGCTCTCAACTCGGATTCGTGCTGGCGGCCGCCGGCTCGGCCATCGGGCTCGGCAACATCTGGCGCTTTCCCTACCTCGCCGGCGAGGGGGGCGGGGGGGCGTTTGTGCTCATCTATCTCCTCTGTGTCGTGCTCATCGGCATGCCCTACCTCTACGCCGAGCTCTCGCTGGGCCGCAACAGCCAGCGCAATCCGGTGGGCGCCATCAAGTCCATCACGGGCGGCGGATCGGCCTGGATCCTGGTGGGCGGCTTCTGCGTGCTGGCCGGGTTCGTGATCCTGAGCTACTACAGCGTGGTGGCCGGCTGGGCGGTCGGGTACGCCGTGAAAGACATCATTGCCCCGACCATGGGCTTCCAGGAATTTGCGGCCTCGCCGGGGCTGGTGATTGCCCTGCTCGGGGTCTTTCTGCTCCTCACGTTTCTCGTGGTCGTCGGTGGCATCGAGGAGGGCATTGAACGATGGGCCAAGATTCTCCTGCCCATCCTTTTCGTGCTCATTCTGCTCATCATTTTCCGGGCCGTGACGCTGGAGGGGGCCATGGAGGGACTCGCGTTCTACCTCGTGCCCGACTTCTCGGCGATCACGTTCGACCTGGTGATCGCGGCCCTCGGCCAGGCGTTCTTCACGCTTAGTCTCGGCATGGGGGCGATGATCACGTACGGCTCCTATCTCCCGAAGCGCGAGGACATTGCCGTCTCCGGGATCTACGTCGTCCTCTTCAACACGCTCATTGCCCTGATGGCGGGCCTCATGATTTTCCCGGCCATTTTCGCGATGGGCGCCGACCCTGAGGCCGGCCCGGCCCTCGTGTTCGTGGTGCTGCCGAAGGTGTTTGCCCAAATGCCCCTTGGCGGCCTCGTGAGCGTGCTCTTCTTCCTCCTACTCTCGATTGCCGCGCTCACGTCGAGCATCTCCCTGCTCGAAGTCGTCGTCTCGTATTTCGTCGACGAGAAGCAATGGTCCCGTCAGAAGTCGGTCTGGATCATCGGGGGCATCGTGTTTCTAATGGCCATTCCGTCGGCCCTCTCGCAGGGCGCAGCCGGCGCCTTCAGTGACATGAGCTACCTCTTCGGGGAGAGTGGCCTCTTCGGCCAAAACAACTTCCTGGGCATCCTCGATTATCTCATCGGGAGCGCGGGGCTGGCCGTCGGGGCCTTTTTCCTGAGCATCTTTATCGGCTGGGTGTGGGGGGCCGACCACGCCGCCGACGAACTGGTGGAGGGGAGCGATGTCATGACTCAGGGCCTCGTCAACGTGTGGATCTTCATGATGCGCTACGTGATTCCGGTGGTCGTCTTCGGGATCGTCATGGGCTACGTCTTCGGCTACCTGTAGTACCTCCGTTCTTCCATGACCCGCCCCGTGTCTTTCCTTCCGGCGCGGTGGGGCCTGCTCCTTCTCGTCGGGATGGCGCTCGTGGGCCCGACCGAGAGTCGAGGGGCTCGTCCCCCGTCCCCAGACTGTTTGGAAGCCGAGCGGGGCGCCCTTCCGCCCACGCTTTCGGCCCTCCGCCTCGCCCTGCGGATTCCGCCGTGCCGCTCCCTGCGTCGGCCTCTGCGGGCGGCGCGGCCGTCGAAGGACCGATGGCTCGCCCGCGACAAGGCCCGGCACGTCGTCTTCAGCGGCCTCTGGACGCTGTCGACCCAGTACGTGCTCGTAAGCAAGGCCGACTGGTCGGAGGGGAATGCCCTCCCCCTTTCCGTCACCAGCAGCGCCACCGTCGGCCTCGCAAAGGAGCTCTACGACGCCTCCCGGCCCGCCGGCACGGCCAGTGGCAAGGACCTCGTGGCCGACGGGGTGGGGATTGGCCTGGCGGTGGGGCTGAT
>JBDGQM010000172.1:0-5081 GCA_042219065.1 Salinibacter sp. | reverse complement strand
TGTCGGTCCCCGTCCCGATGGCAAAACCCACGTCGGCCTGGGTGAGGGCGGGCGCGTCGTTGATGCCGTCTCCAACCATCGCTACGCGACGACCCTCGTTCTGGAGGGCGCGGACTCGACCGGCCTTCTCGTCGGGCTGGACGCGGGCCTCGACCTCCTCGATGCCCAGCTCCCTGGCGATGGCTCGGGCCGTGCGCTCGTTGTCGCCCGTGAGCAGAACCGGGGCGCGGCCCTGGGCCCGGAGCGCGGCGACGGTTCGGGCCGCGTCGCCCTTCAGCGTGTCCGCGAGGGCGATCAGGCCAGCCGGCTCGTCGTCAACAGCCACGCCGATCACGGTGCGGCCCGTCTCCTCTTGCTTCTCGGACCACTCGGTTCCGGCCTCCGGGTCGACGCCGTGCTCCCGGAGGAAGGCGTGGCTGCCCACCCGCACGGTCTGGCCCTCCACGGTGGCCCGTACGCCCTTTCCGGTGGTCGACTCGAAGTCCGACGGGTCGGGCAGATTGCCGCTTCTGTCTTTGGCATGGGCCACGACCGCCTCGGCCAGGGGATGCTCGGAGGTTCGCTCGGCACCGCCTGCCCGGCGGAGCAGTTCCGATTCGTCGACGCCCTCGGCCGTCCAGGTCGCGACGACCTCCGGCGCGCCGACGGTGAGCGTGCCCGTCTTGTCGAAGACGATGGTGTCGATGTCGGGCATGGTCTGAAACGCCTCGCCGGAGCGCATCAGAATGCCGCGGTCGGCCGCCAGGCCCCCACCCCGGATGAGCGCCAGGGGCGTGGCCATGCCGAGGGCACACGGGTAGCCCATCACGAAGACGGCCAGCATGGCGAAGAGGCCCCGGACGAGGTTCACCTGACCGGTCACGAGCCAGGCGCCCCCCGTCCAGATGAGCACCGCCCCGCCGGCAAAGGCGATCACGCCCGGCACGTAGTACGTAAGCACCCGGTCGACCAGCTGGATGACGCCCGGCTTGAGGGCCCGGGCCTCCTCGACGTGGCGGGCCACCTGGTGCAGGAACGCGTCTTCGCCCACCGTCGTGACCTCGACGACCAGCGTGCCGGTCTGATTCACCGAGCCGCCCACCACCGCGTCCCCCTCCCCCTTCTCGACCGGAACCGACTCGCCGGTGACGATGCTCTCGTCCACCCCGGACGCCCCGTCGACCACGCGGCCGTCCACCGGAATCTTCTCGCCGGGCCGAATCCGCACGCGATCCCCGACCGCCAGCCGGTCGACCTCGACCTCTCGTTCCTCGCCGTCCTCAATCCGACGGGCCGTGTCGGGCTGCAGGTCGAGCAGCTTGCGAACGGCCTTGCGGGCCCGCGCCCGCACTGTGTTCGCCGACCAGCCCGAGAGGACGTGGTAGGTCGTCACGAAGACCGACACCCCGAAAAACTCGGCGGCCGGGAAGGCGGGGTGCACCAATCCGGCAATGCCCCCGGTCAGGCCCGAGAAGGCGCCAAACTCCAGCAGGGTGTGCTGATTGAGGATGCCCCGCCGCAGGGACTGATACGCTTTTTTCTTGATGTACCAGCCCGGGCCGAACATCGTGGCGAGGGCCAGGCCTCCCGTGGCATACTTGAACCACGGCGCCGTGACCCCGAGCCACATCGCAGCCATGATCGCCAGCGCGGCCGCGGTGAACCCGGACGCCACGAGCAGGCGGTTGCGGTGGGTCCGGAGCTCGGCCTGCTGCTCCTCGAAGGCCTTCACCTTGTCGGGATCGCGGATCGTGTAGCCGAGCTCGCGGATCGTCTGCGTCAGATCCGATTCCTCGATCCGTCCGTCGTCGTACTGCAGGAGCACCTCCTCGTGGGCGAGGCTGACGTTCACGTCCTCAACCCCGTCCATGCGCCCGAACGCCTTGTTGAGGCTCTCGGCGCAGAACGAGCAGGCCATGCCGCCGATCTTGAGCTGGAGCTTTTGCTGGGACACGGTCGGTCGGGAATGGGGGAAAGGGGGGATGGGAGCAAGGGCGTTTCGGGGAAAGGGATGGAAGTGTGGAGGGTTGGAAGTGTGGACGTTGGAGGCGGAGGGGTTCGGCCGATGTGGACGGTCGGACGAAGAATCACCACATTCATACCTCCCCCCATCCATCCACCCTTTCATCCACTCATCCACCCGTCCATCCTTCCACACTTACCCCTCGACGGTGTAGCCGGCCTTTTCGACGGCGGCCGTCAGGGCGGCGACGGAGACGGACTCGTCCGCGATCTCGACCTCGGCCGTCTTTTCTTCGAGGGAGACGTCGGCCGAGCGGACGCCTTCCAGCCGCTCCAGCACGTTGGTGACGCGCTGGGTGCAGCCCTCACACTTCATGTCGGGAACGTGCAGTTGCACGTCGGGTGCAGGCATGGGGACACTTGGCCCTGTTGAACGATTCGGACGAATGTGCAGGACCTCCTATGGGCTGTAGAATAGTACAGGGTTTCACCGAATCAAAAATCTTGCATAAAATTCATGGCTCTCCTCTTCTGCTGAAGTGCTAAGCTAAATCCTATGGGCTGGGTCTCAGTCCGCCTGAATCAACAGATTCCGATCTCAGAGAACGGAACCGACGGCTTGAGCGCTTACAGATTCGTAAGTCGATCGAAAGGGCGATTCGGGCAACATCGCTTTCGCTTCCAGGATTCAAACAGCGGATGCAGTCTCGCAGCTTCTTTCCGCAATCCGCTCTTGATCAATGAACGGGCTTGAAGCGCGCGCTACGTGTTTACTCGCTGGACTCAGTCTCCTCATACTTGTCGGCTTTGCCTTTTCCTGGACCGGAACCGCCGACGAGCGCGCCTTTCTTCCGGCCGACTAGGTGACGGCGGCCGTCCAGACGGCCGTGTCCAACATGCCCGGAAAGGTCGGCGGCGTGGAGGTCGAGGCGGAAGGGGGCCAGACGCTCGTCGAGTCGTACGTTCAGACCCAGGGCGGCCAAGTGTCCGAGGTGGCGGTCGATCCTCAGACCAATCAGGTCGCACGCTATGGGGAAGAGAACGAGGAAGAAGGAGGAGACTGGCCTCCTTCCCCGTAGCGGACTGGGAGGCAGATCTCCGTGCGCTGCCTTCCGGCGCCCGTTCGTGACTGTCATGTGGTTCCGGCATCCTGCACGCCCGCCATGCACATTCTGGTGATCGAAGACGAGCCGAAGGTTGCGGACGCCCTCCGGGAGGGACTGGAGGCCAAGCACTACGAAGTCAACGTAGTCCCCACAGGGGAGGACGGCTTCTACGAGGCCAGTGCCCAAACCTTCGACCTCATCGTGCTGGACCTGACGCTGCCGGGACGGGACGGCCTCGACGTGCTGCGCACCCTCCGCCAGCAGGACGTGCAGACGCCGGTCTTGATTCTGACGGCCAAGGACGCCGTGGAAGATCGAGTCGCCGGGCTCGACAGCGGGGCCGACGATTACCTCGTCAAGCCCTTCGCCTTCCCCGAGCCCGCTGTGCAATCTTGCGGCAGTGCGCCTCGGTCCGGTCCACGCGGCGCGCAATTTCGGCGTAGGGGCGGTCGAAGGCCTCCCGGAGCACGTATACGGCCCGCTCGATGGGGCGGAGCTGCTCCAGCAGTACCAGCAGGGCGAGGGAAAGATCGTGCTCACGCTCCACGTCTGCGTCGGGGCGGTCCTCCGGCGCCACGACGGGCTCCGGAAGCCAGGGCCCGGGGTACTGCTCCCGCTCGGCCCGGGCCGAGGTGAGTTCGTCGAGACACAGCCGCGTGACGATCGTCGACAGGTAGGCTTCGGGGGCGTCCACCTCGTCCGCGTCGACCTCCCGCCACCGCAGGTAGGCGTCCTGCACCACGTCTTCCGCCCGGGAGATCTGTCCAAGCATGCCGTAGGCGAGCCGCAGGCTTTCGGGGAGGCGCGCCTGCACCACTTTCAGCGGAGTAATGATCGTGCCCTCGGTCCACTCGGCGATCTTGTAGGCGAGCCACACCCACCAGGAGTTCGGCTCCTCGATGGGGGCGAGGCGGGGCGTCGATCCGGCCTCGGCCGAGCGGTCATTGTTGTCGGTCGGGACAGTATCGGTTTGGAGCGTCTCCATGAGTCGACGTACGGTTGGTTCGAATGATCGCGCGTCCATGCGACGATGGGCGGTGGAGACGCGTGACGAGCTTTTCCCGTCTTTCTCTGCTATGCATAGTCACATGTTGTTCACGGTTGCGTGAAGGTCTGGAATAATCTGAGATATATACGCTCAACTCGCCAGGGCGGTGGCTACTCGTTGAAAGAACCTGTACGTTTGACCGTGCTTGCGCAGATGCAGACGACCCCTAACGGGGGGGTATGCCCATGGGCCTTCGAAACCCGTCACAGGTTCTTTGTAACGACATCGATCTTCCGACGGATGAGCGAGCTGGTAATCTACTGGATCTTTGCGGGGGCATTTTTGGCGGGCATGGTGGCCATCGGGGCCTATCAGTTTATCGGACTGCGGGGCGTGGACGACCGGGGCGAGCGGGCATTTGACTTCTGGATCGGGGCGGGCACCGTGCCGGGCTGGTGGACCGCTGCCTCCCTGGCGGCCGGGTGGCTCCTGCTCGGCTGGATGACGTGGCAGATGTATCTCTGGTACGCCTATGGACTGGGGGCCATCTGGATCTTCACAATCCCCTGGATCCTCTGTACCATCGGGCTCCTGTTCGTTCCGAAGCTGTTTCGACGGTTTCCGGGCGTCTCGATTCCCGAGATCCTGCGCTTCCGGTTCAACCGCATGACGCAGACGCTCCTCGGGCCCGTCCAGAGCTTCGCGTACCTGACGTGGCTGGCGGCCGAGATCTACGTGCTGAGTGCCGTCCTGTCGAAGCCGCTGGAGGTGGGCATTGTCACGATGGCGATCATCGTGAGTCTCGCGTTCGGGACGTACGTGACCCTCGGCGGCTTCCGATCGGTCCTGCGCACGGACCTGATTCAGTTCATCTGCGCGGCGATCATGCTGGTGGCGCTCTCGGTGTTTGGCATCATGGAGGCGGCCTCCATCTCGGGCGGATACGGGCAGATCGTCTCTCAGATTAACGAGACCCCACCCATCTACGCCGATCATTTCTGGGACTGGGACTCGCCGGGCTACTCCTACATGTTTGCGGCGGTGCT
>JBDGQM010000171.1:5961-9937 GCA_042219065.1 Salinibacter sp. | reverse complement strand
TGTAGAGACGACTGGCGGGTCGTCCCTACATAAACGGATGGGAGCAATAATGCATATTGAACGCTCGCAATTGGTATTAGGAGGATTGGCGATGGTCATGACAAAGACGGTGGATGCAGGTCGCTACGCCAAAATGCAATTCGCTTCGTCCGTCTGATCGGCCGCCGGGAGTGGGCATTGAGGCCCCCGCAACGTCGCCGAGGTCCGGCGGCGGCATCATTCGCCTCGTTCAACTCGCAGACCGCTCACTCTCGTCATGCCAAACTGGTTTCGCCTTCTCCCCTGGATTCTCTTCGTGCCCCTTCTCGTGGGAATGGGACCGGGCCTCGCCGCTGATTCGCCGACTGACAATCCGGGCGTCGTAAAGGGCACCGTTCAGAGCGCCGAGTCGAACAAGCCCCTCCCCGGCGCCAACGTCGCCGTGCGCCGGGCGGCCGACTCGACGCTCGTTGACGGCACGACCACCGACAGCACCGGCCACTTCATCGTCCGGGCCCTGCCCACAGGCCGCTACGTGGTCGAAGTGAGCTTCATGGGATACGCGCCCCGCTCCCGCACGGTCACGCTGACCGCCGACACGCCCACGCGGACCCTCGACCCCTTCCAGCTCGCCGACACCACTGCCCGGATGGACGGGGCCACCGTCTCGTCCGAGCGGACGTTCGTAACCACGAAGGGGAGCAAGCGGATTTACAACGTCGAAAAAAGCCAGGTGGCCGTTGCCGGCAAGTCGACCGTCGACCTGCTGCGCAATCTGCCGTCTCTCTGGATCGACGCGATGGACGGAACCATCCAGCTTCGCGGCAACCAGAGCGTCTCGATTCACGTCAACGGCGAGCCCGTCTCCATGTCGGGCAAAGCCCTGGTGCAGTATCTCAAAAGCCTGTCTGCCAGAGACGTTGAGCGGGTCGAAATCAACACCAACCCCTCCGCCCGCCACGACGCCGAGGGCACGGCCGGGATCGTGAACATCGTGCTCGACCGGACGGAGAATCGAGGCCTGAGCGGCGGGGGGGCCGTGTCGGCCGGCATGGGGCCGCGGCTGGACGGCTCCGGCCACCTCGGCTACCAGCAGAAGCCGTGGACCCTGTACGGCTCCTACACCTACACCCACCACGAGCACGAACGCGCTGCCACCCTGCTGCGTCATAGCAGGGATGACGCCTCCATCCTTCTTCTGAAGCAGTCCGCGAACCAGACGGACACGCATGGCGGACATACCTTCAATGCCGAAATTGACTACGCCCTCACGCCGAAGACGACACTCTCCCTGACGTCCACGGGAAACGTTCGGAGGGGGGGCGAACGCCAGAACATGACGACCCGTCGCGCATCGTGGGAGCCCTCCCGCACCCGCGAGGTCAACGAAGACGACCGCTCCGTCCACCTCGACGAGCGGCTGTCGCTCAGCCACGAGTTTTCAAAACAAGACCACAAATGGACCGCCGATCTCCGGTACCAGCGGGATGAGGAGCGCGACCGCGTCCGGGAGGAGCGCGTGCCCGCCGCCCCCCGAGAGCAGGAAACGACCACGGAGGAGGAGCACGACGCCTCCCTCAAGCTCGACTACACGCGTCCCCAGGGCGAGTGGACGATCGAGACTGGCTACAAGGGGGGGCTCCGGCACCTCGACCAGCGCTACAAGGTCCTGCACGCCGACCCCGAAGCGGGCGACTTCTCCGGGCCTCCGGCTCAGTCCGACGCCCTGACGTTTCGGGAGCAGATCCACGCCGGCTACGTCACGCTCCAGCGCCCGGTCGGTCCGTTCGACGCCGAGGCCGGGCTGCGGATCGAGCACACGCGAACGACGCTCAGTCCCAGCGCCGAATCCTCAGCATCCAACCGCTACACGGATCTCTTTCCGAGTGCCAGTCTCACCTACAAAATGGGGAAAGAGCGCCGGGTGAGCCTCAGCTACAGCAAGCGCATCGATCGGCCCCATTCGCACCAGCTCAATGCCTTCAACGCATCCAGCAATCCGTACGTCCGGTTCGTCGGCAATCCCAATCTCGAACCGGAGTACATCCACAAGGCAGAATTGACTGTGATGCAAAAAATCGGACCCGCGACAATCACCGTCACGCCCTACGGCCGTCGCAAGACGAATGCGATTGGGCGGGCGACGGTCCAAAACGACAGCGTAACGGCCCGAACCTACGACAACTACGACACCCGAACGTCGTACGGCGCCGAACTCACCTCCTCCCTGAAAGTCGGTGCCGTTAAGGCGAGGCTCAGCGGGAACCTGTACCACCGGAGCACGCGCGGCGGCCCCCTGGGGAAGGACACCCGCACCGCACTCGCTGTCATGGGACGAGGCAACGTCACGTGGACCCTGCGCGAGGGACTTCGCTTGCAGGTGTCGCAGATGTACCGGTCCCCCGTCAACACCGGTCTCGGTCGACTCGACTCCTTCGTCCGGACTCGTGCCTCCCTCGAACATACCTTCTGGGACGGGAAGGGATCGCTGGGCCTGCGAGTGCGGGATCCATTCAATACGTCCGAGATGGGCTTTCGGAAGCAGACGGACCATTTCCGCGAGCGAATGACGAGAGACTGGGACGGGCGCACGGTGTCGCTCTCGTTCTCCTATCAGTTCGGCGACGGGAAGAAGAAGCGCCGTCGGCAGTCGTCGGGCGGAGGCGGCATGGGCATGGGCGGCGGCTGAGCCGACGGCCTCGGAGCAGACCGAGGGACGTGCACGTATAAAGAGGCGAGCCGGACCGAGTGCCGGTTCGCCTCTCCCTGTTTTGGATCGTTCTTTCGTTACGCCTTTGCGCACCTGTGCCTCCTGAAAACGCCCCCCCATCGAACGGAACGGATGCTTCGGCCTCGCCCCCGGAGCTCGAAGAGCCGGAGCTTCCGTACGCCGGATTTACGTGGATGGAGGTAGGCATTATCATCGGCGTCTGCGTGTTGCTGGCAACCATCACGTTCCTCACCGATCTCAACAGCTCCTGCTGTGCGCCCGAAACTCAGGCGGAGCTGTTTCGGGACGCGGTGAGGGGCCTGATGATGCCGCTCCTCTGGGCCGGGGCCGCGCTTCCCATCTTCTGGGCCGCTGTCCGCTTTCATCCCCGAACGCAGGGAACGGACCTTCGCGGATGGGGAACCGTCGTGGCGGGGCATCTTCTTCTGGCCGCGGCCATTCCGTACGTCGTCGAGGTTGGACAGCACGCCGTCAGGGCGGGAGTGCATGCGCTCTGGCCCCCGCCCGATCCTCCGGAGGACTCTATCTTCCACCCAGCGCAGATTCTCTTCGAGCTCGAATTTCTAAGTGGGCTCGCTCCGTACCTGCTTCTCCTGGTCGTTGGCCTGGGGCGATACGAGTACGTGCGATCTCGGGCGCGCCGGGAGCAGGCGGAGGCCCTGGAGCGGGAAGCAGAGCAACTGCGGTCGCAGTTAACAGAGGCCCGACTGGAGTCGCTGCGGATGCAGATCAACCCGCACTTTTTCCACAATACGCTCCACACCATCTCGACGATGGCCGGGCGCGATCCCGAGGGCATCCGACGAGCCACCGCGCGGCTGAGCGACCTGATGCGCTACGTCCTCTCGACCTCCGACCAGCAGGAGGTGCCGCTCGCCGAAGAGCTCGATGTTCTCGAAAGTTACCTCGACATCCAGAAGCTGCGGCTCGAGGAGCGTCTGAAGGTGACCATCGAGGTTGATCCCGCCACCCGAACGGCGCTCGTCCCGACACTGCTCCTGCAACCCCTCGTCGAAAACGCAGTCAAACACGGCTTCGAGGGGGCCGACGAAGCGGGGCACCTGCAGGTCCGGGCCGCCCGAGAGGGCGAGGCGCTGGTTCTTGAGGTCGCGGACGACGGAAACGGACTGTCGGACGCCACGGGGGAACCGTCGGAGATGGGAGACGGGGCCGCTTTCCGAAGCGGGGAGAACAGCCACGGCCTCGACAACATTGCCGAGCGTCTCGATGGCCTCTACGGCGATGCCGCCTCCCTCCGGTTTGAAC
>JBDGQM010000171.1:0-5861 GCA_042219065.1 Salinibacter sp. | reverse complement strand
ATTGCCGAGCGTCTCGATGGCCTCTACGGCGATGCCGCCTCCCTCCGGTTTGAACGATCGGCGGGCGGCGGCCTTCGGGTCGTCGTTCGGCTTCCGTTCCACACCCGCGAGCCGGATCGCTCCCTCCGTGCGTCCGGCGTCGTCGCCGACTGACACACGTTCCCTGTCCCGACGTCCGTTTTGCCATGCAGAACCCGCCTTCCTTGTCCGTCCTCGTCGTCGACGATGAGCGATACGCCCGCGAGCGACTCGTCGAGCTGCTCGCGCCTCGCGACGAGGTCGAGGAGATCGACCAAGCAAACTCTGGGGACAGTGCCGTCGAGGCCCTCCGGGCGACCACGTACGATCTGGTGTTTCTCGACGTACAAATGCCGGAGCGGACCGGGGTGGAGGTGATCGAGACCATCGGGCCCGCCAACATGCCGCCGACCATCTTCGTGACGGCCTACGACCAGTACGCCCTGAAGGCGTTCGAGTACGCCGCGCTCGACTATCTTCTGAAGCCGTTCGACGACGACCGATTCGAGCAGGCCTTTCAGCGAGGGGTCGAAATGCGCGACCTTCACGAGGCCGAGGCCATTGCCGATCGGTTTCGGCACTTCCTCGATGCCTCGGACGATCCCGATTCGACCGTAGACTCGGAAATGTCCTCCTCGTCCACTCCTCCTTCGGCCGAGGGAGGAGCGACCTCCGACGAACCCACGTACCTGGAGCGGCTGACCATCGATCTGCCGGGCAAGGTGCGGGTGATTCCCGTCGAGGAGATTCGCTATATCACGGCCGAGGACGCGTACGTCAGGATCCATACGGCCGATGATGCCTACCTGCTGCGCGAGCGGATGCACGTCTTGGAAGACCGCCTCGACCCGTCGGCCTTCGCCCGCATTCACCGATCTACGATCGTCCAACTCGACCTCATCGAGGCCGTCCACCATCGCTCCGGTGGAGACTACGCAGTCCGGCTTGAAACGGGCGAAGAGCTCGACGTGAGTCGGAGCCGCCACGAGAATCTACTCACCCAGCTCGAAACGGGCACTTCGTAGCGACGGCGGTCGGCGGCGACGTCCAGTGCCGCTCTACAGCGTGTGCGACGCTGCTTCCGGGGTCCCATTCTCTCCGGTTTCCAGGCGCTCTTGCTTCACTTCTCGCCAGCGCTCGGCAAAGTCCTCAAAGAAGGACTCCATGAGGTCGTAGAAGACCTGCATGTGCTCCAGGCTCTTCCTCGTCTTTTCGGTTTCGTCGCCATCGGTATTGACCCGAGAGAGAAACCGCTCGGCAAGGGCCCGGTTTTCGCGGACCGTTGCCATGTTGGACTTGAAGTTGTTGAAGAAGATGTCCGGGTGGGACGCGTAGTAGTTGCGCCGATTGTTCGGTCCTTCCACCTTCCGGACCAGATCCATGTCGTCGAGACGGCGCACCGAGATGGAGATTGGCCCTTTCGAGCGATCGAGAATCTCAACCATGTCGTCGAGCGACACGGGCTCGCTTCTCGTAAGCAGAAGCCCAACGATCAAGCCCTGCAATCGACGCAGTCCGTAGGACTCGTAGATGTTGCCAAACTCCTCGATGAGGTCTTGTTCAACTGAAGACGGTGCTTTAGAGTGACTCATGTGCTTTGCTAGGAAAGATGATGAAGAATACCGGTATGGTAACCGGCGAACGGTGGGGCTTTGTTTAGATGTAAAACCGATCGAATGGTTGCGGGTTGACGCATTTTTGGTGCAACTTTTTTTCCAAATCATCGCGCTGATCATTTGAAGATCTAGTGTCTTAAAGCCTGAGTGGCATTTCAGGTCGGTGAGTTGAAATCTCAGAACTGTGCCCCTCGCGGGAAGACGGCCGGTTCTCGGCGTTTATCGGTGGTCTTCCGTCCGCGGTCGTCGCGTGTCGAGGCAGCGTTTCCTAAGTCAACTCACAGCAGTGAAGTGCGACCAAAGCCTGGAACCCTGTTCGAGCATTCGTTTGTGTTCTCAACGAGCACCTGACGCTGTCCGCGGGTCCCTTACCGACCGCTTCCCAAGGCTCTTCTCTCCATGATGCAAGCATCTGTCCGTCCGATCAGTCTCGTCCTCGTCGTGATCGTGGGCCTCGGGTGCACCACGAAGTCGGGCTCCCCGACTGACGTCGCCGCCTCCGACGACCGTCCCACCAAGAGTCCGGACCGGGTCGTGCTAAGCTGGGCCCAAGATCCGGCCTCGTCGCTCAGCGTCACGTGGCGCACCGATACGACCGTCACCGACGCCCGGGCACAGATCGCACTCGCGGAATCTGCACCTTCGTTCTACAAGGATGCGCACAATTTCCATGCCAATACGACGCAGCTCGATCCGGCCGCGGCGGCAGCGGCCCATTACCACTCCGTCACCTTCGAGGACCTGTCCCCCGATACCCTGTACGCCTACCGCGTGGGGGATGGCACGCACTGGAGCGAGTGGTTCCATGCCCGCACGGCCGCCAGCGAGCCCGAGCCGTTTTCCTACATCTACTTCGGCGACGCCCAGAATAACCTCAAGTCCCACTGGTCCCGCGTCATCCGGGCCGCGTTCCGCAAGGCGCCCGACGCGAGCTTTATGATCCACGCCGGCGACCTCGTGAACCAGGCCCACCGCGACCTCGAATGGGGCTACTGGAACCGGGCCGGGGGCTGGGTGCAGGGCATGCTGCCCAACGTTCCCGTCCCCGGCAACCACGAGTACGCCCCACACCCGGAGCACGGCGGTTCTCGGCACCTCTCGACCCACTGGCGCCCTCAGTTCACCCTTCCCCGCAACGGCCCAGACGGACTAAAGGAAACGGTATATGCCCTCGACCACCAGGGCATGCGCATCATCGGCCTCAACACCCAGATCGCCAAACAGGACGACCGGTGGCTCGACCGGCAAACTGAGTGGCTGACCTCAGTGCTCGACACCACCGACACCCGGTGGACGGTCGTGACCATGCACCATCCCATCTTCTCCTCCGCCGACGGGCGCGACAACGAGGCCATTCGCGCCGCCTGGCGCCCTCTCTTCGAGAAGCACCGGGTGGATCTCGTCATGCAGGGGCACGACCATACGTACAGCCGCGGGCAGACCCAGAATCTCTCGCAGGGCGTCAACGCCCGCGCCCCAACCGGCGGCACCGTTTACGTAAACTCCGTAAGTGGTGCAAAAATGTACCAGATCAAGGAGGACCGATGGGGGGCCTACGAGGGCATCGACCTCGAGCGCGGGGGCGAAAACACGCAGCTCTTTCAGGTCGTCCACGTGAGTCGCGACACGCTGGCCTACCGTTCCTACACGGCCACCGGCAGGCCGTACGACGCGTTCGACCTCGTGAAGCGGCCGGACGGACGCCTCAACGAACTGATCGAACGTCCGCCCAGCGACGCCGCGGAGCGCACGTGGGAAAACACGCCGCCGTACGACCGCCCCGACGGCATGTGACCCTGCGGGCGTCCGGTCGGGCGCGGTCCTCAATACAGATGGACCCGACCGGTCAGGGTCGGGCCCACGTCGTTGCGGAGGAAATGTGTTGGGGAGGGAGCGCGTCCCCGAACCGGACGATGCGTCCTTAGCTGCAGCGGGAGTGGCCGCAGTCCGCGCACTCCATGCAGCCCTCCACGTGGCGCACGTTCGAGGACCCACACTTGTCGCAGGTCACCTCGTGGTCGATCGCGTGCGCCCGGAGCGCCTTCGCCATGGACTGCCCGAACGAGGCAATCGACCCTTCGGCCTTCTCCAGCTGCTCCACCAGGAAGCCGATCTTCGATCCGTGGCGCAGCGCCGTGGACACGAGCCGGGTCTCTTCCCGCACCCCGTCTGACGGCATGTGGCTGGTAATGTCGTCGATCACCACCTCGCCGTTGGGGCCGAGCAGGGAGTAATGCCGGCTCTCGTTCTTCCGAATGTATCCCTCGTCGATCCGATCGCTGTAATCATCGAAGAGCGGGGTCTCGCCTTCTGACTGGAAGGCAAAGACCTCGTAGGGATCATCCTCGAGAAAGCCAACGAGAATGGTCCAGTGGTCGCCCCGGTACCGGACCCGGTGGATGGCGCACGGCAGCGTGTCGGGCCGGTCGGGCGCTTCGGTCCGGGGGACGCCGTCCTCCTCGTCCGCGTCGTCGCCGGAGAGGACGGCGCTCATCGTCCCGGCGCGGTAGGTGGTGACCCCCTTGATGACGCCGGTGGCGTGCGCCTTCTTGTAGAGCTCCTTGAAGTCCTCGAAGGGATAGTCGTTCGGGACGTTGACTGTATTGTGAGACACGATGTTGCCGACGCGATAGCTATGTGTGTCGGCCACCTCGATGTCATACACCGGCTGACGGCCAATGTCCCGAATCTCCGTGGTCTTGGTCCATCCCAGTGTGTCGTCGTAGTTCACCCCGAGGGCGTCGAGCGCCGATTGCTGCACGACTGGTGACTTCCGCAAGCTCCTTCGCAAGTTTCTCAGTCTGACGTAGTTCTCATCCTTCGTCCCCGGCAAATCCATATGCTGTCCTGGATCTTCAACGAGACGCTCCTCGGCCCCAAATGCACGCGTTGAATATTCGCGCTTGTGAGACTCGACAGGCGTGAGAAGTGAATCCTGGAGATACGCCCGCACGCTGAACGTCGTATTTGCACTCGTCCCCGACACCTCTTTCGACCGCAGATGCACGCGAATCCCGAGTTCAGAGAGAAGCTGCGCAGCAGCGTCTCGGAGCGCTTTCGAATAGCCCTCGTAGACGGTCAATCGCTCCGACTGCGTCGTGTCAACGTATCCATCCAGCGTCAGGCCTTCCAGAAACGCCTTCTTGACGCCCTTCGGAGAGCGGAAGAGAGCTTCCGGAGGAGACTTCGACTGGCACCCCTCGCCGTAGTGCGCTTTGAAGTACTGGGCAATTGGACGCGAGTGGATTTCGTGCGTTCGAACGCCGGTTCGGGCGTCCGTTCGGGTCTTGCAATCTCCAAACAGTTCTTCGAAGAGCTGAGTCGTGCGCTCTTGGACCTCTGCGTTCTTTTCGTGGATTCGAACAGAGTTGGCGTTTACCGATCCATCGGCGAACCATATCCCCAAAAACCGCGCAAATCGCTCGGTCAAGTGGGTCGGAAAAGAACGCGATATGCAGTTCGTAAAGTCCGGCTGCGAAATCTTCTGAAGCGGAGCATCCGTCTCTACCACGCTGTGATTAATCGCCACGCGTTCGCCAGCCTCAAGATCGGAGGCTCGTTTCCATCCAGAGGGAGTCAGTAATTTGTGGTTGCGGCTACACCTGATGGATTCACCGGTGTTCACCCTGACCTCGACGCAACGCTTCTCGCCTCCGTAATAGGCCTTCGTAATCGGCTGCATGTTGCCGCGCCCGTCGGACACCTTCGCGTCGAGGGCGGGCTCGGAAAAGCTGTCCGGGATCTGTTCTCCTTCAAAGAACGCTTCGACCTTTACCGGTCCGCGTGACGTCTGAATCCGAGTTCCCTTCACCACGCACTTGCTCATCGACGAGTCGACGAAGGGTGCCAGCGCCTTCATCTGCTCGAGGTGGTCGTCAACAGTCAGGTCGCGGGTTGTGATGGCCCAGTCGGCGTCCGGGTCCCAGGTGCCGTCCGTCTCCATGTGGCGGACCGCATAGTCCTTCACCTCCTGGTCCTTACAGATGCCGCGGGTGGGGTGGATCTGCCAGTGGGTGTGGCCGTCCTCCTGGCAGCGGAGCACGGTTTCGTCGCCCTGCTCCTCGGCCACCCACGCCGTCCCGTCCGCATCGATGTCCTGGCCCACCTCGTAGGCCGTGGGCGACATGGCGGGCCGGTTGACGTCCTCGGGCAGGGCCGGCTGCTCGGAGGTGCGGATGTAGCTGTGCATGAAGACCGGCTCGATGCCGCTCGACGGCGCGTTGCCCA
>JBDGQM010000170.1:2138-5116 GCA_042219065.1 Salinibacter sp. | reverse complement strand
GCACCTTCTGCGGCATCATCACCGACGTGGACCGCAACACCACGAAGTCCGGCAAGCCCATCGCGTTTGCCACGATCGAGGACTTCACCGGCCAGGGCGAGATGGTGATCTTTTCCAGCATCCTCGACCGCGTCCAGCCCTACCTGGAGGTCGACAAGGTCGTCCTCGCCAAGGGCAACGTGGAGGTGCGCGGCGGCACCGTAAAGGTGCTCGCCAAGGACATCACCCCGATGTGGAAGGTCCGCGAGCAGATGGTGGACGAGGTGGTGCTCACTGTGGACCTCGAGCAGGTGATGCCCGAGGACCTGCAGACGTTCCAGCGCCTCTGCGACCACGCCGAGGGCAATTGCACGCTCTACTTCGACGTAGACGCGCCCGAACTCCGGGGCCGGGAGCGCCTTCGTAGCCGCGCCTACGTCATCGAACCGACCGCCGAGTTTATGCGGGGGGCCCAGCGCATCTTCGGCCCCGACAACATTGCCCTGAAGAGCAACTGACGGGCTCGGGGAGCCCCATCCCGCCCGAGCGCCTTCAAGTGGCCCCGCCGGGTTCCTCGCCGTCGCCATGCCAACCCCAATGTTCCGCCGCCCCCTCGAGGATGTGTTTGGCCGTCCTTCGCTCAGGCCCGTTAGTTTTCGAGCATCAGCACCCTCGACGGGACGTATTGATCCCCTTCCTTCACGGCCTCGACGTGTACCACCTGGTTGGCCTGGAGCGAGTCAACAGACATTGCCATGTAGTTCTTCAGGACCTGGGTCGAGTCCGTAAAAGTCAGGTTCATCGTTCCTGCCTCTACGCCTTCGGCGGAATCAGGAACAGTTACAGTGATCGACGGCGCCTCGGCATTGACCTCAGAGACGGTTCCATTGAACTCTTGCATTTGGGTTGTCTCTCCCCCTCCCCCTCCACATCCAGCAAACAAGAAGGCAAAGAGGAGAACCCATGACTTTGAAAACGACGTCATAGCAAGTATCTTTGTTTGGTAAGAGACAAACTGCCCCATAAGATTGCAGATCTCTAGGAGAAATTCAACCTTCATTTTCGTCTGCGTGTATGTTGATACGTATGCGGTGCCCCAGACGTCCAGTCAGGGCTCCCGGGACGAGGACGCGCCCGTGCGGTCCACCCCAACCACGCGTCGGCGCATCGCTCCGCCGGGCGACGCGGCCCCCTGTTCGGTCTGTCGTATGAAGACGTGGGTCGTTCCCGCCGGGGGCACGGCCAGGGTGGCTCGGAGGTACGGCGCCGAATAGTCGGGAATCGGCACCGACTCCCGGCGCGACGGCGTGCGGGTGAGGACCGGACTTACGTCGCCCGTGGGGTTGCTGTACGTACGCCACGTGACAGTACGCCGCAGCGTATCCGGGGCCAGTCCGTAGGCGGCCCGCAGATCGGTGAAGGTGAGGCGTCCCGATCGGGCCTCGAACCGGTCGAGTCCCCCGCCCCAGCCGAGATATGCCCGCCCAATGGCGTCCCGCCGCGCCAGCAGGGTCCGCAGGATGTGGGCGGCCACCTCGGAGGACGTGTATTCCGCCGTCGCCACGATGGCCTTCAGGTCCGCGCGCGAGAAATGCCGCACCTTCTTCGCGGCCCAGAACGCATCGGCGGGGCCGGCATGCTGAAACGCAGGATTGGGCCACTCCGGACGCCACGCCCGTGGATCGAACCCTGCCGCCCCGAAGTGCCCAATCGCCGGGTCGTTGGTGAATTTGTCCTCCGCCCATTCGCCCCCACTCAGGCCGAGCGTCCCCATGCGCTCGAAGACGCGATCCAGTTCCAGCACGTACTCGTGCCCCGACCACGGCGGCTTCGGCACCACGCCCGCACTGCCGAGGGTCAGGTGCAGGTTCGTCAGGTAGTGGCGCACAAACCGGCGCCCCTCCACCTGCACGCCCACGTCGAGCGTGTGGCGCGGGCGGAGCTTGCTGTGCTGGATCCACGCCGCAACGATCCGCAGTCCGCGCAACTCGCGACGGTCCTGGTGGGGAAAAATGTCGTTGGCGTCGTCGGACCGCGTGCCCTGAAACTGAAACGGCCCGATGCGGCGCTCAACGTTCCGGATTCGCGTCACGAGGACGCGGTACGAGCTGTCGGGGCGCTGGGCGGCCCGATTGAGCAGGCTGTCCACCGTCGCCTGCGTGACGCCGCTGTCGGGCTGTGGGCTCAGCTGCTCGGCCCGAACGCGGCGCAGCCAGTGCTGCGGCACGTTGTAGCCGAGGGCGTGCAGGAGCCGACTGCTGATCATGGCGGCCCCCGTCGCCATCTCCGGGTGGGCGGGGGCGTCGAAGAGGATCCGAAAGCGTCGTCCGGTGGCGTCTCGGATGACGCCCCGTGGAAGCTCTGCGCGCTCCACGAGCCCGATCACTCGCCACGGCGCCTGCAGCGACGGCCCCGGCTCCTGGTTGGGGCCCCGTCGCAGGGCCGCCGTCGACATGGGCGAGCGGTAGTGGCGGTTGGTGTACCACGACGAGTTGGGGACCCCACCGACCGTGTTCACATTTTTCGCGGGCACGGCGTAGTCGCCCGGCACCGCGAAGCTGCGACGCATAAATTCCAGGGGGCCAATTCCGTGCGCCGAGGGCTTGGGCTCCGGAAACGGCATGTCCAGCCGATCGGGGTCCTCCCACACCGGATCGTCCGGCAGAAATCGCTGGGCGGACGCGGGCGCGGCAATCCCCACCACGACCACGCTCAGCAGTAGGAGCCGTCGCCCGGCGCGTCTGAACGCCCACAACCACATTGCCCTAAAGGACACGGCGCGCATGATGCTAAAAAAGAGAGCCCAGGTCCACGTGCAGCGTCCATCCCTGGTCCCCGCGCGCAACGTCGATGCGCCCCAGCGTCTTCCCGTCGTTTTTGACCCGAAACCCAAGCCCGTACCCGACGCGAGGATCGTCCAGGTCTACCGTCTCGACGTCGCGGAAGACGTGCCCGGCATCGGCAAAGACCGCCATGTCCACCCAGTGCCAGATCTGGCA
>JBDGQM010000170.1:0-2038 GCA_042219065.1 Salinibacter sp. | reverse complement strand
GCCTCGGCCGCAAGGTAAAAGCCCCGGGAGGCGTCGAGCGAGACGCCCCGAAGACGGGGCTCGGTGGGGGCGAAGCGATGCCCAAACGCACGGCGGTAGGGCGTGTCGCGGGTGTCGAGTTCGAAGAAGGTGCCCAGCATCAGGTAGTCGGCGTCGACTCCCACGCCGGGAACGTTGGTGCCAAACTGGTCGGCCACCGTGGGCTGATCACTCTTACCCGGCCCGTATCGGTTCAGTTGGTACGAGATGTGTCCCCCGAGAAGGGTCCTGGGTCCCAGCATTCGCCCCAGAAGTCCCCCAACGACCCCCCGGTCGAGGCGGAAGCCGCCTTTCGTCTCCGCCTTGCTGTCGGCCCCAATGCCGTAGAAGGACTCCCGGGACCGATGCCGGTAGCGGCCATACGTGTATCCCACGTACGGCCCGGCGACCCCTCCGAAGCGCAGCCCCGCTCCGTAGTAGCCCCGGAGGCTCCCGAGGACCTCGACCTCAGCGAGGCGGTGTTCCCCGCGCCAGGAGGCAGGCTCGTAGAGCACCCCCGCCGTCGTTCCCGCGTTGCCGCCAAGTCCTCCGAAGACGGGATGGAACCCCGACACCTCAAGTTGTGGGATGCTGAGGATGAGTCGGTGGGGCAGAACAGCCCCGCCGATACTGGTGACGAACGACATCGCCCGCTGCATGAACGTCGGCGTGGGCGCCTCAATGGTCTCGGCCTTCTGCTGCCGCTTCCGCCGCCACCGGGCGGCCCGCCCCTCACTCCCGTCGTAGGTCAACGAGTCGGCGGATGTCGCGTCGTCTCCCGCCGAAACCGTCTGGGCGTACGCGGCGCTCCCACACGGCCCTGCCCCACAACCCAGCCCTCCCACGAGCATCGCTCCAAGGACGACGGCACGCCAGCCGCACCGGCAGTTCGCTAGACTCATCAGATGATGGGCACAATGTAACGGACTCACCACCAGTCGGGGTATCACGGATACACCTCACAAAAGTTTTTAGGCCGTGGGGGAAAATGCTCCCTGCGGGACCCACCGAACCGGACCCGTCGGCTCTTCTGTCAGGTGGCCCCTCGTGGACCGACCTCCCGCCCCAAGCGCCCCCAGCACAATGCAAGGCCGACCCCCACGCCTGTCTGTCGAAAGGCGACTCCGCACGACCCGGAGGCGCCGCCCACAGCGCCGGAACGTGCGTCTCGCTGAACGGTGAAGTGTTACGAGAAGAGTTTCATGAACTCGCTCTTCATCCATGCACCTCGCCCTCATCGACGCCTCCCTTGGCACCCCGCATGCCAAGCGAAATTTTCAGCGGGAAGTCGACGCCACCCTTACCATCTACGACGCCAATGAGGGCGACATGCCGCCCCCCATCGGCAGTCCCGCCCCGATTCAGACGGAGGCCGGGCCTGTGCAGTCTTTCGACGGCGCCATCATTAGCGGCTCCCAGTCGTCCGTCTACGACGACCATCGGCCCTGGATTCGGACGCTAAGCCGGTGGACGGAGGGGGCAATCGCCGACGGGCTTCCCATCCTCGGCGTGTGCTGGGGCCACCAGCTTCTCGCTCAGATTCTCGGGGGCACCGTGCGGGGCGGCTCCTACGAGCTCGGGTACGTCGAGGTCGACCAGGAGGAGGACGATCCGATCTGGGAGGGCCTCTCCAATCCGTTCACCGCCTTCGCGACGCACTCGGATCACGTGGTGACCATGCCGCCGGACGCCCGTCTCCTGGCCTCCAACGAGACGGGCGTACAGGCCTTCCGGTACGATCAGGTCTACGCCACACAGTTTCATCCCGAGTACGACCTGCAGACGGCCACGTCGATGATCCACTCGAAGGACCTGTCCGACCGGGCCCTCCAGCGCGCCCTCGACACGTGCACGGAGGCCAACGTGGAGGCCGCCCGGCCGACCCGGCAGATCTTCGACAATTTCCTGGTGCACACAGCCGCCACGACCACCGACGCTCCTTCCCCCACGACGAACGCCTAAGTGGGTCAAGGGAAAAAATTAGCCACGCATCCGAAAAACCCTGGGCAGTCATCCCGCA
>JBDGQM010000017.1:5772-7698 GCA_042219065.1 Salinibacter sp. | reverse complement strand
ACTCTTCCCTCTTGACTCTTCCCTCTCCACCCTCCCCTCGTCCCCCTCAACGCGCCCCCCTCGAACGGTGATCGCCTACCTCCTCTGCGCCGGCTTCGGCACGCGCATGCGGCCCCTGACGAACGAGACCCCGAAGTCGCTGGCCCGGGTGGCCGGTGCCCCCATCCTCGACTACCTCCTCGACGAACTCCGTCCGTGGTCGGAGCTCGACGCGATCCACGTTGCCGTCAACCATCGGGACGTCGACGCCTTTCGCGCGTGGGCCGCCGCCCATCGGCCCGACCTGTCGGACGAGGGCATCGACCTCCACGTCCACGACGACGGGGTAACGGCGCCCGATGAGCAGCTCGGCAGCATGGGGGACCTCAACTTTTTGCTGGACGAGGTCGGGGTTCCGGACGACGGCGCGCTCGTAAGCGGCGGGGACAGCCTGTATCGCTTCCCCCTCGCCCCCATTTTGAACGCCTATCGCGGCCGGACCAATCAGGCGCTCGCCCTCCACGAGCCCGACCCCGAGCGCCGGGCGCACAGCAGCGTGCTGGTCCTCGACGGCCCCGCCGTGACGGAGGTCGTCACCGATCCGGCCGCCCCAGACTCAACGTGGATCTGCCCGTCCTGGCTTCTACTCAGTGACGACGCCCTCCGGGCCGTCTCCTCCTATCTGGAGGACGACCAGCCGGACGATGAGATTGGGGCCTTCTGCGACCACCTGGCCCACACCCAGTCCCTGCGCGCCCACCGCCTTCCCAGGCAGACGAATCTCCGTCTCCACTGCAACACGATCGACGACCTGGAACGAGCCCGGCGCATCTTCCGCGACGAGCCCCGTCACCGTCTCGGGCCGGACGCGGTGCGGGAGTGCCTGCGGTAAGATCGCCCTCCGGACGCCCGAACATCGAGTGTCCGTGCGCAACACGACCGCAGCGAAGAGCTGTGTCGATGGCTCGTCGCACACGGACGCCGGACGATGCCCCACAGCAACAGATTGGTAGCGGATCAGTTAGAAGAACCCTCGCTCTAAGATCCGATCCGTCCTCCCGATGCCCACCGAAACCGACGCCCGCGACCATACAGTCTCACTGGACGTCCCCCCGCGCCGCATCGTCTCGCTGGTCCCCAGCCAGACGGAATTGCTGGCGCACCTCAATCTGGCGGCGCGCGTGGTAGGCGTCACCCGCTTCTGCGAGCGCCCCGAGGACTGGCGGTCGAAAAAGACCATCGTGGGCGGCACCAAGCAGGTCGACCTCGACACGGTCCGCGCCCTCGATCCGGACCTCGTCCTCGCCAACCACGAGGAGAACACCGCGGAGGACGTGGAGGCGCTCGACGAAATGGCCCCCGTGTTCGTCACCGAGGTGAAAACCGTCGAGGAGGCACTCGGCATGATCCGCACCGTCGGCACCCTCACCGACACGTCGGATCAGACCTCCACCTTGGTCGGCAAGATTATTTCTCGCTTCGAGGCCCTTCCCGACGTTCCTCCGCTCCGCGCCGCCTACCTCATCTGGCGCGAGCCCTACATGACCGTCGGCGGCGACACGTTCATCCACGACGTGATGCAGTGGGGCGGGCTGGACAATGTCTACGGCGATCGCACGCGGTACCCGGAGGTCTCCCCGGCCGAGCTCGCCGATCGGGACCTGGACGTCCTTCTCTGTTCCAGCGAGCCCTTTCCCTTCCACCAGAAGGACAAGTTTACGGAGGATCTCCGCGACGCCCTTCCCGACACGCCCGTCGAGGTCGTGGACGGCCAGCCGTTCTCGTGGTACGGCCCGCGCCTCCTGGACACCCCCTCCTACCTCAACGACCTCCGCGAACGGCTCCCGACCCCCCGCGCAGCGTAGCGGCAACCGAGGATCATGCCCTCCCTCTCGCACAGGGGCCGTTGTCTCGTGGCGTACGACACCGGATGTGCGTGATGCGTGA
>JBDGQM010000017.1:0-5672 GCA_042219065.1 Salinibacter sp. | reverse complement strand
CCCCTTCCCTCCGCTTTCAGGACAACCACATCTTACGGCGATCCTCCAAGTAGGAGGTCATCCCACGGCAGCATTGTCCGCACCCATACGCCCAAACTCCCACACGAATAAGATTCAACAGGCGGAGCGCCCGAACCGCTGGTTTCCGGAGGCCGAATGCACAACCGCTCTGCCCTCCACATCTTGCCCCTCCCCCTGCGCTTCGATACCTTCGGGGGTCGCCGTCTCTCCGACCACCCGTCCCCTGTTATGCCCACCTCAACGCCCGCTCCGTTCGCCGGCGTCGTCCTCATGCTCCTGTTCGCTAGCTGCCAGTCTCCAGATTCGGGAGAAGACATGTCCGCCGGGAACGAGCCGTCCCTTCAGGCCCGGGCCGACAGCCTTACCCACGCCTCCCTCCTCGTGGACGGACACATCGATCTGCCCTACCGCCTCCGCGACTTCTACGAACCCCCCGCCGACTCGACCATGGGGGGCGACTTCGATTATCCGCGGGCCCAGGCCGGCGGCCTCGACGCGCCGTTCATGTCCATCTACATCCCCACCGAGCTCCAGGATACGCCCGACGCCGCCGAAGAGCGCGCCAATTCCCTCATCGACCTCGTCGAAAACGTTGCGACTGAGCACCCCGATCACTTTACGCTGGTCACCTCTCCGGACGAGGTGCGGCAGGTTGCCGAAACCGAGGCCCTCGCGCTCCCGATGGGCATGGAAAACGGAGCGGGCCTTGGGGGCGACCTCGACAACGTGAAGCATTTCTACGACCGCGGCATCCGCTACATCACCCTCACGCACGGCACGCACAACCGGCTCGGCGACTCCTCCTACGACGATGCCGAGCCGCGCTGGAACGGGCTCAGCCCGTTTGGCCAGAAGGTAGTCACCGAAATGAACCGCCTCGGCATCATGGTCGACGTGTCGCACGTCACGGACCCGACCGCCCTGGACGCGATGGACCGGTCCGAGGCCCCCGTCATTGCGTCCCACTCGTCCTGCCGCCACTTCACCCCCGGCTGGGAGCGCAACGTGAGCAACGAGCTCATCCGGGAGATTGCCGGCACCGGCGGAGTCGTCATGATCACCTTCGGGTCCTCCTTCCTCCAAAACAAATACCGGGAGCAGGACGCCCCCATCCGCGCGGAGATGCAGGCCCACATCGACTCGATGGGCTGGGATGACGACTCGCGCGAGGCGATCGTTTACGAGCAAGAAACGCGGGCGAACAATCCCATCGGCACCGTTGAGGACGTGGCCGATCACATCGACCACGCCGTAGACCTGGTGGGGGTGGAGCACGTCGGCCTCGGCTCCGACTTCGACGGCGTCTTCGCGCTGCCGAAAGGTCTGCAGGACGCCTCGGGCTATCCCAACCTCGTCGCCGAGCTGCTCCGCCGCGACTACACCGAAGACGAGATTGCCCAGATCCTCGGCGAAAACCTCTTGCGCGTGTGGTCGGAGGTGGAGGCCACCGCCGAGCGTCTCCAGGACGATGCGTAGTTCCCGTTCGGGCGTTCTCTACGGACGGGAGGGAATGGAGGACTCATCGTGCGTGGGCTGCTGATCCGGCTCCACGACGTACCGCGTGTTTTGCTTCGTGACCGCAGGAGTCTCGGACCGCGGAGCCACCGTCCGCCACCGCTGGTACCAGATGATCGTGCCCGTCACAGATAGCACTGCAGGCGCCAAGCCCAGGAGAACGTAGAGCCATTTTACGACCAGGCCGCCGACCGCCCCGACGTGCAGCGGATAAAACGTCTGGAGCACCTGCGCTCCCCACGGCGCCTCACGTGCGTCATCGACCCGGAGGACCGACGCGTCCGATGGATGGGCATAGACGAAGCTGCGTCCGTTTGGATGCCACTCCGGCGGGGTCCGGAGGCGAACAGTGACAGGAGCCTCCGGCTTCTGCGGAAAATAGAGAAACGTCGGCTCGGCTTCGGGGAGGGCTTGTTTCGCCGCGGTCATCACGTCTTGGTACGAGGCGGCCCGCGGCGCCTCCACGTCGTGCTCGGCCCCTACCGTTGGAGGCGATGGGGGCCACGGCTCCGACGCTGTGAGGGTGGCAATCACCTGCTGGGTAGTGGGATAAAAAATGAAGGCACTCCCCGTGAGGGCCGTCACCAGCAAAAATATCGCGGTGTAGACCCCACCGGCCCGATGAAGGTCGTAGTTGAACCGAAAGGCGCCCCGCTCCCACGACACCTGCAGGGCTCGTCTGAGCCGCTGCAGCCGACGGGGCCACCAAAGGACAAGACCTGTGGCGGTAAGGAGAACGAGAAGCAGACCGCTGACGCCGACGATCAGCCCGCCTGTGCGACCCGCGAGCAGCTCCACGTGAAGCCCCACGACGGCGTTTACAACCCCCTCGTCCGGTCCTCGACTCCCGAGCACCGTGGCCCGGTACGGATCGACGTACACGCTCGGCGCGTCCGGGCCCAGGCGCACGACCACCGGGTCGGTTTCGGTCGTCGGAAGGGTCGCAATCCACGGCGTGGCCTCGGGGTGAGCCTGGTGTACGGCGTCGACGATTGCATCCGGAGAGACCCGCTCGCCGGAGGCATCCACGTGGTGAAGATTGGGCCGCAGCCAGCTGCGAAGGGTGTCCTCAAAGACGAGCGCGCTGCCGCTGACGCTGATCACGATGAGAAGTCCTCCCAATGCCAGGCCCCCGTACAGGTGGATCCAGGACGAGACGCGGCGAAGGGTGGACATCATACGCGATCCAAACCGGAGCGTCGCGAATACATCGAGCAATGACGGCAGCCTGCACTCGGAGGCTCGTCGCCAGCCAGAGCCGGGGTTCTACAATCTCACCATTGCACCGTGTAGGACACGCTCAAGCTGCGACCGCGGCCTGGGGTGTACGACGAGCCAAAGTTGCCAAACTGAGAACGCACGGGGAAGTAGTAGTTGTCGAACAGGTTCTGAACCCCAACGTTGAGGGCACCAGGCCCCACGTCGACGCGACCCGACAGGTCAACGAGCGCGTACCCGTCAATGGGTCCCTCGCCGTAGGCTCGGTCTCCGTCCTCGAAGGGGTCACGCGAGCCGACGCGCACAACCTGGAGGCGACTGCTCATCCCCTCCATCGGGGTGACCTCCACGTAGCCCGTCGTCTTGGATGGAGGAATGCGATTGCCCGGAAGGTGGGTGTCATAACTCCCATCGTCGTCGGCGTCGCGCTTGCCCTCCAGCCACGTGAATGTCCCGCCCACCGTCAAGGGCTCTGCAATCTGCAGGTCCGAGGTGGCCTCAATTCCATAGATGCGCTCCGGCGAACGCACGAGGTCGAGCTCCGGCAGGTCGCCATAGGTGCTACCAAGCTTGGACGTATTGACAAAGCCGGTGATCGTCACGTTCCCCCTTGCCGTGCCCAGCCGAACGCCCATCTCATAGCTGTTTACCGTCTTAGCGTCGGGATTGAGTTGCTCCACCGACGACGCCTGAGTCCCACGGAGGACCCGCCCGATGTCACTCACCGAAAAGCCCTGCTTAAACGACGCAAACAGGTCGACCGGCTCAGCGACAGTATAGACCGCTCCCGCATTGAAAACCGCTTGGTCGTACGTGAGCGTCCCGCCGTCGACCTCGTTCCGCGCATCGGGCGTCCCGTCGCCATCCGTGTCAAGCTCGGGGTAGAGCGTCGTGAAGTCGTCGACGGTCAGGGAAAGAGCCTCATACCGGATGCCTCCCCGAAGCGTCAGCCGTCCCCCAAATGGCACTCGCAGTTGGGCAAAGGGCGCCGCGCTCAGTTGCGTCATGGGTGGCACGTACGAGCGCCCATCCTCTAAGGGCTGTGCCGTCCGATCCCGGAGGGCATCCACTCCCCAGAGCACCTGACTGCCGTCGGTCCATCCGAGCGGTGTCGTCACGTCCGCCCGCATCCCAACCTTGGTCGATTCCACGAACGGCTGCCCACCTCCGTCCGGGAAAAACCCGAAGACTCCAAACCGCGTCTTGAAGTCCTGCACATAGGCTCGGGCCGTCAACTGACTGCCGAAGACATCGTCGTGCTCGTACTGGAGTTGGCCCACGAGATTCTTCGTCCCAGGATCTTCGCCCGGGAATTCGTCCAGGGACGTGGCAGAGGTCGGCGTCTCGCCGAAGGTCCCAGCCTCACGCCCGTATTCCATATCCTGCAGGAACGAATAGTAGCTGAGCGTGGCCGTGAGGTGCTGCGATTCAGCAATCGCCCCCCCTACCTTGCCGAACAAGCTGGCCTCATCGGCCCCTGCGAGTCCCCCCTGACCCCGGGGATCCTGCGGAAGGAGCCGGTCCTTCCCATCAAAGAATTGTCCCCAACGCTCATAACCGCCGCTGGCAACAAACTCGACTCCGTTCACCTGTCCCGAAACGGACTGGTGGAGACGTCCGGTGAAGCTCTCCGAGACGTCAGCCGACGAGCCGCGCACGCCCACCTCCGTGGTGGCCTCCAGGCCTTCCGTCGGTTCGGTGGTGAGGATGTTGATGGCTCCGCCCGTTGCCCCATACCCGTACAGCGCACTGGCCCCACGCACCACTTCGATCCGCTCGATGACTTCTGGACTCGTCGTGCGAAGCGACCGCGCCGCGTCGCGGAGGGGCGTGTTCTGCGGCACACCGTCAATCATAATGAATGGGCTACGCCCACGGAGTGTCTGACCAAAATTGCTGAGCGAGCCGCTGCTGGGAGCCAGGCCGGGCACCTTCTGCGCCAGCATGTCCCCCAAATCACTGGTCACGGCGCTTTGTGTGGTCAACGCATCCGGACCGAGGACAGAGACCGAGGACGCCACGCTACCAAGCGTCTCTTGGCTGCGAGCAGCGCTGACGACAACTTCATCCAGGCCGTATCGCCGCTTTTCGAGTCGGATCGTCACGGTACGCGGCGTCCCCGCCTCAGGCGTAACCTCCCTCGTCGTCTCCGCATACCCAACGGCAGAGACGACCAGCTGGTACGTCTCCGGCGCCAGATCTCCAACTCGAAACGTCCCGTCCGCCATCGTGCTGGTCCCAGCGACGCGATTTCCATCTTGTACCAAGACGATATTCGCGCTCGGGACGGGCTGCTCTTGGGGGTCGGTAATCGTGCCACGAACCTCGGCGGACTGGCCATGCGCAGCGGGAGCCGCGGTGAACGAGACGAGAAGACCAACGAACAGAATTGTCGTAGAAAAACGCATCGGGGGCGGTTGATTGACGTACGGGATGTCTTATCTGGACTGATTATAAATAGGCGTTCCAGCCGCTGTCATCAACCGTCTCATCGATGATTCATTCGTTTCAGTCTCGTGCAGACGCTCTCGCGATAAGAAAAGTATAGTAGCGCTGTCGCGCGCCCGACGCGGCGTCTGTATGACGTGCCCTGTTCCCATCGACGTTCTCCATTCTGGATCGCCCGGTCAGTTGGGGGCGGATGCGTCACACCAGGCTCCCCTGGGGGATAGGCGACAGGTCTTCAACCGTTTGCCCACTGTACCGCGGCGAATCGTAGGTATCGAGGTGGGAGCAGTACGTGTCGACCACAGCGCATCCCTCGAGTCCGCCACTGCACAAAAAGAGTCAGTCGCGTCGGACGATGGATTGTGGACCTCATTTGGGACTGCATCGACGTAGCCCCGTGGCATGGAAGTGGCACCGCCGGTCGAGAGGCAGCGTCGAGAACAACCGCTGCGTGCGTGATCTCCTCACTA
>JBDGQM010000169.1:0-5562 GCA_042219065.1 Salinibacter sp. | reverse complement strand
CCAGCGTCCGGGCCGACACGCGCTCACAGATGGGAACGTCGCCGGGCGCAAAGCCAAAGCGGTCGCGGTAGTACGGCTGCAGGTGGATGGGAGGAAAGTAGGAGGCGCAGCCGATGCCCTCCGACTGGAGACGCTCCATCAACTGGTCCCGGGCCCCCTCGGCAAAGTGGTCGCGGAGGCGGACCACGTACACGAACCAGCTGCGCTCAGCCCCTTCGGGTCGGGCGGGCAGGGCGACGTCGTCGGCCAGGGGCGCGAGGGCCTCCCGGTACATCTCCGCGACCTTGGCGCGGCGATCCAGGAGCGTGTCCAGCCGGTCTAGTTGGGCAACCCCGAGCGCCGCCGACATCTCGTCGAGCCGGTAGTTGTACCCGAGCCGGTCGTGGCGCATTCGTCCCGACTGCTGTCGGGAGCGGCCCTGATTGCGCAACGACCGGCAGCGACGAGCTAGCTCTTCGTTGTCGGTCGTGATGCAGCCGCCCTCTCCCGTCGTCATCTGCTTGTTCGGGTAGAACCCAAAACTGGCGGCGTCGCCCCAGTGTCCAATCGCTTGCTCCTGCACGGAGGCCCCGATCGCCTCGCAGCCATCGTCGATGAGCAGGAGGTCGTGCTCCTCGGCCAGGGCCGTGAGCGCGGGCCAGTCGGCCGGCACGCCGAACACGTCGACCGCGAGGATGGCCTCCGTCTCGGGCGTGATGGCGTCGGCCACGCGGTCCGCGTCGAGGTTGTAGGTCGACGGATCGATGTCGACGTAGCGGGGCCGCAGGTCCTCGTAGAGCAGCACGTTCGACGACGCGACGAAGCTGAACGGCGTCGTGAGCACCTCGGCGCCGGGATCCAGATCGAGGGCCGACACGATGCAGTGCAGGGCGCCCGTGCCGCTGCTCACGGCAACGGCGTGCTCCGTGCCGCACCGCTCCGCCATGGCGGCCTCGAAGGCGTCGAGGTGCGGGCCGCGCGAGAGGCGTCCCGAGTGCAGCACCTCCAGCACGCGCTCCCGCTCGTGCTCGGTCACGCTGGGTTGGGCGAGAGGGATCGACGTGTCTTCCACGGGGGCGGAGGTGCTGCTCGGGGCGGAGGAGGGGGACGACATGAGACGATGGGCAGTGGGGGTGAACAAGAGGATTGCTTAGGCACTGAAGACCAACATAGAGAAAAACCGGGGAAAGTGGAAGTCGGTCGAGAGGGGCGGATAGATTACATGAAAACCAAGAGATCGGAGAAATTGGGCCTCCGTCACAGGCCGAGCGTGTCGACTCAGAGAAACAGGCGTTGCATTTCTCAATACCGTTCCCGACGTTCACAAGAGCTTTGGCTTGCCCAAGCACGGTCAGCGCTTCTCCCTGTCGCGCACTTCTGGCGTGCCGCATCCGTCGACAATCCCTGTACTCTTGTCCGGGTGCATGGCGCCACGGCTCGTTCCCCGACGGCGGACGTCCACGGAGCCGAACAGGCGGCTTCCGGAGACGGACGCCTCAGTGTCGCGCCGCCGCGTGCGCGGGGCTCTCGTTGCGATACCCCATTCAGAAATTCGATTCACCATTCATGACTGCTTCCACCGACACGTCCGAACATCTCGACTGGCTGGAGTCGGAGGCCATTCACGTCATCCGGGAGACGGAGGCCCAATTCGACAATCCCGTCCTCATGTTTAGCGGCGGGAAGGACTCGCTCACCATGATTCACCTGGCCCGCAAGGCCTTCTACCCGGCGACGGTGCCGTTTCCCATCCTGCACGTGGACACGGGCCACAACTTTCCGGAGGCCATCGAATTCCGGGACAACCTGATGGAGAAGCACGACCTCGATCTCATCGTCGGGAGCGTCGAGGAGACGATCGAGTCCGGCCGGGCGAAGGAGGAGCAGGGCCCGGACGCGAGCCGCAACAAGCTCCAGATTGTCACGCTCCTCGACACGATTGAGGAGCACGGCTTCGACGCGGCCCTCGGCGGCGCGCGGCGCGACGAGGAGAAGGCCCGGGCGAAAGAGCGCTTCTTTTCGCACCGCGATCGCTTCGGCAACTGGGACCCGAAGAACCAGCGGCCCGAGCTCTGGAACCTCTACAATGGGCGGAGCGGACAGGGGGAGCACTTTCGGGTCTTCCCCATCAGCAACTGGACGGAGTTGGACGTGTGGCAGTACATCAAGCAGGAGGGGGTGGAGATTCCGAGCCTGTATCTGGCCCACGAGCGGACGATGTTCGAGCGGGACGGGGTGCTCCTTCCGAAGTCTCCGTACAACGACCTCCGCGAGGATGAGCACTACGTGGAGAAGATGGTCCGCTTCCGCACGATTGGGGACATGACCTGCACCGGCGGCGTCGAGTCCACGGCGACGACGCTCGATGAGGTGATCGCCGAGGTGGCCACGACGCAGCAGGCCGAACGTGGGGCGCGGGCCGACGACAAGCGCGCGGAGGCCGCGATGGAGGAGCGGAAGCGCGAAGGCTACTTTTAGGCAATTCCGGATGGCGAATGTCGAGTGTCGAATGGCTGTTTCGACTTGGCATTCGCGCCTGCTTCTACACAATTCGACATTCGAAACTTGAAACTCGACATTGATCTGATGGAGGCTTCTTCGATGGAGACTCGGGACATGGACGTTTTGCGATTTACCACCGCTGGGAGCGTCGACGACGGCAAGAGCACGCTCATTGGGCGGCTCATGTACGATACCCAGCAGATCTTCAAGGACAAGCTGGAGGAAATCGAGCGCAACACCCAGCGGGACGACGAGGAGCTGGAGCTGGCGCTCTTGACCGACGGCCTGCGGGCCGAGCGGGAGCAGGGCATCACGATTGACGTGGCGTACCGCTACTTCTCGACCCCGAACCGAAAGTTCATCATCGCCGACACGCCGGGCCACGAGCAGTACACCCGCAACATGGTGACCGGCGCCTCGACGGCGGAGCTGGCCGTGGAGCTCATTGACGCCCGGAACGGGGTGCTGGAGCAGACCCGGCGGCACGGGTTTATCACCTCGCTCCTCCAGATTCCCCACGTCATCGTGGCGGTCAACAAGATGGATCTGGTCGGCTACAGCGAGGCGCGCTTCCGCGAGATCGTGGCCGAGTACGAGGACTTCGCCGAGAACCTGGACGTGCAGGACATCACGTTCGTCCCCATCTCGGCCCTGAAGGGGGACAACGTGGTGCACCACTCCGACAACATGCCCTGGTACGGAGGCTCGACCCTACTGCACCGGCTGGAAACGGTGCGGGCGGAGGCGACCCGCAACCAGGTCGACTTCCGGTTTCCGGTGCAGACGACCGTCCGGCCCCACCAGGATTTCCGAGGCTTCGCCGGGCAGATCGCTTCCGGCAAAATCCGGCCCGGCGAGCAGGTGGTGGTGCTGCCGTCGAACCGCTCCTCCGAGGTTGATACGATCACGACCCTGGACGGGGATCTGGAGCAAGCGGGGCCGGGCGACTCGGTGGTCGTGACGCTCGAGGACGAGATCGACGTGAGCCGCGGCTCGATGATCGTGCGGAGCCGCAACAAGCCGGAGGTCACCCGGCAGCTCGACGCGGACCTCTGCTGGATGAACGAAGAGAAGATGCGCCAGGACCGTCCGTACGTCCTGCAGCACACCACGCGTCGCACCCAGGCGTACGTGTCGAAGATCGTGTACCGGACCAACGTGGAGACCTTCCACCGCGAGGAGGCCGATACGTTCGAGCTCAACGACATCGGCCGGGTGGAGATCGAGACGGCGGATCCGCTGTTTGTCGACTCGTACAAGATCAACCGGGCGACGGGCAGCTTCATTCTCATCGATCCGGACACCAACCAGACGGTGGCGGCGGGGATGATTCGGGGCGTGGCCGAGGACGTGGCGCCGTTCGGCGACGAGAGCGAGCCGCAGACGCGCGCCGAGCAGGACACCTCGCCGAACGTGACGTGGGAGGGCCTCTCGATTCCGCGCGAGGAGCGCGAGGAGAAGAACGACCACAAGGCCGCGGTCGTGTGGCTCACGGGCCTGTCCGGCGCCGGCAAGTCCACGATCGCGAAGGCCGTGGAGGAGCGGCTCTTCGAGGCGGGCGTCCAGACGATGATGCTCGACGGCGACAACGTGCGGCACGGGCTGAGCGGGGATCTCGGCTTCAGTCCGGCCGACCGCAAGGAGAACATCCGGCGCGTCGGCGAGGTGGCCCGCCTGTTCTTCGAGCAGGGCAACGTGACGCTCTGCTCGTTCGTCTCGCCCTATCAGGAAGACCGGGACCGGGCCCGAGAGCTTCTGCCGGAAGAGGTCCGCGAGCGCTTCCTGGAGGTCCACGTCGACTGCCCGCTGGAGGTGTGCAAGGAGCGGGACACGAAGGGGCTCTACGCACAGGCCGAGCGCGGGGAGATCACCAACTTCACGGGCGTGTCCGCCCCCTACGAGGCGCCGGAGGATCCGGATGTCGTCGTGAATACCGATGCGGACGACGTGGAGGCCTGCGTGGATCAGATCCTGGAGGTCCTCGACGCGCGTGGCGTTGTGTAGAGACGTGCGGACGTGTGGAGGGGTGGACGCGTGGAAGTGCGGAGGAGTGGAAGTGTGGAGGAGTGGAAGGGGGGCAGGAGCGGTCTTGTGTTCGTTGAAAAGCGTTGGGGGAGCTGAAATTGAGCCGGGGGTCAAACATCGAGCCATGCAGAAATCTTTGAGGGTGAAGCCTCTGAGTGTGGGCGTTTGGGCGTTGTACAGGACGTACGTGGGGATAGAAAAAACACCCATGCGCCCACACTCCCATACTCAACTCCGTTCCGCCAGGGCATTCTCGATCGAGGTCGGTGCACCCCGTTCGCGACGTTTCTCACACATTGGTGGTAGGCGTGCTGTTCGACGAAAACGCAGATCGGCTCCGCGAGGTGTTTGCGGCGCATTCCGCCGTGCGGGCGGCGTACGTCTTTGGCTCCGTGGCGGCCGATCGCGACCGGGACCGCAGCGACCTTGACCTCGGCATCGTCGTGGATTCCGATCGGTGGGAGCCCACCGACGACAAGGTCCCGCTCATCACCGACTGCATGGAGGCGGCGAAGCGGGACCGCATCGACCTCGTCGTGCTCAACGATGCTCCCCTCGTGGTACAATTCGAGGCGCTACGCCCGAATGTTCTTCTCTACGCCCGCGACGACTTCCATCCCGGTCGCTTTTTCTCGAAGGTCGCTCGCATGTACTGGGATTTTGAGCCCCACTTTCGGCGGCAGCGCAAGGCCCTCAAAGAACGCCTGCAAAAGAAGGCCCATGGTTGATGCAAACGTGCTCCGGCGCCGACTGCAGAAGCTCAGCGAGTACCTCGACATTTTGAGGACGACGCAAGAGTACTCTCGCTCGGAATTCGTCGAAGACCCCTACCTCTACGGCAGTGCTGAGCGATTTCTGCAGCTGTCGATTGAAGCCATCAATGACATGGCCAGCCACGTGGTCGTCGATGAGAACCTGGGAGCCGTGGAACGGGCCCGAGATTTGCCTGACATTTTCGAGTCCGAAGGCCTGATTGGGGAGGAGACGCGCGAGCAATGGACCGATATGATTGGATTTCGGAACGCGCTCGTGCACGACTACCTCGACATTGACCGC
>JBDGQM010000168.1:0-9514 GCA_042219065.1 Salinibacter sp. | reverse complement strand
AACAGCTTCTGAGGGGCCAACAACTGCGGGGCGGAGCCGTACAAAATTGCCCTCGAAAGAAAGTGGACGAGACTCAGATTTGCACCCATGACCGATACTCGTTCCCGCACGTCCCCGACCAATCCCCGTCGCCGCCGTACTCCACAGCGCACCCCGCAGCGCAGTCCTCGGCGCACGCCGACCCGGCAGCCCAAGCAGCCGCCCCGCGTGCCGAGCCCTACGCGTCGTGAGCCCTCGACGCCGGACCCGAAGCGTCGAGAACCGAACACGCCGGACCCGTCGTCGGAGGCCCGATAGCGCTCCCGCAATTGCGGGCCGGATTCGACTCACCCCCTTCTGTTTCTGAGCATCTTTTGTCCCCATGAACGGGTCTATGAATGGATCCTCCCCCGGGGGAACGACCGCCGGACAGCACGAACGAGTGGTGGCCGCTCTGCTCGACGGCATCATCGCGTCCGGCCTCATTGCGCTTCTGGGAGGAGCGCCGGGGGCCCTCCTGGGGGCGGCGTACCTGGTGGCCCGCGACGGGGTGGAGGCAGGCCCCATCCACTTCCGCTCCGTGGGGAAATACGTGATGGGCCTGGGCCTGGTGCGGCTCGACGGACGTCCAGTGAACCTCGAAACCTCGGTCCAACGAAACTGGATGCTGGCAGTCCTGTTCGTAGCCGGACTGTTCGTCCTCGTGCCCATCGTGGGCGGGGCGCTTGCGTCGCTCCTGTCGTTCCTGGGACTGGGCCTCCTCCTGTTCGAGATTTACAATGTTCTGGCCGATCCGGCGGGCCGGCGCTGGGGCGATCGCCTCGGCAACACCAGGGTCGTGGAGACCGGCGATGGGCTCGTCTGAGTACGCGCGGAGACGGTGGAGGGCCGGTGACGCCGCCGGCCCCCGAGAGAATCCGGCACCACTCGTCCCGGTTGCCGCGCTGGGGGACCCCTCCACGGCAATCGCATCTTGGCATAAGTAGACCCGAGAACGTACGTTATTCTTATCGCATTCCTGACTACCTATCACTTTTGAGAATCGCTCCGAAAATCCTTCTCTACCGTCACTCCAGCGCTCTGAGCGAAGCGAGGAAGTAGTCTTGGGCTGCCCCCGAGCTGGAGTCTATCCTTCCCGACCGCCGTCGGGATAGATTCCGGATCGAGTCCGGAATGACGATGGTGCACTGGCAACAGCGTGAGTCGGTTTTCGACCGAGACGCTCAAATGAGGCGCGTTCGAAGGAAAAACGGCGATTCTGCCCGCGGATTTTCGGAGCGCCCGGTCGATGTGAGCAAGGTGATGGGTAGCTAAATCGCATCCAAAAAACCCTTCGTGAGCACGTCTCCCGACGGCGATCGGTGTGCGGGAGGACTACCCAGGGTTTCTCGGATGCGTGGCTACTGTTTTTCCTTTGATCAAACTTGAGGCCTGACGTTGCCGCTCTTCGGGGCAGTGTGTCGGTGCTCCCACGCGCCCTCTCGCCCGCGCCTTCTCGCCCGCGCCCTCCGGGCCGTTTCGTTGATCGGAGGCGGACGCGCCTCCATCCCGTACAGGAAATTTTTAACACGCGATCCCTCCACGCCGGGGGCGTCGTAGTTGACTTCTCCGGATCCCGGCCGGTATATTGACCGCGGATTTGGTGGTTCGCCCCCGTCGCCCCGGGCCTCGCCTCGCCCCGTCCCATCTTCCGCCTACAGTCCCCATGGACGACCAGCGATACCTCGTTACGGCCCGCAAGTACCGGCCCTCCCTCTTCCGGGAGGTCGTCGCCCAGGAGCACGTCACCGAGACGCTGAAGAACGCGATTCGGCTGGAGCGCCTCGCGCACGCCTACCTCTTCAGCGGCCCCCGCGGCGTGGGCAAGACCACCGCGGCCCGCATCCTGGCGAAGGCCATCAACTGCGAAACGCCGAAGGCGGAGCGGGAGGACGAGGCGGAGCCCTGCTGCGAGTGCGACTCGTGCGAGTCGTTCGAGGCGGGGCGCAGCCTCAACGTCTTCGAGATGGACGCCGCCTCCAACAACAAGGTCGACGACATCCGCGAACTGCGCGAGAAGGTGCGCATTCCGCCACAGGGGGAGCAGAAGAAGGTGTACATCCTCGACGAGGTGCACATGCTCTCGAAGCAGGCGTTCAACGCCCTGCTGAAGACACTGGAGGAGCCGCCCGCCCACGCCCTCTTCATCTTCGCCACGACGGAGCCGCACAAGGTGCTGCCCACCATTCTCTCGCGGTGCCAGCGGTTCGACTTCCGCCGGATTCCGGTGCCCGAGATTGTGGACCGCCTCCGCGAGGTGTGCGAGGCGGAAGGGGTGGAGGCCGACGAGGAGAGCCTCATGCTGCTGGCGCGCAAGGGCAACGGGGCGCTTCGCGATGCCCTCTCGGCGTTCGACCAGGCCCTCTCCCTCTGCGGGAAGACCCTGGAGTACGGCGAGCTCACCCAGGCCCTCGGCGTGGTCGACCAGGACCTGTTCTTCAAGCTGACCGACCACGTGGCCACGCAGAATACGGCGGGCATGCTCAAGCTGGTGCGCCACGTGGTGCGGAGCGGCTACGACCTGCAGGAGGTACTGGTCGGGCTGGCCGAGCATCTCCGCAACCTGCTGGTGGCCCACTCGCTGGGCGGCGATGCCCTGGAAGAGGTGGCGGCGTCCACGCGCACCCGCTACGCCGACGAGGCGGAGCGCTTCGGCGAGGCCGATTTGCTGCGCCTGCTCACCATGGCGGGCGACGCGGAGGACGAGATCAAGCAGAGCCCGCAGCCGCGCCTGCGCCTGGAGACCACGCTCCTGAAGATGGCACAGCTGCGCCGGTCGGCCGACCTCCGCGAGGTACTGGAGAAGATCGACCGCCTGGAGCAGATGGCCGACGAGGGCGAGCTGCCCGACACGGTGCCGGGCGACGGGGCGGCCCCGAGCGACTCGCCGTCGTCGGCGACCGAGACGGACGCATCTCAAAACCGATCGCCCGACACGGAACAGGAGCGTCCGGGGCCGGAGTCTTCGGACGCGGCGGCCGAGCCCGTGCCGGACTACGGCCCCGAGGCGGAGGCCGCCTCGTCCCCGAAGGAGTCCCCGCCGTCCGTAGACCGAGGGCCATCGACCGAGCCGCCTCCCGCGACCGAAGACCCCTCTCCCTCTCCTGCGGCGTCGGAGAGCACTGCGGAAGAGGTCCCTTCGGAGTCGGAGGACCCCGAGGACGAGGACACCACGTCCGGAACGCGCGAGGAGGACGATCGCGATGACGATCCCGGCGGGCCCGAGGACGGGGGGACGCCCGGGACCGGTTCGGAGCCCGACGGAGGAGCCGCGGTCGAGTACGACGACCTGTTCGGCACGCCCGCGCTCGGGTCGGAGGAGTCCGGAGGAGGGGCGACCGACGCGGACGCGACCGGGTCCCGCTCGGCAGACGCATCAGGGGCGGACGACGACGCGCAGGCCACGGCGGTGGCCGAGCCCGACAGCCCTCGGCCCCCCGCGGCGTCCGACGAGGGCCTTGCGGCCGAATGGCCCCGGGTCGTGCAGTCCGTGAAGGACGAGCACATCAGTCTCGGGTCGCTGCTGAGCGAGGCCGAGCCCGTCGAGTGTGCAGAGGGGACGCTCACAGTGACTGTGCCCCGGGCGCTCCATCGCGACTCCCTACGCGACCGACGCCGTGATCTGTTGCGGCACGTCACCGCCACCGTCGACCGGTCGATCGACGACATTCGATTCGTCGTGGATGCGGAACGCGACGAGTCGTCTACGGAATCCGGCACCGCGGACGAGCCGCTCAGTCCCCGCGAGCAACTCCAGCAGTTGCGCGACATCTATCCGGCCCTGGACGTGCTCTTCGGCGAATTCGAGGCCGAACCTGTGTGGTAACACGACGGCGGACACCCCGGTGAGTACTCGGTCACTGCGTTCCCGGCGCCGTGGTCGGCGGACGACGGATGCAGGCTCGTGACCGTTCGGGGGGACGATGTCCCCCCGTCTTCCGCACATACAGACGTCCGGGTAGGGATCGGTCTCAGTTGTCGTCCGTTGCACCTTTCTGTACTTCGCATCACGGGGCTCATCCCGCCTGCGCCGCCGGTCTCTGGCAAACAGCGCGGGGAATGGCCGCCGTCTCACTACGCAAGTCTTCGAATTTAGACCAACCCCCTTTGCTATGGCCAATCAGGGACAGGGAATGAACATGCAGGACATGTTCGGAAAGATGATGGATATGCAAAAAAAGATGAATGCCGCACAGGAGGAGCTGAAGGACAAGACGGTGACGGCGGAAGCCGGCGGCGGCATGGTGACGGTGACGGCCAACGGCGCCCAGGAGATCACGGGCATCGAGATTGATCCGGAAGCCGTGGATCCCGACGACCTGGAGCTGCTCGAGGACCTCGTCATCGCGGGCGTCAACAAGGCGCTCGAAGACGCCTCTGAGATGGCCCAGAACGAGATGAAGGAGTCTATGGGCGGCATGTTGCCGCAGGGCATGGACCTCGGCCAGCTCGGCCTCTAGGCAATGGCGAATGGCGAATTGCGAGTGTCGAGTGACCTCGGGAGAACGCGCCATTTGCATTCGAACCTCGACATTCGAAACTCGAAATTGTCGCGATGCAGTTTACCTCGGAGTCCGTCGAAACCCTCGTGGAGCAGTTTACGAAGCTGCCCACGATTGGCAAAAAGACGGCGCGGCGACTGGCCAACTACGTGCTGAAGATGCCGCGCGAGGAGGTGGAGACCATTGCCAATGCGCTGATGGCGGTGAAGGAGGACGTGCAGCGCTGTTCAAACTGTCACGTCGTGGCCGACCGGGACCTGTGTCCCATCTGTCGCTCCGAGAAGCGCGACGCGTCGACCATCTGCGTCGTCGAGGAGTCGAGCGACCTGACGGCCATCGAGCAGACGAACGAGTACCGGGGCCTGTACCACGTGCTGGGAGGGGTCATCTCGCCGCTCGACGGGGTGGGGCCGGACGACCTGCGGGTGCACGAGCTGGCCACCCGAATCGACCCTTCGTTCGACGCCTCGGCCGCAGGCGCTACGTCGGACGAGGCCGCCACGGCCGATGCGGACACCGTCGAGGAGAGCGATCCGTCCGCGAACGGCCGGGCACAGGACGAGGAGGACACCCCCGACACGGAGGTCGACGAGGTCATCCTTGCCGTGAACCCCAACGTGGAAGGAGACACGACCGCGTACTACATCTCCCAGCTGCTTGAGCCGTTCGACGTCCGCGTCACGCGTATCGCCCGCGGCCTTCCGATCGGTGGCGATCTCGAGTACGCCGACGAGGCCACCCTGTCGCGCGCGCTCGAAGGCCGGGGACACGTCGAGTAGCGGTCGATTGCTCTTCCGAATCTGCCCGCTGAAGGTGGACTGCACATGACGATTACGGTTCTCGGTGCCGGATCGATGGGGGCTCCCGTCGTCCGCGAACTCTGCCTGCGGAGCGACGAGGTAGACCAGGTGCAGGTCTGCGACACACGCTCCCAGACCCTGCAGCACCTGCACGAAGAGGTGGACGCCGGCCAGTCGCTTCGCTCGTTTCAGGTCGACGTGCGCGACACGAGCGTGCTGTCGCAGATCATACAGGGAAGCGACTGCGTCATTAGTTGCGTCCCCTCGGATTTCAACCCCGAGCTGGCGGAGCTTGCCCTCGACATTGGCGTCCACTTCTGCGACCTCGGCGGCGACGAGACCGTCGTCAGCAAACAGATGGCGCTGGACGAGCGGGCGCGCGACAAAGGGGTCTGGATCGTGCCCAACTGCGGCCTCGCCCCGGGCCTCGTCAACATCCTGTGTCTCCAGGGCATCGATCAGATCGATCGCGCCGAGGCGGCTCGCCTGCGGGTCGGCGACGTGCCGCTGCACCCGGAACCGCCCTTCAAATTTCGGATCTCCTGGTCCGCCGAGCGGATTCTCTCCGACTATACGAACCCTGCCCAGCTCATTGAAGACGGGCAGATCGTTGAGGTGGATGCGCTTTCCCGAGAAGAGGGCATTCAGTTCGAAGAGCCGTTCGGCGAGATGGAAGCGTTCTGCACGCAGGGCGGTCTGTCGACCCTGACGGACACACTGGCCGGAAAGGTCAAGACCCTCGACCACAAGACCATTCGGTGGCCGGGACACGCCCACCAGATGCGCTTCGTCCTTGGGCTCGGGCTCGCGGAGGACCGCAAGATTGGGGTGCGCACGCACCTCACGTACCGGGACCTTCTTGCGCGGCGGCTGCGCAAGCGCCTGGGCGGAAACTACGAAGATGCGGTGCTCATGCGCGTGCTACTGCGCGGCGAGCAGGACGGACGGCCCACGACGCTCGTATACGAGATGGTCGAGCGCTACGACGAGACTACCCAGCAGACGGCCATGATGCGCTGTACGTCCATTCCCACCGTCGTCGCGGCGCTATTTCTGGCCCGCGACGCTCCTGCCCCCACGGGCGGGGTGGACGTGCCGGAGAACGTGATGCCGCACGAGCAATTCCTGGAGGCGGTCGCCGATCGTGGGCTCAATATTCAGAAGGAGTGGCACGACGACTATCGGGAGGTTACTGCCAAGCGTCCCCTCGACAGCCAGCCGGCCTGAACCCCGAGGCCGAGGAGGACGCCGCGAACGTCTCGTCCCGCGGAAGAGGGGGAGCCGACGCGTCGGTAGCGGTGTTGTCGATGTCCGGTCGATTCGCCGAACGAGTGCAGGCGCCCACACTTCGGGCGTCTGTCCCACCAGCCCTCATCTCTCGTCGTACGACGCAGCGGCGGAGCCTCCTTTGACTTCATCGTCTCGGTGCGAAAATGAACTGAAAGCGTCCGCCCGGCTCGACTGTCGTCTGTATCTTTGCGGGTCCGTCCCGCTGGCTCCGATGTTTCAAGAGCTTCTCGCCCATCTCCGGGACCCGGTGGTCTGGACCGGCCTCGCCCAGGTTGGGGCCGCGACCGTGCCGGCCGCCCTCGTGGTGCTCCTTTCGCGACAGCGCGGCCTTCGGCTCGAATCGGAACTCAGCGTGGCGTTCGCCCGCGGCTTCGTGCAGATTGTGGCCGTCGGGCTCGTCATCGGGGTGCTGCTGGCGGTGCCGGTGGCGTGGAGCGTGCTCATCCTGTTCGGCATGGTGGGCGGGGCCACCTGGATCTCGCGGCAGCGCGGAGAAGGCCTGCCCGGCGTCACGCAGGTGTCGTTCCTGGCCATCACCGCGGGCGCTGGGCTTGTGATCGTCACGATGACGGGGGCCGGGGCCATCGAGCCGACGGTGCGGAGCCTGGTGCCGGTGGGCAGCCTCGTCATCGCCAACGCCATGAAGATCAACGGCCTCGCCCTGAACCGACTCAAGGACGAGCTCCGCGACAAGCGGGACGAGATTGAGGTGGGCCTCGCGCTCGGCGGGCCGCCCGGGGCCGTGCTCGCCCGTCACCTCCGCACCAGCGTGCAGGCGTCCCTCATCCCGGTGGTCGACTCGCTGAAGAGCCTGGGCTGGGTCTGGATTCCCGGCGTCATGGCGGGGATGATCCTGGGCGGCGCGAATCCCGTGTACGCCGCGCTCTACCAGTTCGTCATCATGGCCATGATCTTTGCCGCGGGCGGCCTCACCAGCATGCTCACGAGTCTCCTCATGAGCCGCCGCGTGGTTACCGAGGCCGAGCAACTGCGCCGCATCGGGGGAGAGAAATAGCCCTCCCATTCCCCATTCCGTGCTCGGCACCTGCCCCGCACTCGGGCCGGGCGGGGGAGAGATCATGCTTTGGTAACGCGGCGCAGTCGGGACCGATGGGGAGGACTCTTTGGAGTCGTCCTCGGGTCTTCGTACCCTGTCATTGCATTCTGTGAACCAATTCCATCCGCTCTGTGAGTGACTCGTACCACGACCGTTCGTCCCCCTCCCGCCGCGATTTCTTGAAAACCGGGGCCCTCGGCGCCATGGCCCTCGGCACCGGCGGGATGGCCGGCACGGCCGACGCCCAATCCCGCACCGACATTTCGGACATCGACGCGCCGGGCGACGCCAAAAACGTCATCTTCCTCGTGAGCGACGGCATGAGTGCCGGCACGCTCACGATGGCCGACCTCATGCTGCGCCGCCAGGAGGGGCGTCCCTCGAACTGGATCCGGCTCTACGAGGAAGGGCGCGTGCGGCGCGGCCTCATGGACATGGCCGCGGCCAACTCCATGGTCACCGGCTCCGCGGCGGGGGCCTCGGCCTGGGGCTCCGGGCACCGCGTGTTCAACGAGACCCTGAACATGAGCCAGGACGGCGAAAAATACCGGACGATTCTCCAGATCTTCCGCGATGCGGGGCGGGGCACCGGCCTCGTCACCACCACCCGCATCACCCACGCCACCCCGGCGGGCTTCGGCATCAACATGCCCGCGCGCTGGAGCGAGGACAAGATCGCCGCGCAGTACCTGGAGCGCGAGTACGACGTGCTGATGGGCGGGGGACGCCGCCACTTCGATCCCGAGCAGCGCGGGGATGGAAAGAACCTCTACCAGGGCTTCGAGGACAACGGATACACCGTGGCCCGGTCGAAGCAAGACCTGAACTACTGGGGGTACGAGGGCTCCATCCTGGGCACCTTCTACGACACGCACTTTCCCTACGTCCTGGACCACCGCAACATCCCGGCGCACCAGCAGCAGGTGCCGCGCCTGCCCACAATGACGGACGCGGCCCTCCAGCGCCTCGATCAGAACGACGATGGCTTTCTCCTGCAGATTGAGGGCGGACGCGTCGACCACGCGGCGCACGAGGACGACACCGCCGGCCTCATCTACGACCAGATCGAGTTCGACAGGGCCATCGGGCGGGTGCTCGACTTCGTCGAGGGGCGCGACGACACGCTCGTCATCATCACCACCGACCACGGCAACGCCAATCCGGGCGTCAACGCCGCCGGCGACCGCTACAACAGGTCGAACCCGATGTTCGACCGGATCGCCGACTTTCAGTACACCAACAGCTGGATCCTGTCGGAGCTCGACGAGAACAGCACCTACCGGCAGATTCAAGACCGGGTGGAGGAGGCGTGGCAGTTCCCCATTCGGCGCGACGAGGCCGAGATGATTCAGGACGCGCTGCGCGGGGAATACCAGGCCGCCTACCGGAAGAAGAGCGCTCCCGACCTGCTGCTCGGGGCCATCCAGGCCAACTATACGTCCGTCAACTGGCTGGGGGGCGACCACACGTCCGACTACGTGGAGCTGGCCGCCCTGGGCCCCGGCAGCGAGGCGATTGGGCAGTTCACCCGCAACACGGATCTGTTCGACCTCATGGTGGAGGCGGCCGGGGTGCGGGACTACGCGAGTGGGTAGCCGCCGGCTCGAAGCCGGGGACCGTTGCTGGGTCTCCTCTGTGTCGTCTCGTGTAGCTCAAAGGCACGGCACGGGGCCGAGACGAGCGGAGGACTGCATCGTTCGTGCCGAGCCGTGCAGAAATCCCCGAAGATGAAGCCTCTGGGTGTGGGCGTTTGGGAGTATGTGGGTATGGGAGAAAAAACGCTCTTAACTCCCGTACTCAACGCCATTTCACCAGGGCATTCTCGACCGAGATCGGCGCACCCCATT
>JBDGQM010000167.1:20572-24349 GCA_042219065.1 Salinibacter sp. | reverse complement strand
GCGGTCAATAAATGGGAACCGAAAGGTAGATTTTGGCTCCATCTCGACGTAGGGATGACCGGCGGGTCGTCCCTACACAAACGGATAGAAGCAATAATGCACATTCAACGCTCGCAATTGGTATTAGCAGACTTATGTGACCACCTCGGCGTCGAGTCGCCGAAAGGCGAGTTCGATGGATCCGACGTGGCGCCAGCAATCGAGAACGGCAACTCGGAGAAGGTCCGCCGCTACTGCGAGCGGGACGCGGTGGCGACGTTCCGGTGCGCGCAGCAGGTGCAGGCGGTGGTTTGACTCCGGCATCGGCCCTCTTGACTCGGGCCAAATCGGCAAGAATTGCGCCCGTTGGTGCGCCCACCACAAACAGAAAATCCCGTAAGCCCTTTACTTTCATGTGCTTACGGGAATCGGGTTGCGGGCCCGGGAGGATTCGAACCCCCGACACTCGGCTCCGAAGGCCGATGCTCTATCCAGGCTGAGCTACAGGCCCGTTTTTCTGCCTAGCCTGTACACGCGACGGCGCATCTGGATCCGCCTCCCGACCGGGCCTCCGCCGAAAAAACGAGAAAGGGCCGGGGCAAGAGCCCGAGCCCTGCAGCCCCAGCCCGCTCTGTCCCCGACCGCGCGCCATCGGTTCGTCGTCGACCGGAGCGCAGACGTGACGATTGCGGTCTACGACGTGCTCGGCCGCCGGGGGACCACGCTCGCGGACAGCGCGACCGAGGCGGGGCGGCACACCGCTCACCTCGACGCGGGCCACCCCCCAAGCGGCACCTACTTCGTGCGGATGCGGGCGAACGACTTCCGGCAGACACGGCGACTGACCATTGTGCGGTAATAGCCTGAGGCATTCGGGGTGGAGAGGGCGGCCCCTCCGCCCTGGCGCCCTTCTCAGCGTGGACATCAGCCTGGGACTCCCTTCACTGGACGTCTGTGCACTGCGTTGTCCGAGCAGCCTCACCGAGGCCCCCGAGTTCCAGCGGTCTCCTCAAGCGTGGAGGCCCACCAGGGCGCCCCCACGTCGGAATCGGGCGCATGCAAGGTCCGCAGCGGGGCCGGCGCCAACGCGGCCAACCGGTCGGCCGGGGCCCAGGCGAACGAGAGATGCTCCTCGCGGGCCGGCGGCGGCGTCTCGGCCGTCAGGGTCGGCACATCGACCGAAAAGCAGTGGTTGATCTCGTACTGCCGCGCCCCGTTCCGCGTCCACAGGTGCTCCCCCCGCCCCGGTACGCGTTGATCTGCGCCTGGACGCCAAGCTCCTCGTCCAGTTCACGGTGCAGGCAGTGCTCCAGCCCCTCCCCGTCCTCCCGGTGACCCCCCGGCAGAAACGTATGCGACTGGCCTTTGGCCCGGACGACGAGCACCTGCCCCTCGTCGCGAATCACGGCGCGAGCAAGAATGTGACGGGTAGCCATGGCCGAGTGTACCTGTGAAAAGTGCGGCGGAACGATGGCATCGATTGCTGTGCTCCAACATTGCCGAGCTACCCAGCAATCCCTGAAGATGAGCCTCTGGGTATGGGCGGAAAACACCCATACGCCCGCACTCCCACACTCAACCCCGTTCCCCCAGGGCATTCGCGATCGAGGTCGGCGCACCCCGTTTACAAAGTTCCTCACGCATCGGCATACCCGCAGCGCTCGCCTACGCCGTTGCGGTGCCCGCAATGTGTGGAGAGACCGGAGGGACGCCGATGCGGAAGCGCTCAAACTCGACGGTGGAGAAGCCGGCCTGTCGGAGCACGGTCCCCGTCTCACGGTCGGGCCGACACCCGTCGGCCACGGCCTTCCAGAGCGGCCGGATGCCGTGCTGAAACCAGCAGAGGGGCGTATGGGCATCCGCCGCCACGTGCTCGATAAACACGAGTTGTCCTCCGGGCCGCAGGATGCGTCGCAGTTCGGCGAGGGTGTCCGCGACGTCCGGCACCGAGCAGAGCACGAGGGTGCTCAGGACAGCATCTACGCTACTGGTGGCCAGCCCCGTATCCTGAGCGGGATCGGTTCGGAGGTCTGCCTCAAGATCGCGGCCCGCAAGGTGGTCCTGAATGTAGTCGTGCATGTGCGGATTGGGCTCCAGGCCGATCCAGCGAAGCCCATCGGGAAGGTACGGCAGGTTCACCCCCGTGCCGGGTCCAATCTCCACGACGGTCCCCTCCAGGTCCGAAAAGAGCGCGCGCTTGCGGTCCCCGTACAGGCGGTGCTGGGCATCGTCCCCCCAGGCGAGCGTGTGGGCGAAGAAACGCTGGTAGAGACTCATGGTGACGGAGACGGCTTCGAAGGGGAGCGTGGAAACGGACGCCCCGACCAGACGATCAATCGACGGGATGCCGTGTCTCTCCTTCCCCGTACACCACGAACTTCTCAGTGGTCAGGGCCTCCAGGCCCATCGGCCCGTAGGCGTGCAGCTTGGTGGTGGAGATGCCGATCTCGGCCCCCAGGCCCAGCTCGCCCCCGTCCGAGAAGCGGGACGACGCGTTCACGAGCACCACCGACGCGTCCACCGAGCGCACGAAGCGGCGGGCCGTCGGCAGGGTGTCGGTCGCGATGACCTCGGTGTGGTTGGAGCCGTACTCGGTGATGTGATCCATCGCCGCATCGTCACTGTCCACCACCCGCACGGCCAGGGTGAGGTCGAGATACTCCGCCGCGTAGTCGTCCGTGGTCGCGCTCGCCACGCCGGGGAGCAACTCGCACGTGCGCTCGTCACCGCGCAGCTCCACGTCCGCCTCGTCGAGCAATGCCTGGGCGCGGGGCAGGAAGTCCGCCGCCACCTCCTCGTGCACGAGCAGCGTCTCCAGCGCGTTGCAGACGCTGGGGCGCGACACCTTGCCGTCCAGCAACAGGTCCTCGGCGATGTCGAGGTCCGCGTCCCGGTCCACGTAGAGGTGGCAGACGCCCTTGTAGTGCTTGATGACAGGGATGTGGCTGTTCTCATCGACGAAGCGGATGAGGCCCTCGCCACCACGCGGAATGATGAGGTCGAGGTGCTGGTTGAGCGTCAGCATCTCCTGCACGGCGGCCCGGTCGGTCGTGGGCACGAGCGTCACCGCCGCGGGATTCACGTCCTCGGCCTCCAGGGCGCGGTGCAGCGCCGCGGCGACGGCCTGGTTGGAGTGGAACGCGTTGGAGCCGCCCCGCAGCAGCACCGCGTTGCCGGCCTTGAAGCAGAGGCCCGCAGCGTCGGCCGTCACGTTGGGGCGAGCCTCGTAGATCATGCCGATGACGCCGAGCGGGATGCGCATCTGGCCCACCTCGATGCCGCTGGGCCGCTGCGTGGTGGCGCTCATTTCGCCCACCGGATCGGCGAAGGCGGCCACGTCCCGCAGCGCGTCGGCCATCTTCCGGATGCGGTCGGGGGTGAGGCGGAGGCGGTCGATCAGCGCCTCGGAGAGCCCCTCCTCGCGGCCCCCCGCCACGTCCTCCTCGTTGGCGGCTAGAATCTCGTCCGCCGACGCCTCCAGCTCGTCCGCCATGCGGCGCAGGACGCGGTTCTTCGTGTCAGTCGAGAGGGTGCTGAGTTCGCGGGCGGCCTCGGCGCAGTCGGCAGCCAGCGATTCGACAGACGGGGTTGCGGTGGCAGTATCAGGCATGGGGCGACTGAATCTGTTGGTTTGCGTTCAGAGGACAATGCGCTATACACAGAGCGGGCGACGGTGCTCCGACGGTTATTGCGGATTTCGTATTGCGTAGTGCGTGTTACATCCTCTCCGTCCGTTTACGCTGTACGCAATACGCAACATGCACTACGCATCACCCCTCCACCACCAGGTCGTCGCGG
>JBDGQM010000167.1:0-20472 GCA_042219065.1 Salinibacter sp. | reverse complement strand
TACGCAATACGCAACATGCACTACGCATCACCCCTCCACCACCAGGTCGTCGCGGTGGATCACATAGTCGGCGGGGGCCTCGTCGAGCACCTCGGCGATGGCGTGACTCTGTCGGCCCTGAATGCGCCGCAGATCGTCGGCGCCGTACTGCGTGATGCCCTTGGCGACGCGGGACGCCGACGCACGGTCCTCCACCCCAACCGCGATCGCGTCGCCCCGAGCAAAGGAGCCCTCGACCGCGACGATGCCCGACGGCAGCAGAGAGGCGCCCTGGTGCCGCAGCGCCCGCGCCGCCCCGTCGTCCACGACAAGCCGGCCCGCCGTGGGGAGCGCGTGAAGCATCCAGTGCTTGCGGGCCGACAGGGGCCGCTCGGTGCGCCGAAAGAGGGTGCCCGGCATCTCGCCCCGCCCGAGGGCGTCGAGGTGATCCCCCTTCGTGCCGTTCACGAGCACCGTGTCGATGCCGCGATCGGTGGCCTTCTCCGCCGCCTCCATCTTCGTCTGCATCCCGCCGGTGGCCACCGCCCGGTGGGATCCGCCCACCATGTCGTAGAGGTCGTCGGTGATGGCCTCGACCTCCGTCAGGCGCTCCGCGTCCGGGTTCTCATACGGATCGGCGGTGTAGAGGCCGTCCACGTCGGAGCAAATGACCAGCAGGTCGGCCTCGGCGAGGACCGCCACGTACGCGGCCAGGTTGTCGTTGTCGCCCACCTGCAACTCTTCGGTCGCCACGGTGTCGTTTTCGTTGACGATGGGCAGGGTGCCGCGGTCGAGCAGTTCCTGGATCGTGTTCTTCGCATTTACGAAGCGGGCCCGGCGCTGCAGGTCGTCGTACGTGAGCAGGACCTGGGCACAGGAGGCATCGAAGAGGCGGCGCCAGTGGGCCATGAGGAGCGGCTGCCCGAGGGCGGCGAGGGCCTGCCGCTCCGGGATCGACAGGCCGGTGCCGGGCCCGCTCCGTCCCTGCTCGGCGAGCCCGGCGGCCACGGCGCCCGAGGACACGAGGATCACCTCCTTGCCCGCCTGCCGACTCTCGATGAGGAACCGGGCGATGGGGAGCAGGTGCGTCGTGCTGCAGCCGCGGTCGTCGGGGGCCACAAGGGCGCTGCCCACCTTGACGACCGCGCGGCTCCAGTCCGGGAGAGCAGACGAGGCCATGGGATCACGGGAGGGCGGTGTTCGGAAGCATCGGTGTGGGTGTCAACAATGTATGGACGCCAGCCGAAAAGTGGAGCGTTCCGGGCATCTTCACGGAGGGATCGAACGAGGAACCGGTCAGCCGCTGTGATCCTCTTTCGCCCCTGAGCTATTGGAAGTGAATTTCACAGCATCTCCGAAGTGGACTAACAATATCAGTCGGCGCATGCCGTTCCATATTGGCGTCATTTGTGGGTGACATTTGTGACGGTCAGTCACTTTCGATCTCGCCTTTCCTTGAACGTCCTTCTCCGCCACTCCCATGGGCATCACTGCGTCGAATCTGACGAAGGTGTACGGCGACCAGACCGCCGTAGACGACGTGAGTTTTGAAATGAGCACCGGCGAGGTGCTCGGCTTCCTCGGGCCCAATGGGGCCGGCAAGACGACGGCGATGCGCATTCTGACGTGCTACCTGGAGCCCAATGCCGGCACCGCCACGGTCGAGGGCCACGACATTCACGAGGCGCCGGAGGCCGTTCGGCGACAGATTGGGTACCTCCCCGAAGATACGCCCCTCTACACCGACATGCCGGTGATCGACTATCTCCGGCACGCCGCAAAGCTCCAGTCCGTGCCCGAGACCATGATCGACGGCCGGATTCAGGAGATGATGGACGTCTGCGGCCTGGGGCCGGAGCGCCACAAGCGGATCGGCGAGCTATCCAAGGGGTTTCAGCAGCGCATCGGGCTCGCGCAGGCCCTCCTCCACGACCCGCCCGTCCTCATCCTCGACGAGCCGACCACCGGCCTCGACCCCAACCAGATCGTCGAGATCCGCGAGCTGATCAAGGAGATTGGGGAGGAAAAGACGGTCATGCTCAGCTCCCACATCCTGAAGGAGGTGGAGATGACGTGTGACCGCATCCTCATCATCGACCAGGGCCGCATCGTGGCCGACGGGCCCACCGAGGAGCTGCGCCAGCAGTTCATGGGCAGCACGCGGCTGCGGGTGTCCCTCGACGCCCCGGGCGACGCCGACGTAGACGGGGCCCTGTCAGGGGTCGAGGGGGTCGCCTCGGTCCAGCGCACCAACGGGACCTACGAGCTGTCCGCCACGAGCGACGCCGATCCGGCGGCCAACGTCTTCCGCCTCTGCGCCGATCGCGGCTGGGTGCTGACCGAGCTCACGCCCATCGAGTCGAGTCTCGAGGACGTCTTCCGCGAGATCACGGAGGCGCCGGAGGCCCCGGCGGGGGTCGACACGGCCCCGGCCGTCGAGGAAGAACAGTCCAACGCATGAAGGGGATGTGACACTCATGACTCGTGACACGTGACCCGAAATGTGTGAGGAGCCCTTGTGCCACCGCCTGTTCTCCTCGTCACGCTCCCTTAGTCATTCGTCTCAGCCACCACTCGCCTGCGATTCATGCACGCCGTCTGGACGATCTGCAAGCGCGAAGTCAATGCGTTCTTCGATTCCCTCACCGCCTACGTGCTCCTCGTCATCTTTCTCGGCCTGAGCGGCACGTTCACGTGGCTGTTCGGGCAAGGCGATATTTTCTTCGTGGGCGAGGCGTCGCTCGACACCTTCTTTCAGGTGTCCTTCTGGACCCTCTTCTTCTTCATCCCCGCGGTGACGATGGGCATGATCGCGGAGGAGCGGCGCAGCGGCACGCTCGAACTGCTAGCCACGAAGCCCGTCGACGACCTCGAAATTGTGACCGGCAAGTGGCTCGCGGCCTGGGGCCTGGTAGCGATTGCCTTGGCGTTTACGCTCCCCTACTACGTCACCATCGCCCAGCTCGGCCCCATCGATCACGGTGCCACCATAAGCGGATACCTCGGACTGCTCTTCGTGAGCGCGGTGTACGTGAGCATCGGCCTCTTTGCGTCGAGCCTGACGAGCAACCAGATCGTGGCCTTCCTGCTGAGCCTGCTCATCGCCGTCTTCCTGCACCTTCTGTTCGGCCAGATGGCCTCGATTCTGCCCGACGCCCTGGCCGACGTGGCCAGCTTTCTGGACCTCCAGGGCCACTTTCAGACCATGTCGCGGGGCGTCATTGACGCGGCGTCGGTGCTTTACGTGATCACCCTGACGGCGGTCGGCCTCCTCGCCGCAACGATCTCCCTGAAGAGCCGGAGCTGGACGTGAAGGGGGAAGGGTGGACGTATGGAGGGTTGGAGGCATGAGTTCTTTTCAGATCAACACATTTTTTGCCTCCATGCTTCCACGCTTCCGAAGCGTCCACGCCTTCGGGCCCGTCGCCCCTTCCCCCTCGACGCACAACCCATAACCCTCAACGCTACCCCCAAAACGCCCTCGTCCCATGTCGAACGCATTCGCAGGCTTTCTTGCGAACCGGCGCGAAGCCATCCTCCAGGTGCTGCTCATCGCGGGCAGCCTCATCGCCCTTACGTACGTGGCCAATCAGTTTCTGTGGCGCGCGGACCTGACGGAGAACGACCGCTATACGCTTGCGAGCGCGAGCCACGACGTCGCCCAGAACCTGAACGATCCGGTCACGGTCACGGCCTACTTCACCGAGGACCTGCCGGCCCGGTTCGGCCGCACGAAGGAGGAGTTTCAGGCGCTGCTGCAGGAGTTTCGGGCCGCGGCGGACGGAAATGTGGAGTTTACGTTCGTCAATCCCAACGAGGACGACAAGGCCGCGAAGGAGGCACGGAAGGCCGGCGTCCGGCCCATCACCATCGATGTGCGCAAGCAGAACAAGATGACGCAGAAGCGAGCCTACCTCGGCGCCGTCTTTCAGTACCAGGACCAGCGGGAGGTCGTCCCGTTCGTGGAGCCCGGCTCGGCGATGGAGTACACGATCGCCAGCACCATGAGCAAGCTGACGCAGGACGACAAGGCGGTGCTGGGCGTGCTGCAGGGCCACGGCGAGCCCGGACTGAAGGCGATGCCACAGCTTCAGGACGCGTTGTCGGGACGCTATAACCTGCAGACCGTCTCGGGGGTCGATACGGCGGGCGTGCCCCCGAAGATCGACGCGCTTCTGGTGGCCCGGCCCAAGGACGAGCTGTCGACCCAGGCGGCCCTCGCCATCGACCAGTACGTGATGCGCGGCGGCCCCGTCCTCTTTGCGCTCAACCGGGCCCAGCCCAACATGCGATTCGGCCAGGCTCGGGCACAAACGACGGGCCTTGAACCACTGCTCGAAACGTACGGCCTCCCCATCCGCCCCGACCTCGTTCGCGACCGCAATGCTAGCGCTGTGCGCGTGCGACAGCAGCGCGGCGGGTTCAACGTAGCAAACCGGGTCCGGTATCCCTACATCCCGCAGATTGCCAACTTCTCCGACCATCCCATCAGCAGCGGGCTGGATCAGGCCATCTTTCGGTTCGTCTCGTCGCTGGACACCACGCAGGCCGACACGACGGCGCAGGTGAGCGTGCTCGCTCGCTCCTCCGAGCAATCGGCCCGGGCCTCCTTGCCCACCAACATTCGCCCCCAGCAGGAATGGACGATTTCTGACTTTTCAGGCGCCTCGTTTCCGGTGGCCGGCGTGATTGAAGACACCTTTTCCTCTGCCTTTGCGGGGGTGGATACGCTCTCCGTAGAGCGGACCCAGAGTCCCAAAACCAAACTGGTCGTCGTCGGGGACGGCGATTTTTTCGTCAACGGATCCGGGCAACGGAAGCGGCGCCTGCCCGAAGGCAACATCAACCTCGCGGCCAACAGCATGGATTATCTCGCTGGGGATACGGGCCTGATGGCGCTCCGCACGCAGCGCGTCAATAGCCGGCCGCTTATGGAGTTGACGCCCACCACCGAGACGATTCTGAAGTACCTGAACGTGCTGCTCCCGATTCTCCTCGTGGTCGGGTACGGCCTCGTCCGCTATCAACGCAACCAGGCCCAGCGGCAGCGCTGGAAGGAGCGCGGCCTCCGTGCCTGACGTGCTGCGTTCGCCCCCCGCCCGAACCTTCCCTCCCAAACTCCAACCTCGTCCCTCGATCCTGGCATGACGAACGCGACCAACACCCTGGCACTGATCTTCGCGGGCACCCTTGCACTTGCGCTTGTCACCTCGTGGGGCGGGAGCACCACGTCGAGCGCGGCGTTCGAGGAAGAGCTTCTGGCCGTCGACACCAGCGCGGTCCAGGCCATTCGCATCGAGGAGCCCCCGGGCACGCCGGTGCGCCTGGAGCGAACGGGGGACGGCTGGGCCGTGGCCCCGTCCGACACGTCGGTCACCTACCCCGCCAGCACGCGATCGGTCGACCAGCTGCTCAGCACCCTGCCCTCCCTCCAGGTAAGTGCCGTCGCTACCCGGCAGCCGGACAAGCATCCCCGCTACGGCGTCGACTCGACCGGCACAACCGTCACTCTGTTTGGAGAGGGCGGCCAGCAACTCGGGCAGCTGATCGTAGGCCGCACACAAATGCGACGGCCGCAGAGCGGCGGGCAGCGCCGAAGTCCGATGCAGCGACGCCGCCGGCCCGGCACACCTGTCACCTACGTGCGCTCGCCCGACCGGCCCGACGTGTACTCGATCGAGCAGTCTCTTCGCTCCCTCACGTCCCGCAGCGTGGAGGACTGGCGCGACAAGACAATCTGGGCCCTCGACCGCTCCCAGATCCAGCAAATGGACTTCCGCTACCCGGCCGACAGTTCGTTTACGGTCCGGCGGGCCTCCCAGAGCGATACCACAGCGGCCCGGGACAAGTGGGTCTCTGCGGGCGACACACTGTCGCGAAGCAGCACGTCGTCGCTCCTCCGCACCCTCTCGACGGCCGAGGCCGACGGTTTCGTCAACGATCAATCGCCCAGCGATCTCGGGGACGCCCCGTACACAATCGAAGTGAAACTGTCCGACGGCACCGAGCGCGCCCTCCATATCCGCCGGAATCCCGGGGGCCGGCACTACGTAGCCACCGCCGACGGCTACCCGTACGTGGTGAAGCTCCGAAAATCCAACTGGGACCGTTCGGTGCTGAAGGGCCGGTCAGCCCTCTTGGACAACCCATGACGCCCCCTCAACCTGTCGCTCGCTCTTCGTCGGGGAGAGACGTGATCCACGGATAATCCGGTCGTAATTGCAGGATAACGTTCCATCGGTATCCTGTGGGTGAATCCGGAGCCGTCTTCACTCCCCAGTGCCCATCATGTCGAGTCCGACCGTCTCCCGCCTGCGGCGTGCCGTCTCCCCGAGCCGCGCGTGGTCGTGGAATGGGCTTCTGGAGCGGCTCTTCACGGTCTGGTTTCGGCGGCTCGTCTACACTCAGATCTGGGAGGATCCGCGGGTGGACGCTGAGGCGCTTCGCCTCGACGGCACGAGCCGCATCCTGACCATCTCTTCGGCGGGGTGCAACGTCCTGAACTACCTCACCCACGCGCCCGAGCGAATCCTAGCGGTGGACGTGAATACCGCCCACATGGCCCTCACGCGCCTCAAGATCGCGGCGCTCCGCCACTGTCCAGACCACGACGCGTTTTTTCAGTTCTTCGGCGTCGGGGCCGGTCGGCAGAACCTGCAGGTCTATCACCGCCACCTCCGTCCCCACCTCCGCCCCTCGACGCGCCAGTTTTGGGAGTCTCGGGCCCTGGGCGGCCTCGGTCGGTCTCGCCTGGAGGCCTTCGAACGGGGATTTTACGAGCAGGGCGCCTTCCCTCGCTTCCGAGGCTTCGCGGGCCTCGTGTCGCAGTGGGTGCAGGATCGACGCCCCGAAGAGCTCCTCAACGCCACGAGCCGCGACGAACAGCGGCAGTTTTTCGAGGACTGCGTGGCCCCATTTTTCGACCATCCCCTGGTCCGGCGTCTTGCCCGGCGTCCCACGGCCCTCTACAGCTTTGGCATTCCCCCGCGCCAGTACCGGAGCCTGCACGACGCCGCCGACGGGTCGATTGTCGACCTCTACCGCGAGCGATTGAAGCGTCTCGTCTGCGGCTTCCCACTGTCGGACAACTATTTCGCGTGGCAGGCCTTCGGGCGCCGCTACGACACGGAGCACCGGGAGGCCCTCCCGCCCTACCTGCAGGCCGACCACTACCGTCGCCTGCGCCCTCGTCTCGATCGTGTGGAGACGCGCAGCGCTTCCCTCACCGACGCCCTGCGCGCACAGCCCGACCACAGCTTTGACAGTTTTGTGCTCCTCGACGCCATGGACTGGATGGACCCCGACGCCATCCGTGCACTCTGGACCGAGCTTGCGCGGGTTGGCGCCCCAGGGGCGCGAATTGTGTTCCGCACCGCCGGCTCCCGCTCCGTCGTTGAGCCTGTTCTGGGATCGCCCTTGCGCGACCGCTTCACGTACGAGCGGGGGCGCTCCGAGACGCTGCACGCTCGCGACCGATCGGCGGTCTACGGGATGTTTCACCTGTACGTTCTCACCGGTTGATCCTTTTCTCTCGCTATGGGCCCTTCTCGCCCCTGCCCGTCCACCGCGGTGGCCGCCGATCCGGCGCAGAAGATGGACCGGATGTACCGCTGGACCCGCCACGTCTACGATCTCACGCGGCGCTACTACCTCCTGGGCCGCGACCGCCTGCTCGACCGGATTGCGCGCCGACCCGCCGGGCGCGTGCTGGAAGTGGGGTGCGGCACGGCCCGCAACCTCCGGGTGCTCCACGAGACGGCCCCGCACCACACCCTGTACGGGCTGGATGCCTCCTCCGCCATGCTGGATACGGCCCGCAGCGCGCTCCCCCGCTCGAACGGTCCCGCCCCGATTGCACTCCGGCACGGCCTCGCCGAAAAACTGGACCCGTCGGCCCAGTTCGGAGACGATCGTCCGTTCGACGTCATCTTTTTCTCCTACGCGCTCTCCATGATCCCGTCGTGGCCCGCCGCGCTCGGACGGGCACTGTCGCACCTTGCCCCGGACGGGCGCCTCTACATCGTCGACTTCTGGGATCAGGCCCGGCTGCCGGACTGGGTCGGTACGCTCCTGCGGCAGTGGCTCGAACTCTTCGACGTGACTCCGCGCGCTGCCCTCCTCCCAACCCTCTGCACCCTCGACAAACAGGGCGTGCTCTCTCACGACGTCGAGCCGATTGCCCGTCGCTACGCCCATCTCATCACCATCGAACTGTCGGGAAGCACGCTGGCCCCTCAGGGGAGCCCTGCATCCCGCTCGGCCGCGGGCTCCGCAGAAGCAGCGCCCCCATCCCCGCAATAACGTTCTCCACCACGTCTCCCTGCCTGTGGCCGACCGATACCGTACCATCTGGATCTCGGACCTCCACCTCGGCACCCGGGCCGCGAAGGCCCGCGCGCTGCTCGACTTTCTGGACCGGACCACGGCAGAACGCTACTATTTGGTGGGCGACATTTTCGACGGGTGGGCGCTGCAGCGGTCCTGGTACTGGCCCGATGTCCACAACGAGGTGCTCCAGGCCCTTCTCGACATTGCGGGCCGGGCCGAGGTGATGTATGTGCCCGGCAACCACGACGAGGCCGCCCGGCAGTTTCCGGGACTGCGGCTCGGCGGCATTACGATCCAGAGGGATGCGGTCCACATGACGGCCGACGACCGGTCGTTCCTCGTCCTCCACGGCGACGAGTTTGACGGGGCGGTGCGCCACGCCCGCTGGGTGTCGAAGCTCGGTGGGTGGGCCTACGCGCGGCTTCTGGCCCTCAGCCGGTACGTTAACCACGTCCGACGGTGGATGGACCTGCCCTACTGGTCGCTCGCCGCCGCGGCCAAAACGCGCACGAAGCGCGCCGTTCAGTACGTCGCGGACTTCGAGCAGGCGGTGGTGCAGCGGGCGTCGCAGCGGGGCGTCGACGGAATTGTGTGTGGCCACATCCACGTTCCCGCCCTCCGCACCATTCAGGGAATCGACTACGCCAACACCGGCGACTGGGTGGAGAGTTGTACCGCCCTCGTGGAGCATCCGGACGGCCACCTCGACATCCGGCACTGGTCCCCGTCCCGCACGTCGACGCCTGCGCCCCACGCCCTGCGAGGCGGCGACCCCGTTCCGCCCCCACAGCACTCAACGCTTGGCAGCCGCAGCGCCGAGCACGCGCGGTCGCCTTGAAGCACGCGTCAATTTTCGTGGACGGCGGAAAACACAGTGTGTCGGCGGGCTTTTAGCACTTCGTCCCGCGGTTGTTCGAGACCGCAATTCGCCGTCTCCCGCTGTATCGTCCCCCGACGCCCGCATGGAGCCCGCCCCGCACTACCGAACGCTCTGGATCTCGGACATACACCTGGGCACGCCGCAGGCGAAGGCCGACTTTCTTCTCGACTTTCTCCGTCGGCACGACGCCGACCGCTACTACCTCGTCGGCGACATCTTCGACGGCTGGGCCCTCAAGCGGTCCTGGTACTGGCCCCCGTCGCACAACGAGGTCGTGCAGGGGCTTCTCCGGAAGGCACAGTCCACCGACATCACATACATTCCGGGCAACCACGACGAGGCAGCCCGCGACTTTCCCGGCCTCCAGTTCGGCGGCATCACCATCCAAACGCAAACCGTCCACACCACCGCCGACGGGCGCCGGTTTCTGATCGTCCACGGCGACGAGTTCGAGGGCGTCGTGCGCCACTCCAAGTGGGTCGAGGTGCTCGGCGAGTGGACCTACGCCGCCGTCCTGACGGTGGACGACTGGCTGACCCGTCTGCGGCGGCTGTTCAACCTGTCCTACTGGTCGCTCGCGAACTACCTGAAGGAGTCCACACAAATCCAGCAATTCATCACCGAGTTCGAAGAGGCGGCGGCCCGAGAGGCGCGAAAGGACGACTTCGACGGGATCATCTGCGGGCACATCCATCGTCCCCGCATGCGAACCATCGAGGGCACCCAGTACGTCAACACCGGGGACTGGGTACAGAGTTGCACCGCGCTGGGCGAGCGCGAGAATGGACGACTGGAACTGCTTCGCTGGATTCCGGAAGGCCACGGCCTCCAGGACGAGATTCCGGCGGACACGCCGCTCGCCCAGGAGGCCCGCACGCTCTCGGCGGAAACGCTGGACTCCGAGCTGCAGGCCAACCGCGAGGCCTGAGCCCGACACAGGCCCGTCGCGTGTCGTGCCGACCGACGCCTTCGGCACCGCTCCGTGTCATCCGGCGACTCCGGACGCGGGATCGGGCTCTGTCTGCCGCGGGAGCCGATGGAGCTTGCCCGGAAACTCCTTGTCGAGAAACGCCTCGATCCGCGTCGAGGCGGCCCCGACGGCGTCCCGATCCACTCCCGTGTCGATGCCGAGTCCCTCGAGCAGGTAAGCGGTGTCTTCGGTGGCGATGTTGCCGGTGGCGCCCTCGATGAACGGGCATCCTCCCATCCCGGCGAGCGAGGTGTCGAAGCGATCGACCCCGCACTGCAGGGCCGCGTAGACGTTGGCGAGACCGAGGCCGCGCGTGTCGTGGAGGTGCAGCACGAGCGGGGTGTCGCCGATGGCCGCCTGCACGGCCCGAACGCGCCCCTTGATCATGCGGGGGTGAGCCATGCCCGTCGTGTCGGCCAGCGAGAGGGACTCGACCTCCATCCCCGCAAAGTGTCGACTCATGTCTACGACCTGATCGAGCGGGGTGTCGCCCGGCGCCTGATACCCAAAGACGGTCTGAAATCCCATGCGCACCTGCAGGCCGTGGTTCTGCGCGTGGCGCACCATGTCTTCGGCCTGCGCGACGGCCTTCTCGACCGTTCGGTTGGCATTGTTGTGACTGTGCGCGTCGTGGGTGGCGATGGACAGATCCACGTGCGACAGCCCCGCCGCGTGGGCGCGCTCCAGGCCGGTCCGATTGAGCGCGAGCCCAGTGTAGGTCACGTCCCGGCGCTCGGGCAACTGTTCGCACACCGCCTCCGCGTCCCGCATCTGGGGCACCCACTCCGGGTGCACGAACGACGTAACCTGGATGCGCGGCAGGCCGGCGTCGGCGAGGGCCGTGACGATCTCTACCTTTAGCTCCGTGGGAATAAACTGGTTCTCGAACTGGAACCCGTCACGCGGGCCGACGTCGCAGAGCTCGACACAATCGGGCATGGACATGGAAAAACCGGCGCTTGTGCAAAGAGGATGACATATTTCAACGAAGGGGGTGAAGAAGCGTTCGTCCAGCCCCGGGTCCAGTACAAACGCCCGGGGCGCGCGTAAGCACCCCGGGCGCAGATTCATCCGAATGCGGACGAAGGAGCCTCCTACTCAGACGAGGAACCTCCAAGTGTGAACAGGCCCTCCTTTGGGTTGACATTGACCTTGAGGGTCTGAATGGTTCCCGTAATGGTTCGCTCCCCTTTGCTGGTCGACTGCACGGTCTTCGTCGTAAAGGGCACCATTACGCCGCTCACCTCGCGGAAGTCACTGAGGGTCTGTGTTACGCTCACTGTCGCTCCGCTCCGTGGGTTCGTCTGCTCGTAGGATAGGCGCTTCGGCCGCATCGTCTCGGCGTCGAGATGGAGTGTGAAGGCTGTGCCCGAAGGAGGCTGCACCCGCACGGCCTTGTACGTCGTCCCATCAATCGTGGTATCGGACTGAGCCCGGAACGAGAGGTCCTTATGGTCGAGGTTGGCCATCAGGTAGGGCAGGCTCCGCCAGAGCTGTCCCGTGATGCGTCCCTGCACCGATGCCGGCAGAGCACGGGTCTTTCCGCCCCGCTGCATCTTTACCGTCTGTCCATTGCTCGCAATTGTCATCCCTCCCCGCTCCACGCGCATCTTGTTTGGAAGCTCTACGACGAGAGTGCTCGTCCGTCCCTTCTGCTTCGTGACGACGCGCATGCTCTTGATCTGATCGAACGCCGAGCCCCCAAGGGCTTCCCTGGCACTCGACATGAGCGTCTGCCCCTTCGCCATTGCCTTCTTCTCAGCGGCCGTGGGGGCGTCCTGATCCGCACCGGGCGGCTCCTTCGGAATCGAGATATCGAGTGTGTCAACCGTGCCATCCTTCGTGAGCACGGAGAGATCCTGGCTAAACTTCTCGCCATTTCCGACAATGACAATGTGCGACTCCTCCGGATGGAGGTACTCCTTCGACGCCGACAGGACATCCTCGGCCGACACCTGCTCAATCTCGTCCTTCGTCTGCTGGAGAAAGTCCGACGGGTAGTTGTAATCCTCGTAGGCCATGCGTCGATTCAAGATTTCCCGCTCCGAGTCGAAGTTGAACACGAAGGAGTTCAGGTAGCTGTCCTTCGCCAGACTGATCTCCTCCGGCGTGGGGGCCTTCCGCCGCATTCGCTTAACCTCCGTCATCACGGCGTTCGTGGCCTTGACGGTGCTCGGGCTTTTTGAAAACACCCCGGCGTAGAAGATCCCTGGACGGTTGTATTGGGCCGTGTACTGCCCAAGCACTGCGTAGGCCAGTCCCTTCTCGGAGCGAACCTTCCGAAAGAGACGTCCCGTGAAAGGAGCGGTCAGCACCTTGTTCATCACCGTGACCGCTGCGTAGTCGTCGCTCTGGCGGGTAATTTCGCCGGGGTGCCCCATTAGAACGGTGCTTTGGGTGACGCTGCTCTTTGGCACGAAGTTCACCGAGTGCTCGCGCGTGGCCTTCGGCGTGGGCGGCGTGGGCGGCTCGAAGTCTTCCGGAGCCGTCCAATCGCCGAACTGCTTGCGGATCTTCTGCTCCATCGCGTCGGCGTCGAAGTCGCCCCACACGCTTAAGAGGACGTTGTTCGGGTGGAAGTATTTGTCGTGGAAGTTGACTAGGTCCTGTCGCTGGATGCGGTCGACCGTGTAGAGCTCAGGCGAGCGGGCGTAGGGGCTGTCCTCCCCGTAGAGGACCTGGCGGAACTCGCGGATACCGATCTGGCGGGCATTGTCGTTCCGACGGGAGATGGCCGATTTCTGCCGGCTCTTCGCCTGCTGCACCTTCGCTTTTGCGAAGGCAGGCTGGCGCAGAACGTCGGCAAAGACGGGAAGTACCGTGTCCACGTTTTCAGAGAGGGTCGACATGTAGGCTGACCCCGACGTCTGGCCAATGCTGGTTTCTACGGTGGCCCCCAGGTTTTCGAGCACCGTGTTCAGGCTGTCCGACGGCATGGAGGCGGTCCCCCCGGAGCGCATGACCGTGCCGGTGATGGACGCAAGCCCTCGTTTCTTCGCGGGTTCGTACACCGACCCTACACCGATGCGGGCCACGGCATTTACTTGCGGCAACTCGCTGTCCTCGAGCAGGAAGACCGTCATGCCGTTATCGAGCTCAATGCGCTGGGGCTCGGGCGCCTCAAAGTCGCGAAGATCCGGATAGGTAAGCTCCGAAACCTTGTAGTCGGCCGTACGGATCTCTTCTTTCTCTTGTGCGACGGCCGGACGCGCGAAGACACTCGCGAGCAGGAGTGCCCCGCCGAGAAACAGGGACGAAAGGATTGGACGTGTGCGGTTCATCGTGGAATGAATCTGTCTCAGTCGAAAGGCTGCGAGCAGGTACAGAATCAGGGACGAGCGTCCGTCACTTTGCAGCGGTCGTGGGAGATCCATCTTTGGCCGTCTTCATGATGGCCACCGTCCGCTTGTCGGTCTGGAAGGTCTCTTTCGCGACGCGCTGAACGTCCTCGGTCGTCACGGCCTCGATCTGATTCAATTTCCGGAAGACTCTCTGCCACTCCCCGAAAAGGGCCTCTGCCTCCGCAAACTGCTGGGCCAGTCCCATATTCGAGTCGAGCTGACCGATAAGCTCGTCTCGAGCCCGCGTCTTAGCGCGCTCAAGCTCCGCCTGGGTGATCCCTTCTTTCTTCACGGTTTCGAGCACGTCGTACACGGCGTGCTCAAGACTGTCCGGAGAGACTACCCGGTTCGGGTAGGCGAGGATCGAGAGCTTGTTTTTGTACTTGCCCCCCGGATACTCCGCAAAGTACGACGGAATCTGGACGGCGAGGGCCTTTTCCGTTTCCACAAGGCGCTTGTGGAACCGACTTGTACGGCCTTCAGCGAGGACATCGACGAGTACGTCGTATACCGGATCGTCCGGGCTGTACGTGCTTGGCCGCGTGTAACCGATCATGAGTCGCGGTCGCGCCTGTTCGCGGAGCACCGTGCGGCGCTCGCCAAACTGCTCGGGTTCTTCGGTACGCACCGGCGGGGGCTCTTCCCCTTCGGGCAGTCGTGCAAAGTACTCCTTGGCCAGGGCCCTCATCCGCTTCGGTTCGACGTCCCCGGCAATGCCGATGGTGAGATTGCTGGCATTGTAGTACGTGTCGAAAAACTGCTTCGCGTCGGTGCGCGAGAGTTTTCGGATATCCGACATGTGCCCAATAATGGGCGTGCCGTAAGGGTGAGCCTTGAAGGCGGCCGCCGTGAAGGCTTCAGCAAGTCGCCCTCTGGGACTGGACCCCACGCGCTGCCGACGCTCCTCCATGACTACGTCGCGTTCGGTGTAGAACTCGCGGAGCACCGGGTTCATGAACCGATCCGACTCCAGTGCAAAGAAGAGCTCCGTCTTGTTGGCGGGGAGGCTGTACTGGTATACCGTGGCGTCGGCAGAGGTATAGGCACCGATGTCTTCCGCTCCATTCTTTTTCAGAATGTTCTCAAACTCGCCTTTCTTGACGTACGACTCGGCCTTCGTGGTGGCCTTCTCAAATTTCTTCTTGAGCGTCGCGATTCGGGCTGAGTCGGGCTGCGGTTTCATGCGCTCGCGGCGGAGCTCCAGGTAAATCTCTTCTTGCCGCCGCAGGGCCTGCATCTCCTTCTCGATGTTCTTTGTGCCAATGGTCGTCGTGCCCTTGAAGGCCATGTGCTCGAACATGTGGGCGATGCCAGTCATCCCCTTCGGCTCGTTCACCGATCCCACGTCGGCGTAGGTGGTAAACGAAACGACTGGAGCGTCATGGCGCTCAACGACGACGAACGTGAGCCCATTGTCGAGCGTGAAGGTCGTGGTCTTCTTCTCGAACTTCTGGAGCAAGTCCTGTCCCTGAACGGGCGACGCGGCGAACAGGGGAAGCAGGAGCAGGGCACCCAGCATGCGATACACGGACGCTCTGCACAGGCGGCATATGGACGTGGTCATGGAGGCGTTTGGTTTGTTCAGAGAACGCGCACAGGACAGAAAAGGAAATCCGACTAATTAACGCAAGGCATCCGCACGTATGTTACAGCGGGGACGGCGTCGCACATCCTTTCCCAACAACTTCACGTTTGGAGTCGCCGGCGCGACAGCGAACGAAGCTGTGGGGAGCCGCGTAGGACGAATCCTACTTTTTCAATCAGTGTTCTCTGATCGATGCGATTCATCAATCAGCCCGACGCGAAGGACGACGACGCATGGTGGGACCGCTTCGAAGAATTGCTCGACGATCAGAACGACTGGCCCACGCGGTACACCTTCAAGTTCATCGCCCCGGCGGCCCAACTGGACGAGCTGAAGGATGTGTTCGGTGAGCATCCGGTCCGGGTTCGGGAGTCGAGCAAGGGGAACTACAAGAGCGTAACGGCCCACCTCCAGATGTCGTCGAGCGAGGAGGTCATCAGCGTCTACGAGAAGGCGTCCGGGATTGAGGATGTGATCGCGCTTTAGCGTGGTGCGTATTGCGTAGTGCGTATTGCGTAAGGGTGCCTGAACACGCAATACGAAATACGCAATACTCCCCTTCCGAATTTGCCCCTCCCGTTCCGGTGTTGCTCATGCGCAGCGTTGCTGCCTCCGTCCTCTGCCTCCTGGCGGTCCAGACCGGCTGCTCGGACGACCTGACCTGGCGGGCCGTGGAGCACATGATCGCGTCCGATTTCCCGGACGTGCCCTCCGTCTCTACGGACGCGCTCGCCGAGCGCCTGTCGGACGACACTGCCCCCCGCCCGGTGCTCCTGGACGCCCGCTCGCCCGAGGAGTACGCGGTGAGTCACCTGCCGGGCGCCCATCGCGTGGACCCGGCGGCCGACGCCTATCCGGCCCTCGATACGCTTGCCGCCGACACGCCCCTCGTGGTGTACTGCTCGGTCGGCTACCGGTCGGCGGGCGTCGCGCAGGCCCTGCGCGACCAGGGCTTCACGAGCGTGGCCAACCTGAAGGGCTCGATCTTCCGCTGGGCGAACGAGGGGCGGCCCGTCTACCGGGACGACCGGCGGGTGTCGGCCGTGCATCCCTACGACGCGACGTGGGGCCGACTGCTGGCAGACTCCCTGCACGCCTACCGGCCTCTCCCCGATTCCCGCTGACACTGTGGCCCGGCGCGGCGGCGCGTCGCTACGGGGCGCATCGGTTCTCGTTGCGGTTTGCATCAGAGAGAGGGAGGGTCGCGGGGGGCTCTATGGCTCTGAATCGGACGGCATTGGGCGCAGGACGCCGTGCTCGTCCCGCCGCAGCGGATGGTCGTGCTCCGGGAGGGGGGCGCCGGGCGCCTCCGCCATCGTGACGCCGTGCTCCCAGTCGGGCGGGCAGATGGCAATGTAGCGGGCATAGCCGCCGGTCCCCCCTTTCGGCTTGGCGAACCCGATCGCGATGAGCGCGCCCTGCTCCGGCACCTTGTCCAGGTTGGTCACGCCCTCGGCCTGCGCATAGTTGTTGTTGAGGATCCAGTCCTCCGTGATGAGGCCCGCAGTGGTATCGGTGTCGAGCGGCTCGTGGCCGTGAAAGAGGATGTCTTTCTTCTCGTGCAGGTACTTGGCGGTCTCCAGGGCCACGCCGGGAAACGGCTTCTTGTTGTAGCGATCCGGGTTCGTTTTCCACTTCTCGTGCCAGTCGGACCGAAACATGACCACGGCCCCCTCCGGAATCGCGCCGTGCTCGTCTTCCCAGGCCTTTACGTCGGCCACCTTGGCGTGGTAGCCGGGCTGCTCGGCCACCTTCTCGTGGATGTCTACCACGACCAGCGGCCGGACCGCGTAGGTGGGCGGCAGGTCGCTAATCGTCGCGCCGTACTTGTTCCAGTGGGCGGGCGGGTCGAGCTGGGTGCCGTACTGGTCGGTGGGCAGGACGTAGGAGGACGCGACGAAGCCGTGCTCGTCGTAGGTGTAGGTGTCGCCCTCCTTTACGTAGCCCGGAATGGGGCTGCCGGCCTTGGCGGCCCGGAACTCGGCATTGTTGAAGCCCGGCCAGACGGGACTCGTGGGGCTGAAGGCGAACGTGAGGTCCACGTACTTGGCCCCCTTCAGGTGATGCTGGTACATCTGCCATAGGCCGTGGTCTTGAGCCTGTGCAGGAGCAACGAGAACGAATGCTATCAGAAGGAGGAAGTAGCGACGCATAGTAACTCGAAGGGCGAGTGGTGAGAGGAAAGAAGCGAACGATTCTTGTCATGCCGAATCTCAGAGCAGGATTTAGGAGCGGACGAAAGGAGGAGTGGAGGCGAAACACGCACCTAAGCGCGTTCGGTGCACGTCCACACTTCCATCCGTCCACACCTCCACCGCCCAGCGACGCATGCGGAGCTGGCGTTACTCCATCTCCGCGAACGGATCGGCGGGCACCTGGCCCACCTGCGGAAGGCCATCGGTCGTGGCGGCATGGAGGGCGTTGAACAGAAGCTTATAGGTCGCGCGCGTCTGGCCGCGGAACTGGGGCCGGAAGCCGAAGAGCACCACGTCGCCGTCGCCGTGCCGCACGCGCACCATCGCGGGGACGCCGCCGATGTGCTCCTTCGCGCCGAGGGCCCAGCCGCTCATGAGCAGATCGTCTTCGGCGTAGCGGGCCACCACCTCCACGGGCGGCGGCTCCGAGAGGCCGATGTCCTCACGCCCCCCCTCGCCCGTGCGGTCCTGCTGCACCGGCGCGAACGCGCGGCTCCGCTGGAACGAGGCCGCCACGGAGTCTTGCATGCCGTACGCCAGGGGATGCTCTGTGTTGACGGTCGTGCGAATGAGAGAGCCCGGAATAAAGAACTCGCCACTGGACACATCCGCCGTCACGTCCCGCACCGGCAGTCCGAACTGCTCGATGGCGAACGCGCTTGCATCGTCGAACGCAACGATGTTTCCGCCCTGCTTCACATATTGCTCCAGCGCCAGGGCCCCCTCCAGCCCGAGGCCGCCCACGTACTGCTCCGGCATGCTGCCCGGCTCGTGGCCGTGCAGGAGGCGGTCGGGCGCGTAGTGGTCCGGGAGAATGATGGAGGTGTACTGCGACAGATCGCGGCTGCGCACGTCGGCGTCGTGGAGGGTGTCGACCGGCACGTCGTAGTTCTGGAGCAGCCATCGCGTCCAGCCCTCATCCATGCTCGGCACCCACGACTTGTAAATCCCGACGCGGGGCGGCTGGAGTGTGTGGAGCGGCCCGTCCGGTTCCTGCGCGAGGCCGTGCACGCTGAGCCCGTGCGCCTGAGCGACGGCCCTGACCCGGTCGGCCGTTCCCTCCTGCCGCTCGACGACGAACGCTCCGCGCCCCAGATCCGACCCGCCGACCGTCATTTTTTCCTCGGCCCAGTGGACGGCAGCGCCCTCCGCGAGGAGCTTATTCGCCGCCTTCAGGCTCGTGTTGAGGCGGTGCGAGAACGCGTAGCCAAAGTCCGCCGTGCCCCGCACCGCCCCCGGCGCCGGCGCGACGGAGTCGGTGACCGCTTCGAGCCGCGCACTGAACCCCTCGTCGATGCGGTCGACCGCGACGCCCATCTGCATCGGCAGGGTCCACCCCGCGAGGTCGTAGGGCGTCTCCGGCGCGCCCGTGGCCGTGCGGCGGGTCGGGTACTCCTGCGGCTCCAGCAGGTCCATGAGGAACGGGCGGAAGGCCTGCGCGGCCTCGATGACAAAGGACCCGGCCGGATACTCCTCGCCCCCGGCCCGGAATGAGGCCGTGGCCCGGTCCACCTCGATGCCGCCCTGCCGCAGAATATTGACAAGGTTGTGCGCCTCCTGGTCGTGCCACTGCTCGGGCGGAATGACGTACGCGTAGGGATCGCCGCTCTCGCCCGCCTGAATTTCGTCGCGCCCCATCTTGTACATGTTGTAGAGAAACTGCTGCGGCCGGTCGGCCGCAATGTCGAGCACGCCCATCGAGGCGGTGTTCGTGTAGCGGACCGCGTCGCTGAAGTGCGACTCCCCACCCATCCAGGGATCCGTGTAGAAGAGCGCCGTTCCGTCCGTCGGGTTGCGCTCGCCGACGTGCCGCGGCAGCGAATCGGGCTCGTAGTAGCGCGGCGTGGGCGTGGCGTGGGCCACCTCCGTGAGGATGCCAATCTGGTTGTGGAAGTAGGGCGCCGTGCGCATGCCGCCGTTCCAGAACATGGTAAAGATGTCGTTCGAGACGACGCCCGGCATGTCTTTCATCGCAAACCGCTGCGTCATGGCGGTGCCCACCTGGTTGACCCCGGCCACGACGGCGGGGTGAATGTCGGGATTGACCGGCCCTGTGAACGGGGGAACGAAGATGCGCGCCCACGACGGAGCGGTCTGGTGGTGGTTAAGGACGATCTGCGGGTACCACTCGTTGTAAATCACGTCCGTCACGGCCCGCGTCTCCGGCATGTTGTTCATGAACCAGTCGCGGTTGTTGTCGTGGCCCACGTATTTCTGGTAGAGCCAGGGCGGATTGGAGGTCTCGTAGGGGGTGTCGAGCACGCGGTCGTACCAGGTCTCGACGATGTCGAGCCCGTCGGGGTTCATCATGGGCATGAGGAGAAGCACCACGTTCTCCCGAATCGTCTTCATCTCGGCACTCTCCTCCGTGGCGACGCGGTGGGCGAGCGTCAGCATGGCCTGTCCGGGGGCGCGCTCCGTCGAGTGCATGCCGGCATCGATCCACACGACGGCCTTTCCCTCCTCTGCCAGTGTCTTCGCCTTTGCCTCCCCCACGCGAGCCCGGGCGAGGGTCGAGCTGATGTCGCGCCAGCGGTCGAGATCATCGAGGTTGTCGGCACTCGACAGGAACAGCAGGGTCATCGGGCGCCCCATGGAGGTGGTGCCGATGGTCGTCATTTGCACCCGGTCGCTGGCGTCGCTGAGCTGTCGGTAGTAGTTCCTGACCTGGTCGTAGTCGGCCAACTTGTAATCGGCCCCCGGCTCAAAGCCGATCATGGACTTGGGCGCAGGGACCTGCGCCGCTGTGGTGGAGACGCCGACGAGCACAAACAGCGCGGCTGCCCCGAGGAGCTGGCGGGCAGCACGGCGGGAACGGGTCAGAGCGGCCATGGGCGGGCGGAGCAGACTCGGTTCAGAACGTGGCACAGATGCGCGCCCCCAACGTAGTCCTCATGGCGCACGTGTTCAATCCCCCACGCAGGGCAATCGTATGTTGGGGGTTTCCTTTCTGAAATGGAGGCTCGCCCGCCTCTGATCAGCGACACAGCCCCGTAAGAATGGGTAAGCGGGGGCGTGGGAGCACGGACACACTGCCCCGAAGAGAAGCAACATCACGGGTCCCGAGCTAAGATGCGATTGCCGTGATCCCCCACGAATGAGGCGCCGTGTCCCCAGTCAAGACGTCCCACTCCCCCTCCCACGGCAATCGCATCAACTACGAAACGTCCTACACCGTCGCCCTGAGCGTGACT
>JBDGQM010000166.1:0-4390 GCA_042219065.1 Salinibacter sp. | reverse complement strand
GCGGCATCAGCAGGAGCACCGCCAGGGTCCGACGGTCGCGCAGGATGTGGTACGTTTCCTTCCGAACCAACCCGAGAAACGCATTCATGGTATCATCGAGGATTGGAGATCAGTTTGGAGCGGGATGCCTTCGATTGACGAAAGCGTATGGGCGTGTGTGAGTGTGTGCGTTTGGGCGTGGGAACCGGTGAGAGGTTTCTGGAGGAGAAGGGAGGGATTCAGAGCAGTTGCGTTCACACCAATGGGGGGATCTCTGCGTCCATTGCCTCGCCCATACAACATACGCCCATACCCACATACGCAACCAGGCAAGCGGAGGGCACGTCCGAAGGAAACTGTCTCTTCCCTACGAATCGCCGTCTTCCGCGACATGAACGAACACGTCGTCCATCGTCTCGGCGTCGTGCTCGGCCTTGAGGGCAGCGGGCGTGCCGAGGGCGTCGATGGTGCCCTCCACCATGATCGACACGCGGTCGCAGTACTCGGCTTCGTCCATGTAGTGGGTCGTCACGAGCACCGTGGTGCCGTCGGCGGCCGCCTCGTAGATCATCTCCCAGAATTGGCGGCGCGTAACCGGGTCGACCCCGCTGGTCGGCTCATCGAGAAAGACGACGCCCGGCTCGTGGAGGAGCGCGACGGAGAAGGCGAGCTTCTGCTTCCACCCGAGCGGGAGGGAGCCGACCTGTTCGTCGGCCGCGTGCTCGAAGCCGAGCCGCTGGAGCAGTCGGTCGCGCCGATCACGGATTTCGGGGGCGGACAGCCCGTAGATGCCCCCGTAAAGCCGGATGTTTTCCGTGACCGTGAGGTCGTCGTAGAGGGCAAACTTCTGGCTCATGTAGCCGATGCGCCGCTTGACCCGGTCCGGCTCGGCGCGCACGTCGCAGCCGGCCACCTGCGCCTCCCCCGCCGTCGGCTCCAGCAGGCCCGTGAGCATCCGAATCGAGGTCGTCTTGCCTGCTCCGTTGGCCCCGAGAAAGCCGAAGACCTCGCCCTCGTCAATCTCGAACGAGATGTGGTCGACGGCGGTGAAATCTCCAAAGCGACGTGTCAAGTTCCGGGCCGTGATTGCTGACATGACCGTTTTGAGGGTGTGAGTGTTGGCGTTTATGAGTGTGGGCGTATTGGCGTGTGGGCGTTTGGGCGCCTCTGCTTGCTCATGAACGCCCACACGCCCGGACGCCCATACGCAGTAGCGGTAGAAATCAAGCAGGACCAGGAAGGGAAGCAGAACGGTTGATCACTGACTAACCGCCGGAGCCCAGTGCCATGAACACGTCTTCGATGCCGGCGTCGATGGGGCGGACCTCAGTGTCCGAAATCCCCTGCTCGTGCAGAAAGGCGCGCACCTCGTCGGCCACCGACGCGGGCGGGGCGTCGTGCCGGGCGTCCGAGTAGTGGAGGGTTGCCCCGAAGGGAAAGACCGTCCGGGTATGCTCGAACTCGCGCAGCATGGTGAGCGTCCGATACCGCTCGTCGGTCTCCACGGCGACTAGGGGCCACTCGTAGCCGGCCTGAATCGTCTCGGGCGGGTCGACGGCCAGGAGCTGCCCCTCCTGGATGAGGGCCACGCGGTCACAGAGGCTCGCCTCGTCCATGTAGGGCGTGGATACGATCACGGGCAGCCCTTCCTCCGACGTGAGCCAGGTGAGCGTGTCCCAGAAGTCGCGGCGGCTCACGGCGTCGACCCCGGTGGTCGGCTCGTCGAGCACGAGCAGGTCGGGGCGGTGGACGAGCGCGCAGGACAGGGCCAGCTTCTGCTTCATGCCGCCGGAGAGGGCCTCCGCGCGCCGGTCGCCGAACGGCTCCAGCTGCTTGTAGACGGGCCGGATGATGTCCATCTGGTCCTCCACGGTCGTCCCAAAGACCGATGCGTAGAACTGGAGGTTTTCGTGGACCGACAGGTCCGGGTACAGCGAAAACTCGCCTGCCATGTAGCCGAGCCGAGGCCGTAGGGCCCGGTAGTCGTCCACCACGTCGAGCCCGAGCACGCGGGCCGTCCCCTCGTCCGGCGTCAAAAGCGAGGTGAGGATGCGGAAGAGGGTGGTCTTCCCCGCCCCGTCCGGCCCGATGAAGCCGAAGAGCTTCCCCGGCTGCACCGTCACGGAGAGCCCGTCCAGGGCCACCTCGTCCTCATACCGCTTCACGAGGTCCCGCACCCACACCACTGCCTCGTCGGGGGACGGCGCCTCACCGGATCCGTTCTGAATCGAAGAAGCTGCGTCGTTGGTCATAGCCGATCCGTCCATCACGACTCACTCATCACGCATCATTCATCACTTCCTACCGCCTCGACACCGTCGTATCCGGAGAGGCACCAGTGTCCGCCGTGGCCGCGCCGCCCCCAAACATCACGTCCCCCGGCATGCCGATCTTGATCGCCCCCTCGGGGTTCGGCACGCGGAGCTTCACGGCGTACACGAAGTCGACCCGCTCCTCCTTCGTCTGGATGGGCGTGGGGGTGAACTCCGCCTCGTCGGCCACCCAGGTCAGGCGGCCCGGCAGGGTCCGCTGCTGGTCGGGGCCGTCGTCAATGAGGACCGTCGCCTGCTGCCCGATATTGATGTTCGACAGCTGCCCGCCGCTCACGTAGGCCCGAAGTGTAAGAGTGTCGAGCGACGCGATTTTGTAGAGCGGCTCGCCGGTGCGCACGACCTCGCCCGCCTCCACGTAGGTCGTGAGGACCGTGCCGGCCACCGGGTTGACGATCCGGCTCTTCCGGATGCGCTCGTTCACCTGCGCGATCTGCTCGTTGACGGCCGCAATCTCGTTGCGGAGGCTGGCCGTCTGCGTGCGCGTGGCCTCGATGCGCTGCTCCAGCACGCGCACCTCGTCCTCGGCCTGGTCCACCTTGCGGGCCGGAGCTGCGTCGCCCTGCCGAAGGGTGCGCATGCGCTTCAACTCGCGGCGGGCGGCCCGGAGTCGCTCGGCGAGCACGTTGACCTCTGCCGTGACACTCCGCATCTTCGAGCGTACGGACTTCCGGCGCGCTTTCAGCTTGCGGCGCTGCAGGGCGAGACGGGTGGTGTCGACCAGTCCCACGACGGTTCGGCGCGCGGCGTCCTCGGAGCTAGGGAGGGGATCACGGGTCCTCACGGTGCCGACAGTACCGGCGGGCAGCCGATCGCCCTCCTCTACGTTGAAGCGGAGCAGTTGACCCTGCGTCTCGCTCGATACGGTTACTTCCTCGGCCTCGAAGTTGCCGTGGGCGTCGGGGCCGTTCGTGTCGTTGCAGCCGACGAGGGCAAGCGAGCAGACGAGAAGAAGGGCGAGAAGAACGGAACGGGAGCGGACGGTCATGGCAAGTGGGAGCAATGGGGCGTTCGGGGAGAGGACATCGCGTTAGTTGCGGCGGATGGGCGGACCGGCCTCGTCGGGGGGCGGAGCGGGCTCTTCGAGCCGGCGGAGCTCCATCAGGGCCGCCCGCAGCACCTCTTCTTTCCGGGGACGAGAGCGGCCCGACGGGGCCGCTGCCTCGGCCGACGCCTCGACGGCGCGGCGACGGGCCAGCCGGGCGAGTGTACGGCGCACCAGAAGGGGCGCCTGGTGTGAATGGGGGACAGGCGTCCTGTCGGAGCGAAGTCGCTTCCGGAAGAAGGCGAGAAGCATAGGGGCAAGCTCGTCGTCGGCCTTCCGCTCGGGCTGAGTCGACCGACGGTCCGGCGGGGCGTCGTCCGAGGTGGACTCGGAATTGCCTCGACCGAAGACGAGAGAGAAAAGGCAGCACATCGGATCGCGGGGTCTCGTGAGCACGACGGCGCGGTCAGAATCGCTAACCGTGATTGCACGGGATTACAGTGAGGAGGCGTCGAGCGGAAGCAGGGTGCCGGCGGCGCGCTGGAGGGCGTAGCGCCCCAGGACGACCTGGTAGCGCACCTCGGTGCGTTCGAGGCGGGCTTGCTGCAGGGCCGTCTCCGCTTCGAGCAACTCCAGGTTCGTGATGGTGCCGGCCTCGTAGCGAGTGCGGGCCAGTTCGGCGGCGGTTCGCGCCTGCTCCACCCGCAGCTGGGTCGATGCCAGGCGGTCGAGACGGGTGCGGAGGTCCGACGCGGCCTGTCGGACTCGCGTGTGCACCTGTCGTCGCACGGCGGTGAGGCGGGCCTCGGCGGCCTGGACTTGGGCCTGCGCCTCCTCCACCTGCCGCTTCGTGGCAAAGCCTTCGAAGATCGGCACGGTGAGCGACACCCCGATCGATTCGTTGAGGCGCGGTTCGTTCAGGTCACCGGGATACCCGTTTTTCACGCCCCCCTGCGCGTCGAGGGCGAGGGTGGGCGTGTCCGAGCGGTCGGCCACGCGCACCTTCCGGCGCGCCGCCTCCACCTGTGCCTGCGCCACCTGCACCGACGGATGCTGGAGGAGGGCGCGCTCGGCAAGCGAATCGGCATCGATTCGG
>JBDGQM010000165.1:0-7086 GCA_042219065.1 Salinibacter sp. | reverse complement strand
ACCTTCAACCTTCCGACCTTCAACCTTCCGACCTTCACACCCCCCAAATCATCCAGATGCCACCGCAGGTGACGATGGAGAGTAGAAGTTGCAGGGGCGCCCCCATCCGCAGAAAATCCGTGAAGCGGTAGCCCCCCGGGCCGTAGACCATGAGGTTGGTTTGGTACCCAATCGGCGTGAGGAGGGCTCCGCTCGCGGCGAAGGTCACGGCCAGGACGAACGAGAAGGGATCCGCCCCCGTCAGCTGCGCCGCCTCCACGGCCATCGGAATCATCAAAATGACGCTGGCATTGTTGCTGATGAGTTGCGTGACGAGGCTGGTGAAGACGTAGAAGACAAGCAGCAGGGCAATGGCGGGCAGGCCCTCCGACAGCTCGATGACGCCGTAGGCCAGGTACTCGGCCGTGCCCGACCGCTCCATCGCCATGCCGAGCGGAATGAGGCCGGCCAGGAGCACGATCACGCTCCAGTCCACCGCCTCGTACACCTCGTTGGGCTGCACGCAGCCGGTAGCCACCATGGCCACCACCCCGCCCAGGGCCGACACGAGGATCGGCATAATTTCCATCGCCGCCAGCCCCACGACCAGACCGATAATCCCCAGGGCCAGCGGAAGCTTTTCGCTCCGGAAAGACACCTCGTCTTCCTCCTGCACCACCACGAAGGTGCGGTTTTGCTCGAACTGCTTGATGGCCCGGCCCGATGCCTGTACGAGCAGAGTATCGCCTCCCTGAAGCGGCACCGCATCGATCTCATCGTAGAGGAGTTCCCCCTGGCGGCGGAGGGCCAGCACCAGGGCGTCGTAGCGCTGGGCAAAGGTCACCGACCGAAGCGTCTCCCCGACGAGAGGATTGTCGGAGAGCAGCACCACCTCGACGAGTGCTTCGTTCTCCGCCTCGATCTCGAAGTCCGCTTCCGTAATTTTCGTCCGCACGACCGGCTCCAGCTCCTGTGTGTCCATAAGCTCCACGAGCACGTCCCGGTTTGTGCGCAGCAGAAGCACATCGCCCGCGCGAAACTCCTTCGGCCCCAGCGGAGCGGCAAAGGCCTCGCCGTCCCGGCGCATCTGCACAATGTCGAGGTCAAGCTCCATCTGCCCCAGCGTCTCCCGCACGGTCCTGCCGACGAGGGGCGACTCTTCAGTCACGACCACCTCCGCGAGGTAGCCGCTCATCTCGAACTCGTCGGTCAGATCTTCCTCCGGCTTGATGCGCTCGGGGAGCAGGCGATGGCCCACCGTCATCAGGTAGACGAGGCCGGTTCCGAGCACGATCGCGCCCAGCGCCGTAAACTCGAACATCGAGAACGGGTGATCGAGCAGACGGTCGCTCACGTCACTCGCCAAAATGGAGGTGGACGTGCCAATCAGCGTGAGCATCCCCCCCAGCATCGACGCAAACGAGATGGGCATTAGCAGCTTCGAGGGGGAGGTCTTCGTCTTGCGCGCGATGTTGATGGTCATGGGAATCATCATCGCCACCACGGGGGTGTTGTTGATGATGCCGGCCGTGCCTCCCGAGAGCCCGATGAGCGCGCCGTACTGCTTGTGAAAGCTCCCCCCTGCCCACTCCACGATCGCGTCGCCCACCCGTCGCAGCACGCCGGTCCGCCGAATCCCTTCGCTGAGAACGAACATGGCCAGCACGGTGATGGTGGCCGGACTGGCGAACCCGGCAATGCCGTCGGACGGCCCCACGCCCGTCCACGGCTCCAGCAATACGACCGCCACGATGACCCCGAGGGCCGTGATGTCGATCGGAATGACCTCCGTGATGAAGAGAACGAGGACGACGGCGATGAGCCCGAGCACGACGAGCATGTCGACGGTGAACGCAGGGGCCGCCTGGGCGAGGAGAAGTGTGAGCACGAGAGGGAGCCGACGTAGCGAGAGGTGCGCGAGGAACCATCAAAGCTGACAGTTCACATAGTCACGGGTTCGATCCGAAGACGCAACCGATCGGACTGCACCTTTCGGAATCCTCTCGATCTTTTGGAATCCACGCTTCGTTTCGGTCGGGGTTGCGTTCAGCACGGCCGTGTTTGCTCAACAGTGCTCCCTCTCCTATTTTGCTCTTGAGAATTCATTTTCGCACTCCACGCAAACGTGCCAATGAACCCATCCCCGCCGATCGACACGACGACCCCGTGGTGGGGCACGTTTTCTCTTGAGGAGGACACCGGCGGGCGTTGGGACGTTGGCCCGTCGACACTTTGGCTCTACCGGACCGCTCACGAATGGCGTGTCCTCCATCGACCGACGGCCAACCCGGGAGTGACCGATCCGATGACCAATCGAAGCGGCTGGTCCGTCCCAGTGTCTGAGGACGAGATGAGCGAGGTGCTCGAATCCACGGAGGACGACCTTCAGACCAGCCGGTATAGCTTCCGGCGGACAAAAGCACAAGTAACACTGCACCCTGCCCTCGCCGACCGGCCTGTGGTCTCTCGGCCGGAGCATCGCCTCTTCATCCCACCGGAGGAGTCGGTGACCCTTTACCTGAGCACAGCCGTCTGGATTCATGTAGAGCTCACCGAATCGGGGCGCCTGCTTTGCGAGATGCCCTCTTACCGCATGTCCGACACGTGGTTTGGGGCCTCCACCGTCGACGGCGAGTTCTGCTACGCCACGCGCACAGCCGGACGCTTCCAGCTCGAACACCTGCCCCGGCGCCTCCATCGGGCCGTGACGCCGCTCCGAATTAAAAACACCGGAACGGACGCCCTGGCCCTCGAACGTGTGCAACTGCCCCTCGAACACCTCGCCCTCTACACGACGCCGACCCACGGACTCTGGACCCAGGCCGTCACAATGACCCGGTCGGAAGGAGACCAAGGGGCCGGCGTTCAGATCCGAAGCGGCCCTCCGAGCGACGCCGGCGGCGCGGAGCTCCTTCAGGAGCCCCGCAAGACCGACAGGCGGGGTCTCTTTACGAGCACGTTCAGTGCCGTGGGAACCCTCTTCGGCTCCTGACGACACCTCCAGTCGCATCCTCCCTCGCACCCGATCGCTGCGTCTCATGGAGCAGTGGTGGACCGTTGCCGTCGACTACCTTACAAGCCCTCAGGCCGCGGCCGCTCTCCGGGCCGGCATCAAGATCGTCGTCGGGATCGTGCTAGGCCGCCTGGCCGGCACCGGCCTCGTGCACCTCTTCGCGGACGATGATGCACAGCGAGCCATGATCCTCCGGCGGGCTAGCCTCTACGGCATCGCCGGCCTGTTCACCGCCTCCGCACTCATGGAACTCGGGGTCGACCTCAGCGTGCTTCTCGGGGCGGCGGGCATCCTCACGGTCGCTATTGGCTTCGCCTCTCAGACCTCCGCCTCCAACGTCATCAGCGGCCTCTTTCTTCTGGGCGAGCGTCCTTTTGCCGTCGGCGACGTGATTCGGGTAAACGGCACCACCGGCGAGGTCCTCTCGGTGGACCTCCTCTCGGTGAAGCTGCGCACGTTCGACAACCTGTTCGTGCGCATCCCGAACGAGACGATGATCAAGTCGGAGGTCACCAATCTGCGGCGGTTCCCCATCCGCCGTGTCGACCTGCAAGTGGGGGTGGCCTACAAGGAGGACCTGCACAAGGTGCGAGAGGTGCTGATGGAGGTGGCCGACCGCAATCCGCTGTGTCTGGAAGAACCCGCCCCCCTGATCATCTTCCAGGGCTTCGGGGACTCCTCCATCAACCACCAGTTCTCGGTGTGGGCCAAAACCGAGAACTTCCTCGACCTCCGCAACAGCATTCCCATCGAGATCAAAGAGGCCTTCGACGAGCACGGCATCGAAATTCCCTTTCCCCACCGCACCCTCTACACCGGCAGCGAGACGACGCCGTTTCCAGTTCGAACGTCCGACGGCACCTCCGGCCCCGCCTCCACAGACGCTCCACAAGGGTAGATTTGGGGCCTCCGTCGGGTCGCTACCGAAACTCCATCCAGAACAGAATGGTAACGATCAGGATCGTCAGGCTAATCAGGAGGTTGGTCGCTGTGATCCACCCGTCGCTGATCCGGTCGAGCTTGTAGAGGCACAGGTCGTAGGCTCGGTCGTAGGTGCGCTTGATGCTTGACAGCACCAGTTCAGCGTTGTCGGCCCCGCCCGTTTCGACCGTATCGGCCCTGGCGAAGACGAACGACAGCTGCTCTGCGTCCTGCTCGAACGCTCGGATGGACGTACGTGCTTCATGGAGCTGAGCGAGAAGCGCGCGGAGTTCATGGCGGCCCGCCCGACTATAGAACACCGGTTCCAGATCATATACCGCCTCCAAGACGTCGTCGAGATGCTCGTCCAACTCACTCCCTTCTTGAATCAGCGCAGCAAGCCATTCCCAGTACTCCTGCTCCGACAGGTCGTAGATTTCTGAGCTCTCGGCGAGCACCTCCATTGGAAGCGCGGCAGAAGGTCCATCGCCCATGGATTGAGAAGGTAAAATGTCGTCGAGGGCGTCGCCGCGTTCGTAGAGGGCGGCGTCGGGGGAGTCAAGAGGCGGCATGCGGAAGAGGGAAAATCGATGTGGATAAGGGGGAAATCATTGTGCATTCCGTATTGGGCCCCCTTGCCAAAAAGAGATACGAAATACGCACTACGCAATACACATTCAGATCCATTCGCGACGGCGGAAAAACGAAAGCAAGGCTGCCGCCGAGGCAATCATCACGCCCCATACGACAGGATAGGCCCATGTCCATCCCAGTTCGGGCATGTATTCGAAGTTCATCCCGTAGACGCCGGCAATGAACGTGAGCGGAATGAAGATCGTCCCAATGATCGTCAGCACCTTCATGATCTCGTTCATCCGGTTGCTGATGGACGTCATGTGCAGGTCGTGCAACCCGCTGGCCGTATCACGGAGGGCCTCCACAAGATCCAGCACCTGCACAGCGTGCCCGTACGTGTCACGAACGTAAGGCTGGTTATCTTCTCCCCAGAGCGGAGAGTCGAGGCGTTCGAGTTGGTAGAGCAATTCCCGCATCGGCCAGGTCATGCGGCGCATGTAGATGAGATCGCGCCGCAAGTCGTGAATATCGTCCTCGATGCCCTGAGGGGTTTCTCCCACGATTTCGTCCTCCAAGTCTTCCGTGCGGGTGCCGAGCTCTTCTAGGACAACGAAATAGTGGTCCACAATGACGTCCAGGATCGCGTAGGCCAGATAATCCGGCCCCCGGTCACGAACGTGTCCGCGGCCGTTCCGGATGCGCCTGCGGACCGGGTCGAACACGTCGACGGGATCTTCCTGGAACGAGATGAGGTTTTGCTCTCCTACCAGCAGGCTTACCTGCTCGGCCCGGAGCGCCCCGCCACGCTCCTCGTCGAAGTAGAGCATCTTGACGACGAGGTACAGGTACTCATCATGGGACTCCAACTTGGGCCGCTGGCCGGTGTGTACGATGTCCTCCTGCACCAGCGGGTGGACGTGGTAGTGGTCTCCAAGCGTCCGGATCACCGACGCGTCGTGTACACCACTCACATTAATCCAGGTGACAGGCGTGGTGTCTCGGTACTTGAGCACCTCCTCAACACTTGCCTCGTCGGTTTCAAGGAGATGGTTGGGGCCGTACTCCAGAACCCGAAACCGAATGGGTTCTGCACGCTTCTCCCCGACAAATACAACCGAGCCGGGGGGGAGGCCAGCCTTTCGCTCGGGATGGGCGGGGACGAGGTCGCTCTCGGAGTCAGGCATTCGCGGACGGAAACACCGGGCGTTGAAGAGATTGGGAGAACGAGAGAATATGTGAGAGGGTCCGATGCCTCGACATACAAATCGGAGCGCCCCCTTTGCCGGATGATACTCCGTCCCGGTCGGCGCACCATTGCGGAGAGCGCTGTGTCGGATTCGTGAGCTCGATTTTCATTCAACGATTGAGACACCAGTCCGCCCATCCTCCGGGGCAATGCAATCGTCTTCTCCGAATGCAGCACCTCCGTACAGCAGCCCCTGGATCCTGTCAGATCCACCGCCTGCACCCCAACCAAGCTTCCGTTATTGACACCGTCCGGAACAGGCCCTTGATTGGTAGACACCACTGACAAGTCATGGGCCTTCTGTTGTTGAGCCGGGACGACTCCGGGTCCGTCGGAGGGCCATTCCTCTCGCGATTTTCCGTGCTCCCGATGTCCGACGACGCAACCCCGAACGGCTCCGAACTTGAGCTTTCCCTCCGTGAGCTCCGCGACCACCTGCAGGCCTTCCAGGACGACTATCTGGACGACAAGAGTGACGAGACGGTGGGGACCTACCGTCGCTCCCTCAACTCGTTCGAGAAGTGGTTCGTGCAGCAGAACAACTTCCGGTTTACGGAAGACGACGTGCGCGACTACAAGCGCTACCTGATGGAGGAGCGGGACCTCAGCCAGGTGTCCGTCTCCACGTACCTGACCGCACTCCGGCGCTTCTGTCAGTACCTCACCGACATTGGCAAGCTGACCGAGAACCCCGCCAAGCCCGTGAAGGGCAACCGGCGGCCCGAGACGCACTCGCGGTCGGTCCTCACAGAGTCCGACATCGAGCAGCTGGAGGCGGTCGTGGACGACCAAACCCAGATTGACAAGCGTGACCGGGCCATCGTGTCGCTCATGCTCTACGCGGGCCTGAGCGAGATCGAGATCGTGCGGGCCAACGTCGAGGATCTGGAGCACACCCTCATGGGGCCCGTGCTGCGCGTGCAGGGCAAGGGGCGCGAGGTGAAGGACCAGGAAGCCCCGCTCGATCCGCCGGTGCTAGAGGCCGTCGAGTCCTACCTGGACACCCGCGAGGACGTGCACCCCGAGGATCCGCTGTTCGTGTCCCACGGCCACCGCTCGGACGGGAAGCGGCTCAAGACGCGCTCGGTGCGGAGTCGCATCAACGGGTACCTCAAAGAGGCCGGCATCAAGCGCAAGGGCGTGACGCCGCACAGCCTCACCCACACGGCGGCCCTCCTCTGGCTCAACGACGGCATGCCGCTCGAGGAGGTGAAGGAGCGGATGCGCCACGGCACCCTCGACACCACCATGATCTACTACAAGAAGCAGGGCCTCCTAAAACGCGACCCGGAGGAACTGGAAGACCTGGACGTATGACTCGGGAGGCGTGAGGGCGGGAGGCGTGAGGGCG
>JBDGQM010000164.1:0-9274 GCA_042219065.1 Salinibacter sp. | reverse complement strand
ACTGGTCCTTCTCGTCGAGCGCCCGCACCACGACCACGTAGCCGTGCTGGGCCACGACGTAGGGGGAGAGCGTAATCGGCGACTCGATGTCGCAGTGCGCGGTGCTGGAGGCGATTTTGTCGACGGGTCCCGTCTGGAAGGCGTCGGTCATGTCGGAGCGTGGGGGTGAAGAGCGTGGGAGTGGAGAGCGTGGGGGCGTAGGTGCAGAGGACGTGCTATGCCGGGGTAGATTCGGCGAGCGTCGCCTCGGAGCTCGGGGTTGCGGTGTCGGAGCGGGCCTTTTTGGCGAGAAGGGAGGGGACGGCGGCGAGGGTGGTGTAGCCCGCGGCGTCGCGTCCGTCCCACAGCGCATTTTCTTCGCCGTAGGTGGCCGTGCCCGCGTCGAACAGGGAGTGCGGACTGTCGACCCCCTGCACCTTCACGGTTCCCTTGTACAGCTTGACCGTCACGGTGCCGCTCACGACGTCCTGGCTGTGATCGAGAAAGGCCTCGACGTCCCGCATCACCGGATCGAAGTACTGGCCCTTGTGGAGGAGCCGCCCGTAGACGTCGCCGAGTTTCTTTTTCTGCACCTGCTGCTGCTCCGAGAGGACCACCTTTTCGAGCTCGCGGTGGGCCGTGATCAGGATCTGAGCGGCGGGCGCCTCGACCCCGATCCGGCCCTTGATGCCGAGGATCGTGTCGCCGACGTGAATGTCACGCCCCACGCCGTGGGCGCCCCCCCTCTCGTTGAGCGTCTCCACAAGTTCGACGCCCGACAGCCCCTCCCCGTCGATGGCCACAGGGAGCCCGTCGTCGAACGTGATCGTGAGGGACTGCGGCGTGTCTGGAGCGTCGGTGGGCGCGACAGTGTCCGGGTACGCCGCATCCGGCAGCGGCTTCTTCGCCGTCAGCGTCTCCTTCCCCCCGATCGTCGTGCCCCATAGGCCGCGGTTGATCGAGTAGTCCGTCGTGTCGTCCGGCACAGAAACGCCCCGCTCCTCGAGGTACGCCGTGGAGTTTTCGCGACTGAGGCCGAGCTCCCGAATGGGCGCGAGGACCTCCAGGTCGTCGCCCACGAGTTGCAGCGCCACGTCGAACCGCACCTGGTCGTTGCCCGCGCCGGTAGAGCCGTGTGCCACGGTCGACGCGCCGACCGCCTGCGCCACCTCCGCCACGGCTCGGGCCTGTACGGTGCGCTCCGGCCCCACGCACAGCGGGTAGACGCCGCCCTTCAGGACATTGCCCTTGATCAGGTACGCGAGGTGGTCGTCGTAGAGCTGCGCCCGGCCGTCCGCGAGGTGGTGGGCGTCGGCCCCAAGCTCGTGCGCTCGGGCCTCCACGGCCGCGCGGTCGTCGTCGGTGAGGCCCCCGGTGTCGACCGTGACGGTGTGGACCGCGGTGTCGTACGTTTCTTGGAGGTAGGGAACGCAGAAGGAGGTGTCGAGCCCTCCGCTGAAGGCGAGAACAATGGGCATGGGACTGGAACACTAGGATACAAACACAAAAAAGGCGCTGGCTCGAACGAACCAGCGCCTGTGTAAAGGCGGCGATGCCGCGTCAAATGGAAGGAGGTGCCTTACTCATCTGACGCCCGGACGCCGGTTCGAGCCATAGAAGGGTGCAGTCGTCGCACACGTCGAGCTCGGCGTCGGGTCGTCGAAATGATGAGGGGGCGGTGGCACATCATAGTAATTCCAGTATGCGGGGCGCTCCGGCCATTGTCAAGGCTCCCGGCCTGCCGTTGGGTGACAACCCCGTGAAGGGAAGCGCTTCCGCGGCAGAAAAAGGAAAAGTCCCGAAGAGTCGGGACGATCTTCGGCGCGAAGCGGCGACGGAGAAGAAAGACGAAGACGACGAATCTGCGGGAGAACTGTGGCAGTCGCCGGAGCGAGTTGGTGCAGGAACGGTCCCGTCTGCGACGATGGACGCGGCAGACCGGCCCCGTCTCCCCTCCGTCCAGGTCCCCACAATGCCGACAGGCGAGACCAGAAATCCGCATCAAGGGGCGCGGTCGAAGCGCGTGACGCTGTCGCGGACGAACTGCTCCTCGGCGGGGACGTAGCGCCGCTCCTCGACGGAGAAGGCATCGGGGTCGACGGTGACGACGTTGTAGAAGTTGACCGGGCCGGTCGGCTGCCGGTAGCGATTACTGGTGGCCGTTCCGGCGCTCGCAATCACGATCCGGTGCTCGCCCGGGATGATGCTGAGCGGCTTGATGGCGGGGATGTGCAGGTGTCCGCTCAAAACGAGGTCTACGCCCGCGTCGGCGGCCTCGTCGAGTGTTTTCTGGGCGTGGCGCGCCACCGGGTGCGGACTAATGGGCCCAATTGCGGTGGGGTGGAGCGGGTGATGGACCACGAGCACCTTGAAGCGGGCGTCGTCCACCCCGGAAAAGTAGTCCGTCATCGCGGCCCGATCCGATGTCGTGATGCGTCCTCCTTTGATCGTCGCCCCGTGGGCGGAGGTGAGGCCCAGGACGGCCACCGCATCGGTCTCGAACGTGGGGGCCAGGTCGTCGGTGATGGAGCGCTTGTATCGCGCCAGGGGCGTCCAGAGCCGACGGAGGGGGCGCCACCACGGGTAGACGTCGTGGTTGCCCGCCACCACGAGCGTAGGCGCCTCGATGGTGGCCAGCAGGTCCTGCGCCGCCTCGTACTCGGACGGCCGGGCCCGCTGGGTCAGATCGCCGCTCAGGACGACCAGATCGACGACGGCCTCATTGATCTCTTTCACCAGCGCCTCGAGCACCCCGGAGGCCGCAATCCGCCCGAAGTGGAGGTCGGAGATGTGGGCAATGGTCATGGGATTGACTCCTCCGTTTGTTGCACCCCTCCTCCGAAGAAGCCAATTCGGCGACTAAAATCTTCTACCGCATCAGAGGCGTATTGCGTGTTGCGTATTGCGTAACTACTTTTTCCGCTCCGTTCATGGTCTCTCAACCCAGTGCTAAACAGGACAGAACAGATACGCAATACGAAATACGCAATATCACTTTCGTCGAGCGGCAATTCCCTCGACATCTTCTCTCCGTGACGCGGAGATAGCTACTACAGAAGCAAATTCATCGGCTCCTCCAGGTAGGACTTCACGGTGTCAAGGAACTGGGCGCCCTTGGCCCCATCCACGACGCGGTGGTCGCAGGAGAGGGTCACCTTCATGCGCTTGCCGGGCACCACCTCGCCGTCCTCCACGACGGGCGTGTCGCGGATCTCGCCGATGGCCAGGATCGCGGAGTTAGGCGGGTTGATGATGGCGGTGAACTCCTCGATGCCGAACATGCCGAGGTTGCTGGTGGTGAAGGTCGCCCCCTCAAACTCCTCCGGCTCCAGGTCGCGGGACTGTGCCCGCTCGGCGAGCTCCTGCGTCTCGCGGGCAAGCTCGGAGAGTCCCTTCCGGTCCGCGTCCTGAATGACGGGCGTAATGAGCCCCTCGTCGATGGCCACGGCGATGCCGATGTGCACGCGGTTGTGCTTGTGGATTTCGCCCTCGTCGGGGCGGTACGCGGCGTTCACGTACGGGTGATCGTGCAGCGAGAGGGCGCAGGCCTTCGTGATGAGGTCGTTGAAGGAAATCCGCGCGCGGCCCTGCTCCTCCGCTAGTTCATTGAGGTCTTCGCGGAGCTCGACGGCCTTCTCCACGTCGATGTCGACCGTGAGGTAGTAGTGGGGCGCCGAGTACTTGCTCTCGGCTAGGCGGCGGGCAATCGTCTTCCGCATCTGCGAGATGTCCTCGCGCTCGTAGGTCGCCGCCTCCTCCGGCATCGCGTAGGACGGCTCCTCCGCCACGGCCGGCTCGGGGGTCGGCTCAGGGGCCGGTTCGGGCTCCGGTGTTGGTTCGGGCTCAGCTTCGCGCTCCTCAATGTAGGCCTCCACGTCGCGTCGCACGATGCGGTCTTCCGGCCCCGACCCATCGACCCGTGCCAGCTCCACGTCGTGCTCCTGGGCGATGCGGCGCGCAAGCGGAGACGCCTTGATGCGACGGCCCTCCGCGTCGGTCCCAGCGGGCACCGGCTCGGGCGTCCGCTCCCGCAACTGGCCGTCGCCCGTCGGTTCGGGCGCCGGTTCCGGCTCCACCTCAGGCTCGGGATCCGGCTCCGGTTCCACGTCCGGTTCTGGCTCCGGCTCCGCCGTCGCGGCCCCGTCGCCGCCCGCGTCGCCGACGAGGTCGGAAATGTCTTCGCCCGCCTCCCCAATCACGGCGATCAGCTCCCCGATGGGCACAGCGTCGCCCTCGTCGATCACCTGCTTGAGCAACACCCCGTCGTCGAAGGCCTCCAGGTCCATCGTGGCCTTGTCGGTCTCCACCTGCGCGAGCACATCGCCCGAAGATACGTCCTCACCTTCGTCGACGAGCCAGGCGGAGAGCACCCCCTCCTCCATCGTGTCGCTCAGCTTGGGCATTTCGATTGGAACCGCCATAGTACAATTTCGAGTTTCAAGTTGCGAATGTCGAATGTGAGAGAACGGGAGTGCCGAAGGTTCAATTCGCAATTCGACACTCGCAATTCGTCATTGAGCGTACATCACGCGGCGGCACTTGTCGACGGTCTCGTCGACGCCCGGCATGTACTCGTCCATGAGGTTGGGCGCATAGGGGGCCGGGGTGTCGGGGGCAGTGACCCGGAGGATGGGCGCGTCGAGGTAGTCGAACGCACGGTCCTGCACCTGGTGGGTCACCTCCGAGGCCACGCTGGCGAAGGGATTGCTTTCGTCGATGACGACCAGCCGGTTCGTCTTGACGACCGACTCCATGATCGTCTCAATGTCGAGCGGCTTGATGGTGCGCGGGTCGATGACCTCGGCCTCGTAGCCCTGCTCCTCAAGCTCGTCGGCGGCCTCCATCGCGATGTGGTAGCTCTTGCTGTGGGCCACGATCGTCACGTCGTCGCCCTCCCGTGCCACGCGGGCCTCCCCGATCGGGATCGTGTAGTCGCGTTCCTCGCTCACCTCCCGCTGCATGCCGTACATGAGCTCGCTTTCGAGGAACACGACCGGGTCGTCGTCCCGAATGGCCGTCTTGAGCAGTCCCTTTCCGTCGTCGGGCACGGAGGGCGAGACGACCTTCAGGCCGGGGAAATTCGAGTAGAGGGCCTCTGTGGAGTTGGAGTGGGTGGCGCCGAGCTGCCCGGCCGCGCCGTTGGGCCCGCGGAAGACGATCGGAAGCTCGAACTGTCCCCCCGACATGTAGCGCATGTTGGGGGCGTTGTTGATGACCTGGTCGAAGGCGACGAACGAGAAGTTGAACGTCATGAACTCGACGATGGGCCGGAGGCCGTTCATCGCCGCCCCAATGCCGAGCCCCGCGAACCCGAGCTCGCTGATGGGCGTGTCGATGACGCGATCGTGGCCGAAATGATCGAGCATGCCCTTGCTCACTTTGTAGGCGCCGTCATACTCGGCCACCTCTTCCCCAATAAGAAAGATGTCGTCGTCGCGCTCCATCTCTTCGGTCATTGCCTCGCGAAGCGCCTCGCGGAACTGCAGCGTAGCCATATTCAATTGCGAGTTTCGAAGTGCGAATGTCGAATGGGCGGGGAAGAGTGTCGAAGGAGCAATTCGAAATTCGACACTCGAAAACCGTCATTGCTAGGCGATGAAGGGATAATCCTCTTGCGAGTACACGTCGTCGTAAATTTCGTCGTCGTCGGGGAACGGGGCATCGTTCGCGGCGTCAATCGCATCCTTCACCGTCTGCTGCGCCTCGTCGTCGATGGCGGCGATGTCGTCTTCGGACGCGAGGTCGTGCCCGAGGATGTAGTCCTGAAGGCGATTGATTGCGTCCTCGCTCTGGCGTTCGTCGAGTTCGCCCTCGCCCCGGTACTCGGCCGGGTCCGTGATCGAGTGGCCCTGGTACCGGTACGTGCGCACCTCCAGGAGCGACGGCTGGTCGTGGCGGGCGTACTGCTCGACATGATCCTGCACGGCCTTGTTGACGCTGAACACGTCCATGCCGCTGGCCAGCGAGGACGGAAAGTCGAAGTTGTACCCGTGCTTAAAGAGGTCGGGCTTGCTGAACGCCCGGTCCACCGCCGTCCCCATCGCGTACTGGTTGTTTTCGCAGACGAACACGATGGGCAACTCATAGATGCCGGCCAGGTTGCAGGCCTCGCGGAACGCGCCCTGGTGCATCGCCCCGTCGCCGAAGAAGCAGAGGCACACGTTGTCCTCGTCCCGATACTTGTGCGCAAAGGCAATCCCGGCCCCAAGAGGCAGATGCGCGCCCACGATGGCGTGCCCGCCCATCATCTTCTTCTCAGCGTCGAAGAAGTGCATCGATCCGCCCTTCCCCTTCGAGCAGCCGGTCTTCTTCCCGAAGAGCTCCGCCATGCACTCCTCAGCGGTCAGGCCCATGGCCAGTCCCATGCCGTGGTCGCGGTAGGCGGTGATGACCGAGTCTTCCCCGAGGTCAATGGCATTGACACTGCCGGTGGACACGGCCTCCTGCCCGATGTAGAGGTGCAGGAAGCCCGAGATCTTCTGCCGCTGGTACATCTGGCGGCACCGATTCTCGAAGCGCCGCTGCAGGAGCATGTTGCGGAGCAGGTCGATCACGTCCTCATCCTCAAAGCCCAGCGCGTCATGCTCGTACGTGTCGGCCGGGTAGGTGTCAAACGACAGGGTCTCCTCGACGGGCCCCGCCGGAATGTCGATCGACTGCTGGGTGGCCGCACCCTCGTCGGACGCCTCCGAGGCGCCGTTTCCGGAGAGGGGACTGGGCCGCGTTTCGGTGGACACGGCGTCGCTCGCGGCCCCCGTGTCGGCAAACTCGTCGAGGGCCTTCTGAATGTCTTCCGCGTACGACGGACCGATGCCGGCCAGTTCCTCCAGCGACTCGATGTCCTGGAGATCAGCGAGGCTCGTCACGCCCGCCTGCTCCAGCCGGGCGGCGTGCGGAAAGTCCTCAGGAAGGCCGGTGCCTTCGGCGAAGCTTCCATTCGAACCCGAGTCGGTATCAGGGGCCGAGGTGTCGTCAGCCATGGCGTGCGGCGAGATTGGGTGAGGGGATATGAAGGAACGGTGCGTGCGGTTCTACCGAGAACAACGGAGTGTGACCGCCGAGGGTGATGTATCCGTACAGGATCAGCCATTGCGGCCAAAGATGCAATTTTGCCACGACCTTGTATCCCAATTCTGACCCTCGGTTTCGCCCCCCGAGACCTCCTCGGAACTCGTTTTCTATAAAAACGGCATAGACCGCTGGACATGTCTCTCTGAATGGATAATTTCTTGTTCGGAGTCTTTTCGGTCGGGCGAGGCTTCGCTCACACTCTCGGGCCTTTGCCCACTTCTCGCCGTTCTCTTTCTTCGTTCAGCACTCGTCATCGGTGTCCGATTCCGCCCGCGGGGATGGCGCAACCGACGCACTGGTCATCGTTCCCACCTACAACGAAGCCGACAACATTGGTCGGGTCATCGATCTCGTGCTGGCCCAGCCGACGCCCATCTCCATTCTCGTCGTGGACGACAACTCGTCCGACGGGACCGCCGCCATCGTGCGGTCGAAGATGGAGGAGGCCCCCGAGCGGATCCACCTGGTTGAGCGCGGGGGCAAGCTGGGCCTGGGCACCGCGTATCTGCGCGGGTTCCGGTTTGCCCTCGCCCGGGACTACACCTACATCTGCGAGATGGACGCCGACCTCTCGCACGACCCCGACGACCTTCCCCGTCTCATTGAGCCGGTGCGAGCCGACGAGGTCGACCTCGCCATCGGGTCGCGGTACGTGGAGGGCGTCCGTGTGATCAACTGGCCCCTCTCCCGACTCGTGCTCTCGTACAGCGCCGGCATGTACACGCGCGCCATCACCCGCCTGCCCATCCTCGACGTCACGGCCGGCTTCAAGTGCTTCCACCGGCGCGTGCTGGAGGCCCTCCCGCTCGACCGCGTCAACTCCGACGGCTACGCCTTCCAGGTCGAGATGCACTACCGCACCTGGCGCGCGGGCTTCCGCTTCGAGGAAGTCCCGGTCATCTTTACCGAGCGGACCGAGGGGCAGTCCAAGATGAGCAGGGGCATCGTGCGTGAAGCGGCCCTGAAGGTCTGGGAACTGCGCCTCCGCGACCTATTTGGGCAACTTTAGTTGGTTGTGGGTTGTGGATCGTGTACTGGTGTCCCCCTATCCTCGACCCTCGACTCTCTCCGCTCTCCTCTCACCCATTCCCCCTCTCGCCCACTCTCCCATCCCCCCGTGCTCTCCACCCCCACGCTCGAACACCCGTTTTTTCGCGTTCCTAATAGACGGAGACGCGCGCACGTCTTACTTTCTGACTGTTAAATGGCCGTATCTTCTCTCCCCAACCAACCGACCCGCCCATGAGCACCGACGCTTCCGCCGCCAACGACACCCCGCCCGCCGAGGCCGAACGCATTACCGCGTCGGGCGACACCCTGGACGTGCCCGACCACCCCATCATTCCTTACATCAAGGGCGACGGCGTCGGCAGCGACATCTGGCCCGCCGCGCAGTCGGTCTTCGACGCCGCCGTCGACGCGGCCTACGACGGCGAGCGGGCCATCGCGTGGACCGAGGTGCTGGCCGGCGAAAAGGCCAAGGAGCACACCGGTGAGCTTCTCCCCCAGGAGACCGTCGACACGATCCGCGAGCACCGCGTCGCCATCAAGGGCCCGCTGACCACCCCCGTCGGGGCCGGGTTCCGGTCGCTGAACGTCGCGCTCCGCCAGAAGCTCGACCTCTACGCCAACGTGCGTCCCACCTACTACATCGACGGCGTCCCCTCGCCGATGAAAAGCCCGGAGGAGATGGACATGGTGACGTTCCGGGAGAACACCGAGGACGTCTACGCGGGCATTGAGTGGGAGGCCGGGACCGAGGAGGCCGAACAGGTGCGCCGGTTCGTCGAAGACCAAATGGGCTTCGACGAGACGATCCACGACGGCCCCGTGGGCATCGGCATCAAGCCGATCACCGAATTTGGCACCAAACGGCTCGTGCGCGAGGCCATCGACTACGCCCTGGAGAACGACCGCCACCAGTTTGTGACGCTCGTCCACAAGGGCAACATCATGAAGTTTACCGAGGGCGCCTTCCGCGAGTGGGGCTACGAGGTGGCCCGCGAGGAGTACGGCGACGCGGTCATTACCGAAGATACGCTCTGGGAGGAGCGCGACGGCGAACCGCCCGCGGACGCGGTGGTCGTCAACGACCGGCTCGCCGACAACATGCTCCAGCAGATTCAGACGCGGACCGACCAGTACGACGTGCTGGCAATGCCGAACCTCAACGGCGACTACCTGTCCGACGCCTGCGGCGCTCAGATCGGCGGGCTCGGCGTGG
>JBDGQM010000163.1:0-8453 GCA_042219065.1 Salinibacter sp. | reverse complement strand
GCTGCCCGCCACGAGGAGCAGAAAGATCTACGGGCGTCTGGGGCGGACGTACCGATCCCGACAGGGAGAAGACCACGAGGGGGCGTCTGGAGAGAAGGCCCTTGAGCGCGCAGCGGAGGCGAGCGGGACTGTATTCAGCGGGAGCCGTTGTCCCGCTGCAGCCAGACCACGAGCAGGTCGTCCTCGAACTGGTCGGAGGCGCTCCGGGCGAGCGTGCCGTCGAGCAGGGCCTGTATCATCTCGTCGCTGCCATACGCCTCTGCGACGAGATCGCGGACCCCGTCTTCCCCAAGCATGTCGCCTTCCAGGGTGCGCTGTTCCGTGAGGCCGTCCGTATACGCCACGAGAGCGGTTCCGGGATCCAGCTCTACGGTGACCTCCGAGAACTCCACGTCCTCCTCCAGTCCGAGGATAAGGTCGCTGTGGTCGGGCACCTCAGCCCCGTCCGGCGAGATAAGTACGGGCCGACAGTGACCTGCGTTGGCGTACGTAAGGGTGTCCGCGGCCGGGTCCCAGTGCATCAGGAGAAACGTCGCAAAGGTGTCCTCCAGCACCTCGTCGTCGAGCAGCATCTTGTTCAGCTCCACCATGAGGGCCGCCGGGGAGGTCGACTCCTCGAGAAGCGTGTGCAGGGTGCCCCGCACGTAGCTCAGGAAGCTGAACGCATAAAATTTGGCCCGAAGGCCCTTCCCCATCACGTCCCCGATGGTGAGGAAATACGTGCCGTCGTCCATTTTCGTCCAGTCGAAGAGGTCGCCCCCGCCCTGCTGCCGCGCCTCGCTGTGGAAGCGCAGTTCGTAGTCGTCGACGACGGGGACCTGATCGGGAAGCAGGCGATTGGAAAAATCCTGACCGATCTCCGCGTCGAGTTGAGTCTGAAACATCTCGACCCGCTCCAGGAGCCGCTCGACCCGCGACAGCAGGGTTTCCATGTCGAACGGCTTCGTGATGTAGTCGTCCACCCCTTTGCGCTGCCCCTGCTGCCGGGCATCCTCGTCGGCCCGGGCCGTGAGAAAGATGAACGGAATGACACGGGTGTTCTTGTCGGACTGCAGGGCCGACTGGAGGGCAAACCCGTCCATCTTCGGCATCATGATGTCCGAAATGATGAGGTCGGGGATGGTCTCCTCTACCAGGTCGAGTGCCTCCGAGCCATTGGTGGCCGTGTGCACGTCGTAGTGCTTCCCAAGGCGGTACTTGAGGAGCTCCCGGACCGTACTGTCGTCCTCGACGACTAAAATAGTGTGTTCAGCCATGGATCGTGGTCGGAGGGAATATTGAATTCAAAGCGGTGAAGTCCGTCCTCCGTGGGTGTATAGGAGAGGTTTGTCGTGCAGGTTTTGATCATCCGGAGCCCCATGCCCCGCTCAGGAAGAGCCTCCAGATCCTCGTCGTCGTTCGGAAGGTATTCTTCAATATCAAACCCTTCTGAATTGTCGGTAACGGAGCAAAAGACGTCACGGTCCTCAGAGGAGAGACGGATCTCAATGGTGGAGAGGGACGCCGAAAACTGAGCGTGCTGGTGGAGGTTGGCAATCCATTCGCGGAGGACGAGACACACGCAGTGCAGGGTCTCCTCGTCCGGGCCGTCCTCGCGGTTCGCAGCCGGCCATTCGTCGGGGAGGGACTGCACCTCGTCGAGGGCGCGGTCGAGGTCTGTGTATGTTTTCGTGAATGCCTGCATGGAGCCGGAGGAAGCGTCATCGAAAGAGGCCTCTTCATCCCGCCGAGAGAGCGGGAGCGATCAGTTCGAAAAAGCCTCCTGGGCTGCCTCCACGGAGGGGAACTGCCGAAATACCTTGTAGGTGCGCGTGAGTTGGACGACGACCTGAACGGGCTCCGAGACGTTGGCGAAGGCGACTTTCCCGTCGTCCGGGGAGACCTCCCGGTACAGAGAAAAGATGGAGCCGAGCCCGGTTGAGTCGAGCACTTCGGTATCCGAGAAATCGAGAATAAACTTTCGGACGTCCTCCTCCACGTGCTCCTGGAAGGTGGTCTTAAACTCGTCTGCATTCCGAAAATCGAGAGCCTCACCAATGTGAATGATGACGGTCTCGGAGGAGATGGTTTCAGCGTTGAAACTCATGTTAGCGAACGGATCGTCTGAGCGGGAAATTGTGATGGGAAGCTGTGGTGTGAGGACTCACACGGAGTCCCCTCGATGTCTTCGGGGAAAGGAGGCGCTGCTGGTCAGTGCTGCAGGTACGGGAGGATCACAGCATACGGTCCTTTACGAGAAAGAGCAAAATCGGTACCAACATAAGGAGCAAAGGATAAACTGTGAAATGAATCTTTCCGTACCCCTCCGTGGTCCGAAGGACGCCTGTAATGTTGGATCTGGGACCCGAGTTCTTGCATTTCAGCGGGTGTGCTTCATGGGCGCCCGGTATCTTCCGTTACATCGCGCGATCGATTCAGGCAAATCGGCGAATTGTGGCGTCATGGTCCAACGTTGCTCGGGGACCCATTGGGCTATGCTTGCGGCCGGGCTGCTAGCTGTGGTCCTCGTTGGGGGAGGGTGTGAGCGTCGGGCGAGTACGAGCGACCCCTCGTCTGCAAAGGCCGACGCGGGGCCGACCCCGACACACGTGAGCTGGGACGCACGGTTTGTGATGTCCGAGGGCGGGCGCCCGCGGGCCGTCATCGCAGCCCAGAGAATGGAGCAGTATCGAGTGTCCGACAGCACCTACTCCGTCTGGCGGTCGATGCACGATACCTCGCGGGTACGGCTCCAGCTCTACGACCAGCAGGGCGACTCCTCGGCCACCGTGACCGCCGACAGTCTGGTGTTTCAGGAGCGCAAAGGCCTCCTCGACGCGTACCAGAATGTGGTCGTGGTCACCGAGACCAACAAGCGTCTTCAGACCGAGCATCTCACCTGGCGGCAGGCCGACCGAACGATCCGGACGCGGCGATTTGTGCGTATCCGTACCCCCACGGAGGTGGTCCAGGGGAACGGGCTGGTGGCGGACGAAGATCTTGAGACGTACCAGATCGGGCAGTTCGAGGCCGAGGTGCAGGTCGACGATGCGGCATCGGGGGAGGACGAGTGAGCATGCGTCGCCCTGAAGAGGGGAACCCCTTTCCGGCAGCTTCAGTGTAGAGTCTTGCTTACCGGACAGCTTTGAATTGCGTCCCGAAAAATCCCTTTGTAAGTCATCCCGCACACCGATGCGGGATCTTTTTGGACAACGCATCGCCGAATTCGGAGAGATCCGCGAAGGCGTTCGGGATGACGTGCCTGAAATCCGGGATTTTTCGGGACATCGACTGATCGGCCGTGAAAATTGTCCGGTAGCCAGTGTAGAGTCCAAAATCATTCCGGAGCCCCATCCGTCGTCGAGGGCTGGATCCAATCGTCGTGTATGGACGTCGCTCGTTGCGATCACGTATGGTGCCGGCTGGGGGAAGGCGTCGTCCTGGCGACCCTCGGCCTCCTGCTGCTGGGCGGACTCCGACCTGGGGCGCGGGCGCAGGCGGTGGACGATACGACGGAGCCGCGTCCGACGGAGGTGCCCCCCGCGGACCTCGATTCGCTCCCGACGACCGGCGACCTGACGCCGTCCCTTGAGGGGCCCGGGCCGGAGCCACCCGCGTCCGACACGGGGACGGTCGATCGGGCGTTCGTGAAGGCGGACTCGCTGAGCACCTTCCAGCGCGGCGGGGAGCGGCTTCAAGAGATGTTCGGGGACGTCTTCGTCCGGCAGGATACCACTCGTATCCGCTCGCAGTACGCGCTCCGATACCTCAACCGCGACGAGGTGCTCTTCGTGGACGACGTCGTGATGTACGAGCGGGGCGACACGCTGCGGGCGGACACCGTGCGGTACAACCGCGCGACGGAGGTCGGGCGGGCGCGGAGCAACGTGCGGCTGACGAACGGGGACGTGAACGTGCGCTCCGATCGGGCGATATACTACGACGCGGAACAACGCTCCGTCTTCCCCGACAGCGTCGTGCTCGTGGACAGCAACCGGGTGCTCCGGGCCGCCTCCGGCACGTACTGGTCCAACGAGCAGCGCGCGGAGTTTGGCGGGGGCGTGCGACTCACTGAGCCCGGCACCACGCTCCTGTCGGATTCGCTGACGTACTACCGCGAGCAGGAACGGTCGATTGCGCGCGGAAATGTCTTTGTGGATCGTCGGGGGGAGGAGGGCGCCCAGACCGACACGACGAGCCGCACCTATCTCTTTGGCGACTGGGTGGACAACCGGGAGGCCCGTCGGTACAGTCGGGTGGAGGGCGACGCCCTGCTGGTGCGGGTGCGGATGGACTCGACGGGTGCGCCCGCCGATACGCTCGTGGTGGACGCCCGTCGGCTGGAGGCCTTCCGGACGGACACGCATCGGCGCCTCGTCGCCGTCGACTCGGTGCGCATCTGGCAGCCCGACCTGTCGGCGGTGGCCGACTCGGCCGTCTACGACCGGGTGGGGGCCGCCACGCCCGACAGCGCGGCGGGGGAGCCGGTGGCCATCGACAGCGCGCGCCCCCAGCCCGACTCGGCCGCGGCGGTGGCCGGCCGGACGATGCCGAGCGCGACAGCGCAGGAGCCGCAACGCCCGAGGCCCGACTCGTTGCGGGACCCGACCGGAGACCGTCCGCAACCGGATGCCGGTGCACCGCCCGATACGATTCGCAGCGCGCCCACCGCACGGACCTCCGCCCCGCCGGACTCGCTCGCCGGTCGCAGGACTCGCAGGACCAGGTCCACGCCCGACTGGGCCGCCCGGCAGTGGGACACGCCTACGGCCCAGGCCGACAGCGCCCTTCCGCTCGAAGAAACTCGCCTGTTTCGGGACCCGATCACCTGGTTTGAGGGAAGTCAAGTGTGGGGCGACTCGATCCGGGTGCGCGCCCGAAATCGAGAGCCCGACACGGTGTTCGTACGAGGATCAGCGTTTGCGGCCCAGCAGGACTCGGTGCTCGATCGCATTCAGCAGCTGAAGGCCCACAACCTCGTGGCCTTTTTTCAGTCCGGCTCCCTGCGCCGCATTCGGGCAGAGCCCAACGCCCGGGCCATTCGGTTCATGGCGGCCGAGAACGACTCGCTGAACGGCGCCGCCCGGACCTCCGGCGACCGGATTGTCCTCCGCTTTCGGAACGGCGACGTCCGACGGATCAGTGTCGTCGGCGGGACGCAGACGACGTACTACCGAAACAACGAGAACATTCCGGACCCTTTTGAACTGGAGGGCTTTCAATGGACGCCCGAGCGTCGTCCCACGCGGCGGGGATTGCTCCGGGATGAGCGGGTGCTACAGCGGCTCGATCTGGAGCTCGACTCGCTGCCGCGCCGGAGACGACCGGCCGCGCGGGGGACGCCCGAGCAGCCCGCGCCCGACACGATGGCCTCGTCCCCGCGCCGTTCCCCGTCGGGACCCATGCCCGCCGCCAATTGGCCCCGCGGGACGCCGGTGCCGGACGCGCTGCGGTACAGGGGGACGGTCCCGCCCGACTCGGCCAATACGTGGTTGCAGCCTGCCCCCTCCGACACGACCGACGCGACGCGCAATCCCAATCCATGAGCGCTTCTTCTTCCGCCAACGGAACCCCGCCGGATCAAAGGGGAGATGAGAAGCCGGTGACCCTCTCGGCCCGCCACCTCACGAAGCGCTACGACAAGCGGGCGGTGGTGGACGACGTGAGCCTCCGCGTTGAGCAGAACGAGATCGTAGGGCTCCTGGGCCCCAACGGCGCGGGCAAGACCACGACCTTTCACATGATCGTGGGCATGACTCGCCCGAACGAAGGCTCGATCTACCTGGGCGACGACGACATCACACGTCTCCCGATGTACAAACGAGCGCGTCGGGGCGTCGGATACCTAGCGCAGGAGACGTCCGTCTTCCGGGAGCTCACGGTGGAGGAGAATCTGCACGCCGTCCTCGAATTTCAGTCGATGAGCGACAAGGCGCGGCGGTCACGCGTTGAGTCTCTCATCAGCGAGTTTGGGCTGGAGCGGGTGCGGAACTCGAAGGGGTACGAGCTCTCCGGCGGGGAGCGGCGCCGCACCGAAATCGCCCGCGCACTGTCCACGCGGCCCCGCTTCTTCCTGCTCGACGAGCCCTTTGCTGGGGTCGATCCCATCGCGGTCGAAGACATTCAGAACATCGTCGCGGGGCTCCAGGAACGGGGCATCGGGGTGCTGATTACAGACCATAACGTCCACGAGACGCTTGCAATTACAGATCGCGCATACTTACTCTATGAAGGGCAGATCCTGAAACACGGCACCGCGGAGGAGCTCGCCGCGGATCCAGAAGTCCGAAAGCGGTATCTGGGGGAGAAATTTTCCCTGGATCGCTACTGACGTTCCATTCTGCCTGGGATCGGAGATCGGTCTCGGGTCCTGAGCACTTCCCACCTCTGCTGTCCCCGCCCTGCGGACAGCGCACCACGTCATTTTCTTTTCAGCAAATGCGTTTTTCTTGCCTATGTGTGGAATTGTCGGGTACATCGGAACCGAGGAGGCCCAAGATCTTCTGCTCACAGGGCTGAAACGCCTCGAATATCGGGGCTACGATTCGGCCGGGGTTGCCATCGTTGATGGAAACAGGCTCCAAGTTCAAAAGCAGGAAGGAAAGGTTGATGACCTCCGCAACAGCGTAGGGAGCAACGGGTCGGCCATGGCGGGAACGACCGGCATCGGCCACACGCGCTGGGCGACCCACGGGGCCCCGAACGACGTGAATGCCCATCCGCACGAGAGCACGGACGGATCGTTTGCCCTGGTGCACAACGGCATCGTCGAAAACCACAACGTCCTCAAGACGCAGCTCAAAGAGAAGGGATACACCTTCCAGAGCGAGACGGACACGGAAGTGCTCGTGTATCTTATCGAAGAAGTGCAGCGGAAGACCGACCTGTCCCTTCCCGAGGCCGTCCGGCAGGCCCTCACGCAGGTGGTGGGGACTTACGGAATCGCGCTGGTGTCGCGGGACGACCCGGACCTGCTGATTGCGGCCCGCAACGGAAGCCCGCTCATCCTGGGGGTAAGCGATGGGGAGTACTACGTGGGCTCCGACGCCGCCCCGCTCGTGGAGCACACGCGGCAGGTGGTGTACCTCGAAGACGGCGAGATGGCAACGGTCCGCCGCTCCGGCTACGAGGTGCGGACCATCGAAGACGAGCCGCTGGAGAAGGAAGTCCACGAGCTCGAGTGGTCGCTCGACGAGATTGAGAAGGGGGGCTACGACCACTTCATGCTGAAGGAGATCATGGAGCAGCCCGACGCCCTGGAGGATGCCATGCGGGGACGGGTCCGGCCCGGGGACAACCAGATCAAGCTTGGGGGGCTTCACGATCACTGGGAGCAGCTTCGCGACGCCGACCGCGTCGTCATTGCGGCGTGCGGCACCTCCTGGCACGCAGCCCTGGTGGGCGAGTACCTCATCGAGTCCGCCGCCCGGGTGCCGGTGGAGGTGGAGTACGCGAGCGAGTTTCGGTACCGCGATCCGGTGCTGGGGGACGGAGACGTGGTGCTCGTCATTTCGCAGAGCGGCGAGACGGCCGACACCCTCGCGGCGGTCCGCGAGGCGCACAGTCAGGGCGTGCCGTGCTTCGGCATCTGCAACGTGGTGGGCTCCACCATCGCCCGCGAAACGGACGCGGGTGTGTACCTCCACGCCGGGCCCGAGATTGGTGTTGCCTCCACGAAGGCGTTCACCGCGCAGGTCACCGTCCTCTCCATGATTGCGCTCAAGCTGTCGAAGGGACGCACCCTGTCGAAGGCCGAGCTGGCGGACAACATCCGCGCGCTGGCCGCCGTGCCCGACCAGGTTCGGAGCGTGCTGGAGGCGAGCAACGGTGCCCTCGAATCCATGGCACATACGTACCGGTACGCCTCGAACTTCCTGTACCTGGGGCGTGGCTTCAACTTCCCCGTGGCGCTGGAGGGCGCCCTCAAGCTCAAGGAGATTTCCTACATCCACGCCGAGGGCTACCCGGCCGCGGAGATGAAGCACGGGCCCATCGCCCTCATCGACCGCTCGATGCCGGTCGTCTTCATCGCGATGAAGGACAGCACGTACGACAAGGTGCTCTCTAACATCGAGGAGGTGGCCGCCCGCGAAGGCTCGGTGATCGCCATCACGGACGACAAGGACGAAGAGCTCGACGGGCTCTGCGAGGCGGTCGTAGAAATTCCGCAGACCAAGGAGTTTCTCTCCCCGCTCCTCACCGTCATTCCGTTGCAGCTCCTGTCCTACCACATCGCGGTGCTCCGCGGGTGCCATGTGGACCAGCCCCGCAACCTGGCCAAGAGCGTGACGGTGGAGTAAGGCACCGGGTGGCGGATGGTGTTCTTGGTTCCGCGCCCCCCAACTCCCAATCGAACTGCGGAGGGCCGACCCGCCGGTCGGCCTTTCGTTGTTCAGGAACTGCATTGTTGAGGAAGCCGACGCCATCGCGGCGGGTGAACCTGTGCCTCAGGGCGCCGTTTCATGACAATTGCT
>JBDGQM010000162.1:0-7196 GCA_042219065.1 Salinibacter sp. | reverse complement strand
CGACTACTGTCGGGATGACGTGCCATGGATTGGGTTTTGAGATCGCGTTGACGTATCAAGAATGAGAGCTGACATTCCACTCTGTGATTGCAAGCTGATTCTTGGGTGGTTGTTCACCCAAGGAAGTGAGGCAGCAGTGTGGGGACGAGCCGACTGCGAGGACCGCCCACCCTCGATTCCGCCATTCTCTGGACGACAGGAGTCAGCGGTCGTACACGTCGTCGATGAAGTCCTTGAACCAGGGCGGACGCACGACGAGGACGTAGGCGGCCAGCACGGGGACGACGGGGAACATAAATAGCGCTAGGTCCACGGCGATCAGACCGCCGGCAATGAGCCAGATCTGAAGGTTGGAGATGGTGGGGAGGCGGACTTTGTCAAAATGCACCGAGGGAACGTAGACGCCCACTAAACGAGAACGTTGCGGGCCAGGACCGGTCTCCGGACCATTTCCGGTGAACACTCGGGGTCCCACAGAATTCGCATCGTGGTCCCGATTGTTGCACAGAGTTGTCTTTCACAGCCCCCCTTCGTACCATGCCGTCATCGTCCTCGTCGTGGAGAGAATGGTTGTCACAGAACGTCGTCAAACAGAAGATTGCGCCGCTCCGGGCGGAGCGTCCCGTCCTGCTCTCCTTTCTCGTATTTTTGGCGGGCGCTGGGGTGGTGGTTCCTTCATCATTGGAGTACTGGCTGAATGAGCCCGAATTTTTGCTGAACGTGTTCGCGGAGGCGCATGGGGTGCTGCTAGACCTTCTGCTCTTCGGGTGTCTTCTGCTCTGGTTCGAACAGAAGGCCGAGCGGAAGCGTCAGATCGAGACGTACACCAATGCCATCAACGACCTGCTCGGGTGGGAGGCCGACATGGCCAAGTACCGGATTATCGGCAACATCCGGCGGCTCAACCGGGAGGGGGCGGCGCCGGAGACACTGAAGGATGCGTATCTGCGCGAGGCGGATCTGCAGGACGCGGATCTGTCGGAGGCCTCCCTGCACCGGGCCGATCTGTCTGGGGCCGACCTTCAGAATGCGGATCTGTCGGACACCTACCTCGGCACCGCGGACTTCTCGGGTGCCAACCTCCGGAAGGCCGACCTCTCCGGCAGCCACTTCGGCGTGTTCACGGGAATGACGACTTCGGAGGAGGCGGAAGAGACGATCCTCGCGGGCGCCAACCTCCGCGGGGCCAACCTGCAAGGCATTCGGCACGCCTCGGCCGACACGTTCGCCACGGTCGAGACCCTTTTCAAAGCTCGGCTCGACTCTGACCTGGAGGCGGAACTTGAGGCAAAGTATCCGGAGTTGCTGGAGCCCCACGCGGAGGGACGACGGGGATAGGGGCGTTCACTACTCGTTTCGGAGCACGGTGGCCGGATCAATCTGGGCCGCGCGGAGGGCCTGCGTGCTCACCGTGAGCACGGCCACGAGGAGCGCGCCGCCCCCGGCCAACAGAATGACGCTCGGGCCCACAGTGATGTGGTAGGCAAACGTATCGAGCCACCGGGTCAGTGCCAGGTATGCCACGGGCGCGGCCAGGACGATGGCAAGGGCGACAAGTTTGAGGAAGTCCTTCGACAACAGCCCGACGATCTGTCCGGCAGAGGCCCCGACAGCTTTGCGAATGCCGATCTCTTGCCGACGCTGACGGGTGGCGAAGGCGGCGAGGCCAAATAGCCCCAGACAGGCTACGAAGATTGCCAGCCCGGCGAAGACAGAGATAAGCGTGGCGGTCCGCTGATCGGCCCGGTATTCGGCGGCAAAAGACTGATCGGCAAATTCGTAAGCGAAGGGCGCGTTCGGGAAAAACTGTTGCCAGACGCGCTCCGCGTTGGTGAGGGCCTGTTCGGCGCGCTCTGCATCCACCCGCAGGTAGTAGGTATCCAGGAGCGTCTCGTTGAGGAAGAAGGCCATGGGCTCAATCGATTGATGGAGCGTGGCGAGGTGGAGGTCGTCCACGACGCCGATGACCGTTGGACGGTTGCCCAGCCACCCGACACCTACGTCGAGGGACCGCCCCACCGCGGCCGCAGGGCTGCGCTCGTCCGGCGGCAGATCTGTGAGCAGTTGTTTCAGGGCGGCCCGGTTGAGAACAACGCCGGACGAGTCGACGGCCCGGTCCCGGTCGAAGGTGCGGCCTGCGATGGGGCGTGCGCCGAGCGTCTCGAAGAAGTCGGGTCCGGTCGTCACCAGGCGAACCGGATGGCGCTCCTCCGCAGAGACCCCGAGGTTGGCGAACGCCATTCCGACGCTTGCCTGCAGGTCGCCGGGCAACGGCTCAGAGGCCTCCGAGACGGCCGAGACGCCCGGTTGCTGGACGACCTCCCGCTGGAAGGTGCGCGACACAGCGGTCGATTCCGCGGTCGGGGGACGGGGGATCGTGACCACCTGCTCCGTGTCGAATCCCAGGTCTGCGTCCTGCAGGTAGTCGAGCTGCCAGTAGGCCGTAATGGTGCCCGCCACGAGCACGACCGCCGTGGCAAACTGGAACACGACGAGCCCTTTTCGCAGCGACGAGGCCACCGGCATCGTTCCGTTTTTATGGCGTCCCGAACTTCCCCCCAGAACATGTGCCGGATCAAACCGGCTCAGTACAAACGCCGGGTAACTTCCCGCCCCGAGGGCCGTGACCAGGGCGATGCCGGCGAGCGTGGCAAGCGTGAACGGCTCCGTGAAGACGCCGGCGGGGAGGGGGACACCGGTCAGTGTCTGAAAGAGGGGACGGGCGAGGGCCGTTAGGGCAAGGGCGAGTCCGACCGCGCCGCCGACGAGCACGAACGCTTCCGCCAGGAACTGCCGGGCAATTTGGGACCGAGCGGCCCCAATCGTCTTCCGGACCCCGATCTCCTGCGCCCGGTCGAGCGAGCGGGCCGTCGACAAGTTGATGAAGTTGACGCCGGCCAAAAGCAGAATGAAAAGGGCAATGGCGGCGAAGAGAGCGACGTACGCCGCCGACCCGTTCGGCTCGATCTCGAGACTGAGGTCCGAGTACAGATGGATGTCCGTCAGGGGCTGGAGGCGGAGCGTGGCGCCTCTCCAGTCGTCTCCCCGCCGTGCCTTCGCCTGCTCGGTAAACGTCGCCGCAAGCGAGTCCGCGGCGATTCCCTCCGGCACCTTCAGATACGCCCGAAAGCCCCCGCCGGAGCTCTCGCTGTTGTTTTCGGTGAAGTTGAACGCCGCGTCCATCGTGGCCCAGGAGACGAGGATCTGCGGGTGGAAGTGGGAGGCCTCCGGAATGGGCTCCAGCACGCCGGTGACGGTGACCTCCACGGTCTCGTCGCCCCAGTTGAGGCCCGTCATCGACAGCGTCTTGCCGATGGGGTTCGCGTCGCCGAAGTACTTCTCCGCCATTTGTGGGGTGAGGACGGCGGTATAGGGCTTCTCGAAGGCGGCCTTCGCGGAGCCGCGCCGGGTCGGAAACGTGAAGACCTCGAAGAAGGAGGGACGGGCCACAAAAATCGGATCCTCGTTGAACTGCTTCGTCTCCCGGTGAACGACCGCACTCGCTTCGAAAAACGGAGCCAGTTCGAGCGATGGATTCTGGTCCCGAAGTGCGTCGATCGTGGGCCAGGTGCTGGCGGGCATCGCCGTGTCGCCCCAGTCGCTCACGAGCCGGTAGATCCGATCGGCGTCCTCGTGAAAGTCGTCGTACGAACGTTCGTGGCGGACAAAAAGGGCAATGAGGAGGCACGCCGCAATCCCCACGGCCAGCCCCACCACATTGATGACGCTGTACCCCAGGTGGCGACGCAGCGCTCGAATCGCGGTCCTAAAGTAGTTGCGGAGCATGGGATAGAGGGAGATATGAGGACCCGTGATCTCTGCTGTCTACACCCATGCGACAAAAAATATTCCCGGCCCGAAAATGCTATTTTACGCGCGCAGAGCGGGATGGGTGTGCGGGAGCGCACGGATGGCGTGCGTGTGCGCACGGTGCCTTCGGGGTGCCTCCGGCAGATTCGGGGGGCATGCTGTGGTACGAAATTTTCGTACAGTCGTCGAGGTGGAGGGTCCCGAAATCGTTATCGACGATAGCTCGGGGAATCTGGAGGGCCGCGGGGCCGGGGCGACGGAGATTTCGGATTCCAGTGGTGACATCGAACTCTTTGCCCTCGGGGGCGGGCTCACGCTCGACGATTCGTCGGGGGATGTCCGCGCCGAGGGTGTGGGCGGGGCCGTTGAGATCCCAGACGATTCATCGGGCGACATCCGGGTTCGGGACGTGGCGAAGCACGTCCGCATCGGGGAGGATAGCAGTGGAGACATCGTTCTTCGGGATGTGGGCGGACGCGTCCGCGTGGGGGAGGACAGTAGCGGGGATATTGTCGTGGAACGAGTCGACAGCGACTTCACCGTTGGGAACGATGGAAGCGGCGACATCCGATACGAGGACGTGGCGGGCAACATTTCCATCCCCGACGACAATTGATGCTGCGGGAGGCTCATCCGTTGTCCAGAGCGCGGGCCACGGCGGCCCCCGTTTTCAGACCGTTCTGGACGGCCGCGTGGAGCCGTGCGTCGCCCGGCACCCAGTCGCCGACCGCATACACGCCGTCCCGAGCGGCTTCCTGTACTGCCTCGGCCCGGACGCCTTCGTCGGGGAGCGCATAGCGCCATCCCTGGTGGTCCGTCCAATCGGGGTCGGTCAGGCGCGGGTCGTCCATGATCGCCGCGGCGTGCCGGGCGAGATCGGCGATGTTGTCCGCGGGGGCGTCGTCGTACCGTTCGGTGGACCACTCGGGGCTGGCCTGCACGACGAGGACCGATTGCCCGGCCGGGACGTGCCCGGGCTTGCACTCCTCGCGCCCGATCCAGCCGACCTCGTGCTCCTTGTCGGTGTTGACCAGCCCGTAGTAGGGAGCGTCGATCTCGAAGTGGTACCCGAGGACGGCCGTCCAGCCCGTGCGGTACGCGACCGCGCCGGCGGCGTCGCCGAGGCGGTCGACGGCCTCGACCCCTGTTTCGCGCAGGAGATCGGCGGTTTGTGGGGCGGGCGGGTTCACGAGGAGGGCGTCGAACGGTCCGTATTCGGCCCCGTCGGTGTCGGCGAGCCGCCAGCCGCCGTCGCGGCCCACGTCGGCGATGCGGGTGTTGCGTTTGACCGTAGCGCTCGTCGCCCCAAGGAGGTGCTTCGCCAGACGCGTGATGCCGTCCTCGTACGTCCACCGTCGCGCCTGTTCATCGCGCCCCGCGGCGACGTTGCCGTCCGAGTCGAAGGTCCAGACCGGCCCAGTCAGCTCAACGAGTCCGTCGTCGAACTCGTCGGTCACGAGGGCGCTGACCCGTCCGTCGTCGTCCTTGAGGTAGTTCGCCCCGTACTCGTAGACGATGCCGTCGCGTCGCCGCGCGGCGGCACGCCCGCACACGCCGCGCGACTTCTCGAAGACAGTGACCTCGGCGTCGGGAAGGGCGTTGTCGGCGACGTACGTCGCGGCCGCGCCGCCGCTGCCTGCGCCGACCACACCTACTCGGGCGGTCATGGATCTGCGTAGAGGCGGTCTGTGTGGGAGCTATCGCTGGTTTCCCGAAGAGGAGCCGGGCGCGCTCGGCGTCGCGCCGCGCTGGTCCCGTGCCTGTGGCCGTCATTGGGGAGGAGGGGCCGCGTTCAGATGGAATACTGCCCTTCGATGTACTGGAGCAGCCAGTCGGTTTCTCGCTCAGCGGTTTCCACGAGTTCCTGTACGCCGTCTCGGATGGAGACGATGCCGATCAGGTTTTCGTCCTCGTCGACGACCGGCAGGTGGCGGCACCAGATCTCTGTCATGATCTGCAGGCAGCCCGCCAGCGGATCCTCGGGACGAATCGTCGCCACGTCTTCCGTCATGACCTCCTGGACTTCCGTCTCTTCCGAGGACCGCCCCTCCAGGGCAATCTTGCGCATGTAGTCCCGCTCGGTAAAGATGCCGGAGATGGTATCGCCGTCCATCACGACGATGGACCCGACGTCGAGCTCGGTCATGCGCCCGATGCACTCGTACACGGTATCGGAGGGCGCAGCGGTAAGAACCCCGTCCTCCGCGTCTTCCAGGCTTGAGGTGAGTTGGACCGTGTCTTTTACCTTTGTGTCGAAAAACTCGTCTTTCATGTCCATGGTCGGTAGGAAGTTGTCTTGGAAGTTGAGTATGCGTGTTCAGGCGGAAGCCTGCCTTCGATAAATCGACCTTCGTCCGAGCATCAATCATCGTTCCCCAACGGGCCGAGACATAACAACCACTGGAACATTGACGACGCAGCGTGCCGCCGGTCCCCTCGCCGGCACTGTTACTGGACGGGAGAGGGATCAAGTGCGCGGATCCGCACATTGGGATGATTGCAGTTCCGTCGCGGCCTCCTGTTTGGTCTGCTGGTCCGATGTCCACCGATCCCGCCCCCGCCCCCGATTCGAACGGTCAGGTCCTCGTGGTGGACGACAACCGCGACGTGCTCACGGCGCTCCGCCTGTTGCTCAAGGAGCACGTCGAGGCCGTCCACACGGCCACCGATCCCTCGTCCATTCCGTCCCTCCTCCGCGAGCACGACTACGACACGATCCTGCTGGACATGAACTTTCAGCAGGACGCCTCCAGCGGGCGGGAGGGGTTCGAGTGGCTCGCCAAGATCCAGGAGATCGATCCCCAGGCGGTGGTCGTCATGATCACCGCGTACGGCGACGTGGAGAAGGCCGTGCGCGCCATGAAGGCGGGAGCGGCCGACTTCATCGTAAAGCCCTGGACCGACCCGGAGCTGGTGGCCAGCGTGCAGGCGGCCATCAAGCTGCACCAAACCCGGGCCGCGGCGGAGGCAAGTGGAATGGAGGAGACGGACGAGCCCGAGGTCGAGACGCAGGTCGAAGACGAGGAGCCTGGATTTGAGGGCATCATCGGGCAGAGCGAGGCGATGCGGTCGGTGTTCGAGCTCATCCAGAAGGTGGCCGGCACCGACGCGAATGTCCTTATCCTCGGCGAAAACGGGACCGGCAAGGAGCTGGTGGCCCGGGCGGTGCACCGCCGCTCGGACCGCGCCGACGGGCCGTTCGTGACCGCCGACCTCGGCGCCCTCAGTCCGTCGCTCTTCGAGAGCGAACTGTTCGGGCACGTGGAGGGGGCGTTCACGGGGGCCGAGTCGGACCGGGCCGGGCGCTTCGAGACCGCCGACGGCGGCACGCTGTTTCTGGACGAGATTGGCAACATCCCGATGGAGCTCCAGAAGAAGCTGCTCAC
>JBDGQM010000161.1:0-20896 GCA_042219065.1 Salinibacter sp. | reverse complement strand
GTACGGGCGATTTTCCGCGCTGACGCTACAGCACCACAAGTTCGGTCGGGTCGGCCGGAGGCATTCGACGGAAATCTTGTCCATTGGGCGTCCGAAGTTCCTGCACCGGGACGTTTTCGGCACAGCGGACGTGCAGCGCATCGTAGACGGCCCCGCTTCGGAGTCCGAGGTCGGACACGCGCTGGAGAACGCCGAGATAATCGTCCGCATCGAGCTCGACGACATCTCCCCGAGCCGCAACATTTTCTCGGAGGAGTCGGCGGGCCTGGCCGGGCGTGATCTGCGGGCTGAGGGGGAGGGCGGTCAGCGACGAGTAGCACTCGGCCAAAGCATGCGTACTCACAAATAGATCGATGTCCCCTTGTGCGGCGGCCTCGAGGTGCGGGGCGGCCTTTTCGTGCTGGGGAAGGGCTGGGACCAGGGCTGGAACGAGTACGGAGGTGTCCAGGAGGACCTTCACGGACGCTGGGGATTGGGATTTGGCAGGGACACGAGGTACCGTCGCCTATTCGGAAACTCCTGCGTGGCGCCGGGCGCGTTCTTCGCGCTGATTCCGGAGTTGCTCCACGACATCGAACTCTTCGTCCGTGAGTCGCCCCGTGTGGACCAGGAGATCTCCTTTTTGTTGGAGGGGCGGCTCCTGCCCCTTGGGACGGAGGGTAATTGATTCCGTACCTTCGCCAACCTCCGCAATCTCAAGTGCCAGCGAAGATCCGGATTCAAGTCCAAACCGGTCGCGAATCGATTTTGGGAGGACGATGCGGCCGTAATCGTCAATCGTAACGTCCATAGCAGTGGCGGGCGGGCTTGGGGAGAGATTTAGCTCTGCCAGTTGTATAAAGAAAATAGCAAAGCCCCGTTCCAATCGCGTGCGTCCCACGGTTCACCAAGCGGAGCGGCACGAAGCGACGGGGAGCTATCCCACAGGCACCTCCCGCCGCGCATTCAGCTGCAGCACCAGCCGCCGCGCGCTGGTGAGCAGGTCGGACTCGAGAAGCACGTTTCGGGCCGGTACGTCCAGGTCCGCGAGGGCGCCCGTCACGTCGCGGCCGTTCTCGGCGTGAACAGTCGTGACGGCCAGCAGGTGCTCGGGGGCGACCGCCGCCTCCTCCACGAGCCAGCGGGCGATGCGGAGGGCCTGCGAGGGGGCCGACGGGTCAAGGTGGAGCACCACGTCGCGCACGTCGGAAAGGTGCCCCGCTCGATCCTTGAGCGTGGCGGCACTACAGGAGCGCACGTCGAAGTGGGCGATCACCTTCTCGTCGTGCTCCAGGTAGCGGGCCAATCCCTCCTGCGCCCGGGGCGTCTGCTCCACCACCAGGACGGACTGGCGCTCCGTGTCGGGGCGCGGGACGGGGGGAAACGTGTGGGCCACGTACTCCTCCAGCGCCACGTCGTACAGAAAGTCGGCCACCTGCTCGGCGAAGGGGCCCTCGTCGGTGCCCCAGTCGGTCTGGAACGGGTTCATGAGGCAGGTGCGGAGCAGGATGAGGGTCTCGTCGTTGTCCGCGCCCTCCGCGATCACGTCCGCAGGCAGGAGGTCCTCCAAGACGTGCGCGTAGTCGGCCACGTCGATCTCGGTGCGGGAGAGGAGGAAGTCGTACTGGTTGATGTCCTCCCGCCCGTCGACCGTCATCTGCTGCCAGATGCGGTTCGTGTACTCGTTGAGGGACGCGACGCTCTCGACCCCCGAATCGGGAGCGATCACGAAGCAGAAGGCCACCGTCTCGGGGCGGTGGAAGGGGCGCAGGCCGAGCGCGCCGTCGGACGCGGCAAATCGATCCTGCAGCGCCTCGAAGAGCTGCTGATTCGTCTCGATGCAGCTGCGCATGAAGCGGCCGTGCGCGTCGGGCGTGAGGGGCACCATGGCCTGCGACAGATAACAGCTGACCGCCGCGGCGCCGGGACGAGATCCCTCCAGCGTCCACTGTCCCAGGAACCCCCCGAATCCGGCCTGATCGTCGTCCGCCAGGTAGGGCGCCTTGTAGGCGATGGCGTCGCGCACGTGGTAGTCGCGGAAGAGAACGGCGCCCGCCGGGTAGGGCACGTAGCCGAACTTGTGGGGGTCGATCGTAATCGAGTCGGTGTCGGCGAGCGTCGTGAGCGCCTCCACGTCGTCGGTGGGCAGGAGGCCGTCGGGACCCACAAGGTCCCCATCGAGCCACGCGGGCGGGACAAAGTCGCCCCCTTCCGTTTTGGGGATCATCGAGGCAAAGAAGCCCCCGAACGCCGCGTCGCAGTGGTGCCAGAACGTGAGCCCCTGCTCCGCCACGTCGTCGCGGATGGCCTCGATCTCGTGGAGCGGATCGATGGCGCCCTCCTCGGTGGTGCCCACGATGGAGACGACCCCGAGGATCGGCCGCTTGTTCTCGATGCACTCGTGGAGCCGTTCACGCAGCGCACCGGGGTCCAGCCGGATGCGATCGTCGACGGGCAGGGTTTCCAGCGCGTCGGCCCCTAGGCCCACCAGGTCCATGTTTTTCTGCCAGCAGTAGTGGGTGGCCTGCGAGATGAGGACCTTCGGCAGGCGGGCCGGGTCGTCGGGGAAGGCGCGGTTGTACTGGAGCAGGAAGGAGGCGAGCCCGGCCTTGCGGACGCTGGGGAGGGCCTCCTGAAAATCCTGTGCCCGCTCCGGCGACCCGTCGCCGAGCGTGGCCTTGATGCGCAAATGCAGGTCCGTGATCTCGTCGATCGGCAGGTTCGAGAGGCGCCAGGTGGAGAGGGTGCGGAGTGAAGCTCGTTCCCCTTCGGCGGTGGTTACCTCCAGATCCGCAAACGAGGTGAACTCGTCGCTCTGTTCGGCGACGAGGCGGACGGCGAGGGGGTAGAGCCGGATGTTGCGGGCGATCCAGAGCGCCTCCAGATTCGCCACGGTGCCGCCGCTGCAGAGGTGGCCCCAGCTGTACGCCGAGCGGCGCGTGCGGGCATCGCGGGGCAGCGTCTCGGGAAGAAACGTGGGGTAGCCCACCATCTCGGCCAGCGCCGTGAAGTAGGCCCGCTCCTCGCGGACCGTTTCCGGCGACACCTCCGCCACCACGTTGTTCTGGTTGTAGAGGAGCCCGGCGAAGTAGCCCACGAAGGCGGGGAGCGACGGATCGCTTACGATGTGGGCCACCTGACGGGGCGAATAGAGGGGGGCCGCCCGCTTCAGCTCCGCCAGGATTTGGGAGAGCTCGTCCCGCAGCCGGGCGGACATGTCGTCGAACGCCTCCGTGCGCTTGTCGCGCTCGTCGATCAGGCGCGGGTCGCGCGGGTGGAAATTGCGGCGCCAGAAGACGTGGTCGCGCAGCACTTCGAGGAGCAGGCGTTCCAGCTCGCCGGCGTTCTCGCCCTTCGGCCCCAGAAAGGCGGCTTTGTGGAGCGCATCGCTCGATCGGTCGTCGGACATGGGAGATAGAGGGAGCTGTGGGTGAAGACGACATTTCTTCTTACGGCAGCCCCCCTCGATCTTTTCGGTACGGCCGTATCATTGCCGGGGAAGCACGGTGTCCTGGATGAGCTTTCACGCGGACGGCGGACGGCCGACCGCGGTCCGCCGTCTTCGTTGCAGGATCTACAATGGCCGTGCCCCAGTGACCCGAGGAAGTCTCATTTGCCGACCGGAGCACATCCCAGATCCGCCAGCGCCTCGTTGAGCAGCGACACGCTCCCCGTCGTGTCCACGCGGGCGTCCAGCCGGGTGAGCAAGTTGAGGAGGCCGACCAGCGCCTTGTTCAGAAAGATGAAGTGCGGGGAGCCGGTGGCGGCGCGGAGCTGCGAGGCCGCTTCGAAGGAGTCCTGCAGGCGCTCGCGGAAGCCAGGGGCCCCAAAGTCGAACGTAGACTGGCGATACGGCTCCACGATGAGCGAGCCGTACCGGTCGAAGAATTGGCGCAGTTCGTCCTGGGTGTCCTGCGGCAGGTCGTCGCGGAGGATGTCGAGCGCATACAGCAGGCGCGTGATCTCGTCCTCGTCGTCCGCCATGCGAGCGCGGTAGAGGCGCAGCATGTCGTCGCGGAACGGCTGCGGAAAGGTCTTCACGCAGCCGAAGTCGATCACGCCGAGCCGCCCGTCGTCGCGGAAGAGGAAGTTGCCGGGGTGCGTGTCGGCGTGGAGCGTGCGGGCGTTGCTCGCCACCTGCTCGTGCAGAAAGTCCCACAGCAACTGCCCAAAGTGGTTGCGGGCGTCCTGAGAGGGGTCGGTTTCCAGGAAGGCATCGAGGTGCTGGCCCTCCAGGTGGGTCATGGTGAGGACCGTCTCGGCGGTGTATTCCGGCACCGCCCGCGGCGTCGCGAGCTTGTCCCCATCGTACAGCTCGGCGAAGTGCTCAATGTTGTCGGCCTCGTTGAGGTAGTCCGTTTCCTCCTGGAGACGGGTTTTCACCTCCTCGAAGTGGCCGTCGAGGTCCTCCCCCTCGACCAGGCGCTCGAACAACGTCCGCGCTACAGCGAGGTCCGATTCGATCGTCTCCCGCACGTTCGGGTACTGCACCTTTACCGCCACCGTGCGGCCGTCGTCGAGCCGGGCGCGGTGCACCTGCCCAAGCGACGCAGCGGCCATGGCCTCCGGCTCGAACGCGTCGAAGAGCAGCTCCGGAAAGCGCCCCAGCCCGTCCCGGATGCGCTTGCGCACCAGCGCCTTGTTCATCGGGGGGACGCTGTACTGCGCCTCCGCCATCACGTCCATAAACTCGTCCGGCAGGAGGCCGGTGTCCATACTCATCGACTGCGCGAGCTTGAGCGCCGTCCCCCGGAGCCGCGTAAACTCTTTGAAGAGGTCGCGGGCATTCTGGGTGTTGAGCTCCCGCTTCCGCGCCTCCGGATCGTCCGCGCCGGTGGCCCGGTCCATGAGATATTCGGCGTAGTTCTTCCCGACCTTCAGCCCGGTTTTGGCAAACAGGCCGCTCCGTTCGAGCTTTGACGCGGGGAAGTCGTCGGAGGAGTCGTTGGTGCTCATCGAAGCGTCGAGGTCCGTGGAAAAAGTGCAAGCCGGAGTGAAGTATTGCGTATTTCGTATTGCGTATCGCGCCGGATCTTCGACGTACGCAACACGCAATACGCAATACGGCCCACCCAACCGGAAGTGGTTGCCACTGAGAGCAGGCGTTACCGCCCGGAAAAGAACCGCCCCACCACCGGCAAGCGCCCCAGCCCCAGCGCGTCGTGCCGAACGAGGTGCCAGGCCAGGTCTACGCCCCGTGACACGCCACCAAACGTGACCAGTTCAGCGACGAATGCAACGAGCTTGTCGACGAGGGCGGTGGTGGCCTCCTGGTCGTCCGTCTCGTCGCGGATCCAGTGGCGGACCACGGCGAACGTCACCGCGGTCAGCACCTCGTGCACCGGCCACAGCCCCGTCACGAGTTGGTTCGTGTTCGGGACCACGTCCTCGTCTGTCAGGAGGTCGCGGAGCGTGCCCCGCACCTCGGCCCGGAACGATGATCGGTAGCGCACTCGGGTGTCGAAGGTCTCCTGAACAAACCTCCGCTGCTCCCCGAGCGCGTCGAGCAGGATGTAGAAGAAGGACGCCAGGCGCTCCTCGAAGGAGAAGTCTTCGTAGCCGGTCGTGGCCTCCGTGAGCATCCGGTACTGCACCAGCGTGAGGTCGTAGAACGCTGGTCGGAGCGCCTCGACCGTTTCGAAGTGTTCCTCGAACGCCGTCTCGTCGATGCCTGCCTCCGCACACACGTCCGATACGGTGGGCGACCGGTCCAATTCCGCGTCGAGCCGGATCGCGGCCTCGACGAGTTGCTTCTGTTCGGCGAAGGCGTCGGGGTCGGGAATGGGGCTGGGGGCGGCTCGGAGGGGAGGCTGTGCGCAGTCATTGTACACGTATGCACAACCGGGACGGATTTTCCACGTCGGCTGCAGGCTCTGGGGGCATGGATGCCGCGGATGCGTGGAAGCAGCATGTTCGCCTTCAGGCATCCATGCCTCCAAGCGTCCACGCTTCCGTGCTTCCACACGTCCAGGCCTCCACGCTTCACTCGGGCACCCCAGTAGCGGTCTCCGTGGCAGGATGGTTGCTCCACTCGTACCACCCGCCGTCGTAAACCGAAATGTTCGGCCAGCCCATCAGGTACGCGTTTATGAACGCCTCGCTGCCCCGCCAGCCCGTGCCGCAGTAGAAGGCGATGTGCTTGTCGGGCGTGATGCCCTCCGCCGCCCACTTCTCAGCGATCTCCGGAAACTCCCGTGTGGTGTAATCGAAATTGCGGTAGTTCTCCATGTGGTAGGCGTCGCTCCCGCAGTTGCCGAACACGGCCCCCGGAATGCGGCCTGTCTTGTCGATGTAGTGGTAGCCGCTCCGTTCCCCGATGAACTCCGCCCAGCTGCGGACGCTCACGAGGTCCCCGTCGTCGGCCTCCAGGAGCGCCCGGGCGTCCTCCAGGTCCAGCATGTATTCCGGACGGGCCGGCACCTCGACCCCGAAGTCGTCGACCGGGTCGGGGGCTACGTCGTCGGTGGACGTCTCGTAGCCGGCCGACTCCCAGGTGCTAATGCCCCCGTTGAGGATCTTAACGTCCTCGACCCCGGCGTAGAGCATGAGCGCCGCGCACCGCATGGCCCCGAGGTGCCCCGCGCTCTGGGCGGGATAGTCCTGGTCGTAGGTGGGGTACGAGAACCGCCCGTACAGCACCACGGTGGTGTCGTGGCGGATGCCGTGGGCTTCGAGGGCGGCCTTCAGTTCGCCCGGGGGACGCCGGTTCCAGGTCTCCGGCGACTCCAGGTCGTTTGTGTTCAAGGGAATCGCGCCGGGGAGGTGACCGTCCTCGTAGTCCCGCCGGTAGTTGAAGTGCGCGTGGCAGAGAACGTAGTCGTCCCCTCGCATTCCGGCGGGGTCCTCGCCAGAAAGTAGCTGATCGACCCACTCCGGGTAGACCAACTGTTGGTAGCGCTCCATGCGTCGCAGCGGGCGGTCGGGATCGGCGGCCCACTCGTCCCGAAAACGATTGTAGAGGCCCACCGCCTCAAACCCCAGGCGTTCGAGGTTCTCGCCCATCTCCGCGGCGTCGTCCAGTGTGTATCCGTAGACGGTCACGGGGGTCTGCGGAGACAGACATTTCTCGTCGAGGACCTCGACCCAGTCCATATACTGCGTCCACTGGAGGGGCAGGCTCTTGGCCCCGGGCACGTGCCCGCTCCGCGACTCGCCCTGGAGGGGCCAGCCGTTGTACGCCGCAATGGGGCGGACATCGAGGATTTCGTGGTTCGGGTCGTCGGCCTGTTCGACGAAGGTCTCGGTGGAGACGGTGGTGATCGTTTCTTCCATCAGTACGAGGGGAGGAGCATGTGAAAATGAACTCTCACACGAACTTGAGGGATCGGACCGTAAGACGCAACTCTCGGGAGCCGGTCGTGGCCGAGGAAACACGGGAAAACCCCGCAACAACTTGCTGAGGGCGGAGGAGGGAGGGAACGGAGGTGTAGGCGGAAGCGCTCGCATGTAGCAGAACGAGTCGCAAAGACGTGAAGCGGCGAGCGAAGCCTACGGGTGGACTTTCTCGTGATTCATGCCCTCCCGCCCTTGTCGCTCGGGAGCGCCCGTCACCGGGCTCTGAGTACGGCCTGTGCTATGGTGCAAGACATGTGCGCGGCACCGGAAGACTGCTTCCTCCGGGAGAACACATCACACCCGTCGCACCGACCGCCGTCGTGTGCCTATCTGACGATGGCCGAAGCTTCCCCGTCCAGTCGGATGGGTCCCACACGAGCGAAGCGAGGGCCGAAGGTCATGCCCTTGCGGTGCTGATGCAATAAATCAAGTTTGGGACGACAAACGAGAGCGCTTTTCTGAGTCTCCGCTGCCAGAAAATAGATTTCTGAGCATCAGTCTGAAGCAGTAGACTATTGATGCGATTGCCGTGGGAGGGGAGGGCCCTCCCTGAAAGGCTATAACCCACTCTTTACCTTCTACGCTGATCATGTTTTCTGCTGCGCAGTACGCTTTTGTGCAAAAAGATAAACCGGTGTTTCGTTTTTCCTAATCAGACACGTTTTCTCCATGCTGCGCGCACGAACACTACCGCCTTTTGTCACACATCTGCTCTCCGCCAGTGCACTTCTGCTCGCCACATTTGCCTGGATCGGCTGCGACAGTGGCAGCTCCGGGATGGGCGACGGGGCCGTTCCCGACCAGATTAGCTACGACCTGACGGCTCAAACGGACGATGGAATCAGTGGCACCGTTACCTTCTGGCGTGCTGGTTCCGACAGCACTCTCGTCACGCTCAATCTGGACGGGGACGCGACGCTTCCGGGTGTATCGCACCCGGCCCACATCCACAACAACAGCGTTTCGGACGGGGGGGGCATCGAGTTCTACCTCAGTGCCGTCAATGGTCGTAGCCCGAGCGGCACGACTGCCCGAAAGATCGGGCAGCCCATCGAGTTCTTCGCGGACTTCGACGGCCACGTGAACGTTCATCAGAGCCCGGCCAACCTCGACGTCGTGGTGGCACAGGGGGACATCGGTGGGAATGCAGAAGGCACGAGTGGGGAAGGGCTTTCGTTCGTGGACAACCCGAGAGCTACGACCTACCCATTGAGTGCCAGTACCACCCAGGGAAATGTTCTGTCGGAGGGAGTAAGCGGAACGGTCCGGTTTGAGGAGTTGACGTCTACACAAACACTGGTGACGTACTCGCTCAACACGAACGGCTCGGTTAACAGCGCCACGGAGGACACTGTTGAGGTGGCTCAGATCGGGCACATCCACAACAATAGCGTCTCGGAGGGCGGGGGCATCGTGAGCGACCCCTTTTCCGGCTACCTCGGGTCTGTTGCTCCCACCGATCCGGCCGCCCGAAGCAGCCGGATCATCAACGCCAGTTACGACGATCTTACGAGCTATCCCGGATACGTCAATATCCACGAGGCCGTCGCCGACGACCGGCGCGGATACGTCTTCGCACAGGGGAATATTGGCGCCAATGCGGGGACTGCTGGGGGGGCTGACGTGACCATCACGGTCGACAACAAAGGAAACTCTGCCTGGGAAGTCACGGCCGTAAGTGGGGCCAGCGACGTTGCCCAAACGGGCACGGAGAATCCAACCTTTACCCTCGAGCTTGGCAAGCGCTACCGGATCGAAAACAACGGAGGCAGAAGCGCTCATCCGTTCGCCGTCGAGAATGGAAATGAGGAATATCTCCTACGCCAAGAGGGCGACAAAGCCGGGAGCCTGGAAGGCAATGCCGACATCAATTACGCGGAGGACGATAATGGAGTGACCTTCACCTACACTCAGACCCTTGCCGACGCGGCTGCGGCCTACCAGTGCACGTTCCACTCCTCCATGGAAGGCTCGGTGGAAGCCAGCAGCAATGACGGAGGAGGATATTAACTGGCACGCGACCCAGCATCCCATGCTGTTTTTTGTGGGGAGTCCCATCGGTCTTCAGTCAAAGGCCGATGGGACTCTTCTCCGTAGTTCCGGCTTTGCAGGGAGACATTCCCACCTCATCGGAAAACAAAATAAACTTTGTTTTTTCAGGAAAACGTAGTCCTCCGCTTTCGATACACCCCTGATGGGTAACTCAACAGTGAGCGTCGGGGGCCTTGCCGGGCTCATCGGCTGAGATTCCCAACACTTGCTCTCACCTACCGTCTCAAACCGTTCAGCCATACGTCCAGCCTCTACGGTGAAAAATCGCCGTAATCATCGCTCCGATGACGCCGTTGCCCGACAACGGATTCAGCGGCTGACGACGACTTTGCTCTTCGCCTTTTACGCAACACATATACCTTTACGTCATGGCTTCCGACACACTCGATACCACCCTCACGTCCATCCACCGGATGACCCCCCGTGTCAAGCAGTTCGTGCTTGACGCGAACGGGCATACGTTTTCGTACCAGCCGGGCCAGCACACGGTCATTGAGTTTGAGCAGGACGGGGAGACGGTCAAGCGCCCCTACACGCCGGTCAACCTGCCGGGCACCAACACGCTCGCCCTCGCGATCAAGCGCTACGAGGACGGGACCGCCTCCACCTGGATGCACGATCGAGAGGTGGGGGACGACATTACGATCAGCACGCTCGGCGGCAGCCTGTACCTGCACGACCTGGATCGGGACGCCGTGTTCTTGTCGACCGGCACGGGCATCACGCCCATGATTGCGATGCTCAAGCAGTACCTAAACGAGGGCAGTGGGCAGGTCGCGTTTCTCTACGGGGAGCGGACCCAGGAGGACATCATGTACCGCGAAACGCTCGATCACCTCTCGGCCGACCACGACAACCTGACGGTGCTCTACTCGCTGTCGCACGAGGACTGGGATGGGCCGACCGGTCACGTGCAGTCACACCTGGACGAGGTCCTCGACGGCCGCTTCGACAATCCGCACTACTACATCTGCGGCATTCCCCCGATGGTGGTCGACACCGAGGAGACGCTTCGAGAGCGGGGCGTGGAGGACGATCGCATCATCACGGAGGGCTGGGAGAGCGACGCGGTGTAATGCCGTGGAGCCCTGGCCCTACGAACTTGTGCACGGATTGGTAACGTATGTCTGGACGGAGGATCGTCTCCCCGACCGATCCTTATTCCTGTCTGATAGAAATTTTCAGAGGCACTCGGTGCGCCTGGCGCCCAGGAGCTTCCCGCCGAGATCCCCTGTGCTGGATGCGCCGTTTCGGCCAACAAGCTTCTTCGAATTCGCAGGAAATGAAGCCACGCCGAAACGCAGGTGCGATCTGATTCGTGGCATAGTGTCCCACACCCTCTGGCCTCCTGCGATTGGTGGGCCCGCAGGGAAGACCTGCTCCGATTGCCCAACCCATTCGCTGCTAGCTTGACACCAGGACCCTCTCATCATGACAAGTGCTTCGGTGCGCCGTCTTACCAGCACCCGAATCCCGACCGCCGACGGGGAGTTCGCGCTTTCGCTGTACGAGAACAGCAAGGACGACAAGGACCACCTGGCCCTCGTGTGTGGGGACATTGAGGGGGCCGACGACGTTCTCGTTCGCGTCCATTCCGAGTGTTTTACCGGGGATGTGCTGGGCTCTCTCCGATGCGACTGCGGGGAGCAGCTCGACACGTCCATGCGACGCGTGGCCGAAGAGGGACAGGGGATTGTCATCTACCTTCGTCAGGAGGGCCGCGGCATCGGGCTTCTGGACAAGCTGCGCGCCTACGACCTGCAGGACGACGGGTACGACACCGTCGAGGCCAATCGGCTGCTTGGGCACGGCGCCGACGAGCGGGACTACGAGATCGCAGCGATGATTCTGGACGATCTCGACGTGTCGTCGGTGCGGCTGCTCACGAACAACCCCGAGAAGGTTGAAGACCTCACGGCCCATGGCGTCGACATCTCGGAACGGGCGCCGCTGGAGCCGCACGTGAACCGTCACAATGAGGATTACCTCCGGACGAAAGTGACCCGGATGCGGCACCTCCTGGATCTGGGGCCGGCGAACGGGCATTCTCACAGCAATGCGCACGGTAGCTCCCTGCAGTCGCTGAAGCAGCGGGTGGAGCGTCACTTTGCGGAGCACCAGACGCCGTTCGTGACGCTCACCTACGCGCAGAGCTTGGACGGTTCGATCGCGCAGGCGTCCGGCGAGCCGCTGTCCATCAGTGGAGAGGACGCGCTGGACCTGACGCACCGGCTCCGGGCGATCCACGACGGTATTCTCGTGGGCATCGGGACGGTGATTGCCGACGATCCTCGCCTCAACGTCCGGCGGACGGAGGCCTCCCACCCCGTCCCCATTGTGTTGGACTCGTCCCTCCGATTCCCCCTCGACGCTCGCCTGCTCGACTGCGAGGGCCCCACCCCCCTCATTGTGACCGGTCCCGAGGCGACGTCCGACCGCCGGGACGCGCTCGAGGCGAAAGGGGCGACGGTTGTGCAGCTTCCCTGCGCGCCCGACGGCGGGGTGTGCCTGGAGTCGCTCCTCGAGGCACTCGGAGAACGGGAGATCGAGAGTGTGATGGTGGAGGGCGGCACGCAGGTTCTGACGAGCTTTCTCCGACAACAGCAGGTGCAGCACATCATTCTCACCATCGCGCCGATGTTCGTGGGCGGTGCGTCTGCCCTCAATGCCCTTGCGCCCACCGACGAGGCCGAGGCGTCGGGGGAGGCCGATGCGTTCCCGCAGCTGACGAACATTCAGCAGCGGTGGTTCGGGGGGGATCTCATTCTGGAGGGCGATCCGGTGTGGCCGTCGTCCGCGTGACCCACGGCGTTTGTTCCCGCTCAACGTCTTAAGTAGACCCGAGAAAGTACGTTACTCTTCTCGCATCCGAAAAACCTATTGTGAGTACGTCATCCTGAACTCGATTCAGGATCTTTTTGACGATGAGCACTGCCCAAGGCGCAAAGATCCCGCATCGGGGTGCGGGATGACCGCCAAGGATTTTCGGATGCGTGACTAGTGTTTTTCCTTCGACCTACTTAAGGCCCCGAATGACAGGAGAGACCCGTCGCCGGATTCAATTTGCGGCCCCTGAAGAGGCGGAAGTAATTGCGGAGGAGGCCCCGTCGCCCGGCCCGGAGGAGGTACGGGTGCGTACCGAATACTCCGCCATCAGTCCCGGGACGGAGCGCCTGGTGTACCAGGGCAACGTGCCCGCCGACCTCGACGCAGATTCCTCGATCGAGGCCCTCCAGGGCGATACCCTGTCGTACCCCATTTCGTACGGATATGCGTGTGTGGGCACCGTGGAGGCGGTCGGCGACGAGGTTTCGGGCGACTGGCAAGGAGCCCCGGTCTTCTCGTTCCAGCCGCACGTCTCCCGATTCACGGCGTCTCCCGACGCGCTCATTCGGCTTCCGGCCTCCGTGGACCTCACGGACGCGGTGATGATTCCGTCCCTGGAGACGGCCGTCAATCTGGTCATGGACGGTCGGCCCATGATTGGGGAAACCGTGCTTGTCTTCGGGCAGGGCGTCGTGGGACTCCTGACGGCCCGGCTCCTTGCCGATCATCCGCTCGGAACGCTCGTCGCCGTCGACCCGGCGGACGCCCGCCGGGCACGAGCCGAGTCGCTGGGAATCTCGGCGGCGGCGTCCGTCACGGAGCTGGACCTGACGGCGGACGCCGACGCGTCATCCTCCGACCCTGCACGGGCCGATCTTGTCTACGAACTCACGGGCCGGCCCTCGGTCCTGAACGACGCGGTCCAGCATACGGGATTTGCCGGCCGGCTCGTCGTGGGGTCGTGGTACGGCACAAAGACGGCCCCGATCGATCTCGGAAGTCACTTTCATCGGTCGCGGATGCGCGTGATCTCCAGTCAGGTTAGCACGATCGACCCGACACTCCAGGGGCGCTGGTCGAAAGAGCGCCGGATGTCGGTGGTGCTGGATCTGCTGGACCCCGTGGCGCCGAGTCGATTGATCTCGGACCGGTTCGCGGTCGACGAGGCGCCCTCCGTCTACGAACAGCTGGCTGCGGACACGTCGATGCTGCAGCCCATCTTTACGTACGAGTAGCTCATCATTTTGGACATACACGCTCAGCGCGAGATGTATCAGCTAATGGTCAGTCGAGATTTCGTGGCGCAGCACTATCTCACCGTGCCAAACTGCGGCCCCGAAAACGAGTGGCACTCGCACCACTTCGAGGTGGAGGTCTTGCTCGAAGGGGAGGACCTCAACCAGAATGGGTACCTGGTGGACATCGTTGAGGTCGAAGACGCCATCGATGCGCTCGTAGACCGGTACCGCGATGCCACGCTGAACGATCTCATGGAGTTCGAGGGGCTGAACCCGAGCATCGAGCACTTCTCGCGGATCTTCTGTGAGTCGCTCCAGGAGCAGCTTAGCGCGGACGGCCTGGACATGACCGTCAAGATCTGGGAGGACGAGGACGCCTGGGCCTCGTACACGGCGTGATCCAAACCGCCAGCGGGTCCTCCGCTTCACCGATGCGCGTTGGTCTGGTCATTTACGGCACCCTGGACGCGGTGTCCGGGGGGTACCTCTACGACCGAAAGCTCGTTGAGCACCTGGAGGGCCGGGGCGATGACGTCATCGTCTTCCAACAACCGAAGCGGTCGTACCCGCTGCGTCCGGTCGAGAACGCCAACGTCTCGTTCTGGCGCCGGCTCGCCTCGGCCGGGCTCGACGTGCTTCTCCAGGACGAGCTCAACCACGGATCGCTTGCCCTCGGCAACTACTGGTTGCGGCGCCGCATCGACGCGCCCATCGTCGCCATCGTCCATCACCTCCGGGCCCAAGAACAACGCTCGGGGCTCTCGGCGGTCGGCTCCCGATTCCTGGAGTGGCTCTACCTGCGGGCGACGGATGCTCGCATCTACAACAGCCCAGCCACGAAACAGGCTGTGGAGGCGCTGGCCGGAGCGCGTCCGCACGTGGTGGCCCGGCCCAGCGGCCGCCGCTTCGGAACGGCGGCGTCGGCGGAAGCGATTTATCGACGGGCGACGTCCGAGGGGCCGCTTCGGCTTCTGTTTGTGGGGAATCTCATTCCCCGGAAGCGCCCCGACCTGTTGATCGAGGGACTCTCCCAAGTCGAGGCCACGCCCTGGCGGCTCGATCTCGTCGGCGACGTGTCGGCGGACCCGTCGTACGTGGCCGTCCTCCGCGAGCGCATTCGTCGGCTCGACGACCCCTCGCGGGTGGTGCTGCACGGCCGCGTCCCCGATGAGGAGTTGAAACGACGGCTCACTGCCGCGCACGTGCTGGCGGTGCCGTCGGTGCACGAGGGATACGGCATCGTGTACGTCGAGGCGATGGGCCGTGGGCTGCCCGTTCTCGCCGGTCGGAGCGGGGGCGTGCGCGACGTGGTCCGCCACGGGGACACCGGACGCTTCGTCGACACGGCCGACGACATTGCGCGTGCGGTCGAAGCCTGGGGCGAAGACCGGGAGCGCCTCGCGGAGCTCGGGCAGGCCGCCGCCGCGCACTACCGCTCCACGCCGACGTGGACCGAGACGTGTCGCCGCATGGCGTCGTTTCTGGATCGAATGGTCGATGACACCGCTCACGCACCCTCCCCCGTTTCGTGACCGAGCCGGATGCCTACAGCTACTCTCGTTATCTCAGCGCCAAGGCGACCGTCGACGAGCGGGCGCTGAATCGGCGGGTCTGGTCCCAGTTCGTAGAGCGCCTCGCGGAGAAGGCCGCGCCGGTCCGCGTGCTGGAGGTGGGGGGCGGCGTGGGGGCGACCGTCGAGCGGGTCGTCGAGGCGCTTGAGCACGAATCGCCCCGCGCCCTCCACTACACGCTCGTCGACATCGAGGCCGAGAACATCGAGGCGGCCCGAGAGCGGCTGCGCGCGTGGGCCCAGCGCCGGGGATACAGCGTCTCCGGCCGGGACACGCAGACCTGGAGCGATGGGCCCCTGGAGGTATCGGTTCAGTTTCTCACCACCGATCTCTTCGACGTGGCGTCGGCCCACGACGACCGGTCGTACGACGCGATCATCGCACAGGCGGTCCTCGATCTTCTCAACATTCCGGCCACCCTCCGGGCGCTCCGTCCCCTCCACCGCGAGGGGGGGCTGTGGTACCTGCCCATTCACTTCGACGGCGTGACCGCGTTCGAGCCGCCGGTCGACGCCACGCTCGATGCCCGCATCGAGCGGCTCTACCACGAGAGCATGGCCGGCACGCCCGAGCAGGAAGGGGGCGCCGCGGGGGTCCACTGTGGCCGCCGCCTCCTAACGCATCTTCCCGAGGCCGGGGTGCCGCTTCTGCGCGCGGGCGCCTCGGACTGGGTCGTCTTTCCGCGAAACGGCGCGTATCCCGCCAACGAAGCCTATTTCCTCTACCACATCCTTCACTTCGTCGAGACGGAGCTGTCGGGGCATCCCGAGCTGGACGACGAGAAGTTTGCCGACTGGCTCGGCACCCGGCGACGGCAGATCGGCGAGGGCGAACTGGTCTACATTGCCCACCAGCTGGACGTGCTGGCACAAACGCCTTGATCGGCACGCAGCGCGCCTACTCAGCCTCAACCACAAACTCGCACTGTGGACAGTCCCCGTCGACGTCACAGCGGCGCTCGACCGGAAGCTCTGTAAGCTCCTCGATCAGGGCGCGGGCGAGGTCGCACGCGGCCACCCCGTGGGCCCGTACAGTGGCCGCGAGGGGACAGCTCGTTCCCTCCAGCCGATACGTGCCGTTCTCCTCCACTACCTCGGGGAGGCCGCCAATCTCTTCCAGAACCTCCCGGGCGCGCCCGACCCGGACCGACGCCTCCGGCTCCAGTTCGCTAGGCTTGTGGGCCTGTGCCAGCCGCCGTCCGGCCTCCTGCAGAATCGGGTCCACGTTCATCCAGTCCGCCTCCCGGAGGATGGAGAGGACGGTGTTGAAGACCGCGTCGTACGACTTCGGAAAGAGCTGCTCGGCCTTCTGGGTCAGGCCGTAGACGTGCTCCGGCTTTCGGCGGGTGGGGCGGCGGCCCGTGATCTCCGCAATGCCGGCCGCCTCCAGCTTCGAGAGTTGAACCCGCACGGCATTCCGCGTGAGGTCCAGGTGGTTGGCCAGCTCGCGAACCGTCCGGTCCTCCGATCGGAGCAGGCGGAGGATTCGTCGCTGCGTCTCGCCGAGCCGATTGAGCAGAAACTCATTCGCTTCCATGAGAAGAAATGGGATTGGCTTGTAGAGGCACGAGAACCGGAACTACGGTACTGGAAGGGACAAGAAAAAGAAGTGTTTTGTTTTTTTGTTCTGAGAGTCGCGCTCTGCACCAGCCCCGCCGCGGGCCCTGTTGATGGGCGTTCATGGATGGATCCAGGCCAGGAGAGCAGGACGCAATTCAGCGCTGTCCGGCAAGCAGCCGATTTCCTCCAGACGAGACGTGGATACGTTCCCGTCAGTCGAGGGCGGCGAGGCGGACGTCGGGAAGTTCGGCCAGTGTGGCGTCCTGAAAGAGCGACTTGATCTGCCCGCGCTCCTCGACCCATTCGTCGTGGAGGGGGCAGGGTTCAGCGTCGCCGCAGCCGGGAAGCCCGAGCACACACTCCCGAAACAGGTCGTCTCCCTCAATGGCCACGACGATCTCGTGGAGCGTCACCTCGTCGGCGGGCTGGGTGAGGGCCACCCCGCCCTTCGGCCCGCGCTGGGAGGTCAGAAGGCCCGCGTCGTTCAGCTTCTGGAGGATCTTTGTCAGGAACGGGAACGAGATGCCCAGTTCCTCACTGATGGTGCCGATGGAGATGTATCCGTCCTGGTCGAGGGAGGCGATATACAGGGCCGCGCGCAGGCCGTACTCGCAGCTTTTGGAGAGCATCATGGACCGTTGGGCCGGAATTCTGCACAGAAAGCGGGAGGTCCCATTTCGGATCCTTCTGTCCTAATTCCAGGAACGGACGTGGTTCCCGTGCGAATCGATCCCCCGGCGCCGGATCACTATCCCGCGAACGTCGCGATCAACGAGTGTACGACTCCGGCCACGGAGAGCACGAAGAGAACGCCGATGAGAATCATCGCCGGGAGGAAGGCAGGGTCCTGGGAGGCGTCAGGCTTGTTCATGGTGTGTTTGCGTCTGTTCAAACAAAGGGAGTACCGTTCCGGGATGGAAGTGTATGGAGGTGTGGACGTGTGGAGGGAGGGGGAGGAGGAAGTTTCGTCCACCCCTCCATTCTTCCACACATCCACACTCTTTATAGGCCAAACTCCCAGAGCTGCGCCAGCCACATCCAGTCGAGGCCGTACAGGATGCCGAGCACCAGAAGGAAGAATGCCGTCATTGCTCCCGTGCCGCGCATCGAGTAGGCGTGGGAGGACGCGTCTGACGTCGTCAGTGCCCCGTAGTTGGGAAGCATCTCCGACGGGCGGGTCTCCTCGCCGAAGAGGAGGGAGCCCACGGCGACGGCCACGAACGCGGCCCCGGCCAGCACCGCGAGGACGGCCATCACGCCGAGCACGGCCAGGATGGGGGAGGCCTCGGCGAAGCTAAAGTCGGTGCCGGGGATGCTGGTCGCCGACGGGTGACGGCGCGGCAGTCCGTACACGATGCCCACCGACATCATCGCCATCACGGCGACGCTCATGCCCCCGGCGTAGAGAAAGGGCTGGGCGCGGGCGAGCCGCTTCAGCACCCAGTCGCGGCGGAAGAGCAGCTTGATGCCGTAGAAGAGGAAGCCCATAAAGGCCAGGGTCGTGCCCACCGCCACCGTGCCGTGGAAGTGGCCGGGCACGGCGAGGGTGTTGTGCCGCAGGGTATTGAGCTGCATCTGGCCCATCAGGACGCCGGTGGTGCCGCCGAGGAAGCCAAAGAGGATGATGCTGAAGGTGGTGGCGGAGAAGCCGGGGTCCGACCACGGGGCGCTCTTGAGCCAGCCAAACCATCCGTCGCCAAGGCCCTTCTTGCGGCGGCCCACCTCCAGCCCGGCGGGGATCGCGAAGGCGTGGATGAGACTGGCCAGGACCGCGCCGTAGGTGGCGTACGAGCAGTTCCACATGCGCCACCCCGCGGAGACGGCCGGGTCGGACAGCAGGTGGTGGGCCGCGCCCATGTTGATGAAGAAGACATAGAGGATGAACGCGGTGCGCGAGACCTTCTCGCTCACCACCTCGGCCCCGCCCGCCACGTACGTCATGAAGTACCAGATTGTGATCATCGCCACGAGGTTGATCTGCTGGCTCCCGTGGCCGATGGTCCAGTACATCTGCCGGTACCACGACGCGTCGATACTCTCGAGAATACCGACCCGCCAGAAGAACGTGGGCACGTAGGTGATGAGGCCGCCGACGAGCGACTCCAGCGCGATGATCGACGTCATGAATGCCCCGAACGTGACCAGGGGCAGCGTGCGGCTCGGATGCTCGGACTTCTCCTGCCAGATGGTAACGAAGAACGGCAGGGCGGCCACCACGGCGCCCAGGATGAAGAGGATGGCACCCAGGTAGAAGAGGGGATGCGACTTCAGCGGGGCGTAGGAGGTCAACAGTGGCTGGTAATTGGGCGGATTGCTGATCCAGATCGTAGTCAGGATGAGCACGGCTGATCCGACCATGAGGCCCCAGCCGGCCTTCGCGAGGCTCGGGGCGGGCAAGCGGCGCCCGAGCACCATGGGACCGCCCACGTACAGGATGCCGATCTCCATGAACACCATCCAGAAGATCAGCAGGCACCAGGCGTGGATGCTGAGCCACGTGTAGAAGCTGGAGGCGGAGAGGAGCCCCACCAGCTCCCACCGCGTGAGGGCGACGAGCAGCGCCGCGCTGCCGCCCAGCACCAGCGCGATCACGGCGGTGAGGACGAACAGCTTCGTCGGCGTCTCGGCGGACTCGTGAACATTGAGGCCCGTGACCGAGCAGGTCCGAAAGCCGTCCTCGTTGTACGGGTTGTCGAGGAGTGCTAAGGCCATGTCAGGTCTGTGTCTGGAAGTGCCGTGATTCTGTTTTGGAGAGAAGGAACGTGAAACGTGACCGGGTATGCTTGACGCGTAATTCGTGAGGCGTGATCGGCACAAGGTTCCGCCTCCACGCATCGCGGCTCACGCATCAGAACCCTTCTGGCAACAGCAACAGGTCGAGCAAAAACGCACCTCCTGAGTCTCCGCCTCGCCTCGACTCACGATTGATCCCCCGCTACGACAACGAACTTGTCTTGCATGACGCGGTGGCCCTGCCCGCAGAATTCGTTGCAGATCACTCGGTACGTCCCCGGGTCCTCGAACGTCATGGGAACGACCCACTCGTAGCCCGGCAGAATTTGCAGGTTGAACTGCTGAATCAGGTCGTCCTGGTCGCGCACCGAGAAGCCGTGCTGCACGTCGTAGCTGCCGAGGTGCACCCGGTATGTTTTCCCGGCCTCCAGCACCACCGGAAACCCATCCCAGCCCCACTGGAAGGCCCCGACATACACGTCCTTGCCGGGAGGACGCAGGCCGCGCTCCGTCTTGGTGGCTTTCTCCGTGTAGTCGGACACCTTCTGACGGTAGTCCTCCGTGCCGATGCGGTACGTACGGCCGGTTGGGTTTTGCTCGCCCAGGTGCGACCAGCCCACCATCCAGCCGAAGAGAACGACGGCCGTGATGACGCTGGCCCAGAGCCAGGCCTTCTCGGTACCGGCGACCGGATGATTCCACCAGTGTCCCTCGGGCGATTGAATTGGCGAACTCATGTCAACCACCTCCGGGCAATGTGAGAATGTCGACCAGTCCCCAGACGACGTAGGAGAGCATCCAGAACAGAATCGCCGTGCCGGCAATCAGCCAGACGCTGTCGTAAAGCCGCTGGGGCCAGGGGGGCACGTTGTCTTCTGCGTCCTCACGGGGCATCGAAAATCACCTCCCGAGCAATGGATTGAGGAGTCGGTTCGGCAGTTGAAAGTACAGCACCCATCTCACAAGCGCGTTACATCAACGACGGCAGCGTAATTAAGTTTTAAGAGTATTTTGTACTTAATTGGGTCTTCAATCGAAGCTCCCTGCTTCTTCGTCGAGAACCCGGCCACAAAAAGGATTGAGGCAGCGGGGCGACGTTGCGCGATCCCGGTGTACCCGTTATGTTACTCTTCCGGAACGATTGAGGAAGCGCTTTCAAGACCTCCTTTCCTGCCCATGGACATTTCCGTCTGCATCAAAGAGGTCCCGGACGTCGACGCGCCCTTCAGCGTCCGGGACGGCGAGCTGGCCTTCGACACCGATCGTGTTTCGCTCAATGCCTACGACGCCTCGGCGGTGGAGGCGGCGCTCAGGCTCACCGAGGCGCACGGGGGCGCGGTGGAGGTCGTCACCGTGGGGCCCGACGACGTGACCGAGACGATCCGGAAGGCCCTGGCGATGGGGGCGGATCGGGCCGTGCACCTCACGACCGAAAGCAATGACGCCTACGATGCTCGCGCCTACGCCGACGTGCTGGCGGGCTACTACGCAGATTCAGACACGGACGCCATTTTTTGCGGCAAACAGTCGCAGGACACCGATGCGGGCCTGACCGGCCCGATGCTCGCCGCGCTTCTCGATCGTCCCTACGCGGCCAACGTCG
>JBDGQM010000160.1:26359-38886 GCA_042219065.1 Salinibacter sp. | reverse complement strand
CGGCACTGCTTCATCGCGGCCACCATGACGCTGCGGAGCCGTTCGTCCCGAATGGTGGCCCGCTCCGTCCGGCGCGTCCGCAGCGGCACGATGCGCCGCACGCCCAGCTCCACGGCCTTCTCCACGAACGTCTCAAACCGCGACCGCTTCTTGAGAATCCCGAGGCCCACGGTGACCTCGATCGCCGGCTCCCCCACGTCTTCGCGCTGCTCGGTGATCGTCCCCACCACCTGGTCGGACGCGAGGTGGTCGATCCGTGCGTGGTACCAGCCGCCCTCCCCATCCACCACGACCATCTCGTCTCCCTCGTCGGCCCGCAGCACCGTGCGCAGGTGCCGGGCCTCGGCCTCGGGCAGCACGACCCGACCTCCCCGAATGGCGGAGGGCGGGGCGTAGAAATTGGTGGTCATCGGAGAAGCATCCACTCTGCAGTTCGCCGGAGTCGGGCAATGAGTAGAATTCCGGAGAAACGGTCTCGTCGATACGACTTTCTCTCGGGGCCGCCGGGCCAGAAACGGCCGAACCCATTACTCGCGGGAGCGGGAGGACCAGTGAATGGCTGCAATGCGCCACCCGTCGGGAGTTTCTCGCAGAACCATCAGTTCGGCACTGGAAAGGTCGACCGAGTCACCGTCATAGGTGCCGTATAGGCGACTTTTGGTGCTGACCCACGCCATTCCCTTCTCCCTGCGCACCTGCCGGTCCTCGATCTCTCGATCCAGGTCATTCAGGAAGGTCGCGTCCGCCCCAAAGTGATGGTCAAAGTACTCGTCCTTCGTCTCAAGTCCGCCTCCCTCCAGGATCACCGCATCGGCGAGAAGAAGTTCTTCTACCGTCGCGCGGTCTTGGTTCGCGAGAGCCGTTTGGAAACGCTCGACCGTCTCGACAGCTGCGTCCGCGCCGGGATCCGCAGGAGAGTCAGCCTGCTGAGCCTGAGTCGGGACGGAGGTCAAAAGTAGGACTGTAAGAATGAGGAATGTGCGCATCGTAGCTCTTTTCTTTTCAAAAATGAGGGAGTAGTGGTCTGAAACCCGTCGTCGTTTGTGCAACGCAGTGTGGCCAGTAGTCCCACGAACCATACGTGCATGCCGTCAGTGGTGCCCATGCCCCGATCCGGCGTCGGCTATTTTTGGAGACTCTCGGGCAAACTGAGCCGGATTCTCCTCGAAGGCACGCCTGCAGGTGGCAGAGCAAAACTGGTAGGTTTCCCCCTCGTGGGTCGCGCTCGGTCCGTCTGCCCCGACCTGCATTCCACAGACGGGATCGCGATACTTTCCCGGCGCCCCGAGCCCCCGGCGATAGACGTACAGCAGAAACCCCGATAGCGAAAACGCGATGAGATTGAGATAGAAGACGTAATCGAAGGCAAAGTACGTCTGCTCCGTGGCCGTTTGTCCCCCCGCCAGATCCGGAATGATGCCAAACGCCTCGAAGAGGATCTCCATGACAAAGCCCGTGAAGGCCATCGTCACGAAAAAGACGGCCAGGATGTACGCCATCACCTTCCACCCGTAGTACTTGCGGTAGACGTTGAGGACGGGAATGGTGATGAGGTCGGCGTAGACGAAGGCGATGACGCCCGCGAAGCCGATGCCTCCGCCCCACAGCGCGACGGCAAACGGCACGTTGCCCATGCTCCCGACGAAGCTAATGACGGCGATCGCGACCCCCATGAGTGCATTCTCGGCGGTGACCAGAAGTCCCTCGCCCTGCAGAAAGAGGGCGCTCCACACCCATTGCGGGACGAACACGATGACGAACCCCGAAATGAGAAAGCCCCCGACCACGTCCTTCCAGATCATGGACCACTCCTTGCGGTACTGGTTGGCAATTTTGTACCAGCCGCCCCAGGATTGGAGGTCATCCTGCCAGCGGCCGGTGCCGGCCGCCTGCTGGCGGTAGGTTTCCATGCACCCTTCCGAGCAAAACTTCAGCGTCTCTCCGTCCTCGGTCGTGAGGGTAAACGCGTCCCTCCCTTCCATCCCGCAGGTAGGGTCTTCGTCGACCCCCATCTGAGCATCCTGTGCCGCGAGTGCCGCCCGCACCTCCTCGAACAGATTTTCAGGGAGCGTCAGGTGCACGATGGCCGCCATCACGGCAATCAGAATAAGGCCCCCGATCAGTTCGGCCGCCAGAAATTCCCAGCCCAGCAGGATGACGATCATCAGCCCGAGCTCGACAATCAGATTCGTCGACGCAAACATGAAGGCCAGGAAGTTGACCACATGGGCGCCCTTCTTGAACAGGCCCTTCCCGATTGCGACGGCCCCGAAGCTACAGCCGCTGCTGGCCGCACCGAACAGCGTGGCCTTCACGAGGCTTCCGATGCTGCCATCGCCGAGCACCTGCGCCATGCGCTCCTTGGAGACGTAAACCTGGACGAGGCTCGTAATCGTGAGGCCCATGATGATTGCCCAGGCGGCGGTCCAGAGGAACCCAAATCCGATGCGGAGTGCCTCAACGACACCACTAATCATGGGATGGGAGCTGATTTTCAGAGAAGGAGAAACGAGCAGCCATGTGCCGACGCTGACGTCCGTCCAGTACGTTCTCTTCGTCAACGCGCTTCTACAATTACAACTCCGCGCATCCCCACCGCCGCGTGCGGCGTGCACTCGTATCGGTACTTTCCGGGCTCGGTGAAGGTGTACGTGAACGTCTCCCCCTGCTCACCGCGGAGTGGGGTATTTACCTCCGTGCCCACGAACGCCACGTTATGAAGCCCCCCGTTCCCGGTCCACTGCCACCGAATGGTCGTTCCGGGATCGACGCGCACTGCAGCGGGGGCGTAGGACAGCCCAGTGCCAGCCCCTACTTTCACGACAACTTCGGACTCGCCAGTGCGGTCCTCGATCGTCTCAAAGCCGCGGGTCGACCCGAGCCACTCTTCGGTCTGCGCCTTAAGGTCCAGATTTTCTGAGACTTGCTCGTCAACCGATCCGGCGGCGGCGCTGGACGCTTCTCCGTGCATTATGTCCTGCATCGTGGCCTGCATGGTCCGACAGAGGCGCCGCATCTCCTCCATATTCAGTTCTTCCCCCATCCGGCCCCGCCGTTCGTCCATCGATTCGCTGGCCGAGCCCATCCGTCCCCCCATCATGCCGCGTCCCATGCGAGAGGATTGATCGGAGGATTCCGATGCGGATTGATCGCCTTGATGTCGGGCCATCATGGACCGCATCGACCGGTGCATGTCCTCCATGGATCCCATCATCGCTCGGCAGCGGTCAGCTCCAGCCTTTCCCTCAAACTGCCGATCCGCAGGAACGGCCGTGTCCCCACCCTGCATCATCCCGCCCATTCCGCCCATGTGCGAGCCGTTTGCGGGGGCGGTGACCCGCCCACCGAACCACGCTGCTCCGACCAGAAGTACGACGCCAAGAACGAGAAGAATACGTGTGCCTGAAATTCCTGCGCTTTGCGTGCTCATGAGAAGATGTTCAGTTGTGAGCGAAAACAATTGCGGGGTCGTGCGCCGGATGCCCAGCCGGACGCCGATCAGCGCCAGACGCGTACCCCGAAGACAAAGGCGCCGCTGCTGGGGTCTCCCCCCGCGAGGTCGGCGGTGTCTCCGAATGTCCAGTCGTGCGTGTAGCCGACGTAGGGGGCAACCTTGCGGTGGAACTCGTAGCGCAGCCGAAATCCCAGCCCGAGGTCATTGACCCCCGTCCCTACGCCCCACTCCGGCACGTCCTGCAGGGCCGCGCTCGTCTCTAGCTCCGACTCCAGGATGAGCCGCTGCGTGACGAACACGTGGTAGGCGGCCGAAAACTCGGCGGACACGTTCCCCTCCTGACTGACATAGAGCGTGGGCTCAATCTCGAACCGGTACGGGGCCAGTCCCTGGAGGCCCACCGCGAGATGACCGCGCGTCTGCCCCCCGTCCTCCCAGCCCCGGTCCACTCGCGCACCGGCAACGGCATCGAAGAAGGGCGTGACGAGCCGACCGTAAAGCGCTTCAAGCTCCATTTCCCCGTCGCGCCGGAGCGTGGACTGTTCGCCCTCCACGCGGAGCCAAAAGCGATTGAGATCGCCCCCGGTCCAGCCGACGCCTTCGAGGCCAATCGGCTGCCCGTCCGGTTCCGGGACGTATTCGAGCTGGTCGAAGAGAACGCGGGTGTAGATCTTGTCGTCCATCGTCTGCGCCGAGCTGTGTGTCGGAAGGATGCCCACGAGGAGCAGTGCCCCGACAACTGCTGCGAGCGTGTGCTTCAAGGGACTCATCATGAAATATGATCGTTGTAACTTGTCATCGGAAGTGGGGGGGGGGCTTCGTGAAGAGCCCCCCTGCTCTACAGAAATCTACCCTGTCTGCTTAGGCATCCGCGGGGTAGTAAAACTCCTCGTCGCTCTCCGGCGCGGGCTCGACGCAGAACACCCGGGCCATGCCGGCATCCATGTGGTAGAGGATGTGGCAGTGAAAGAACCACGGCCCCTCCTCATTGCCATCGATGAGCAGTGAGACCCGCTCGGCGGGCTTCACGGTGATCGTGTCGAGGAGCGGAGCGGAGGCCCCATGCCCGTTCTCTAACTCCATAAACTGCCCGTGCAGGTGCATCGGGTGGTACATCATGGTGTCGTTGACCATGGTCAGCCGGACGCGCTCGCCGTGCTCGATGCGGATCGGATCGGCGTCGGAAAACTCGACGCCGTTGATGCCCCACATGAAGCGCTCCATGTTGCCGGTCAGGTGGAGCTCAATCTCCCGGTCGGGCGTGCGGAACTCGTCTTTCTCGTCGAGCGCCTTGAGCTGGTCGTACGTGAGCACCCGGCGCCCATCGTCGCCCAGCCCGATGCCCGGCTCGTGGAGCCGCGAGCGAGTCCTCATCGGCAGCCCGGCTTCGGCAGGGCCGTGGTCGTTGTCCGGGTCGTGCATGACTGGTTCGGGGAGGGTCCCCGGCGGGCGCAGACCGCCCGCGTCCGATTCGTTCATCGTTCCGTCCATGCCGCCGGACATGTCGTCCTGGTCCATGCCCTCCATGGTTCCGTCGTCCATTCCGTTCATGCCCCCATCCCCCATCCCGCCCATGCCCATCGCGGTCATGGTCAGGGTCGGGCGCTCGCGCGGCTCAGGGACGGGGCCCTCCATGCCTTCTCGGGGCGCAAGCGTGCCGCGGGCGTAGCTGCTCCGGTCGAGGGACTCGGCGAAGATGGTGTGGGCACGATCCTCGGTCGGCTCCATGATCACATCGTACCGCTCGGCCACTCCGATGCGGAACTCGTCGGTGGAAACTGGCTCCACGTTCTGCCCGCTTACCTGCACCACGTCCATCTCCAGCCCCGGCACCCGCACGTCGAAGATGGAGGCGGCGCTGGCGTTGATAACTCGGAGACGCACCCGCTCCCCCGGGTTGAAGAGCCCGGTCCAGTTGGCGCCCGGCGCCTGGCCGTTCATGAGGTAGGTGTAGGCCGGCGCCCGGACGGCGGAGAGATCGGTCGCGCTCATCCGCATCCGATCCCAGCTGAGACGATCCTTGAGGGTGCTGAAGAATCCCTCCTCCGACGCGTCCGACCAAAACTCGCCCACGGTGCGCCTCTGAACATTGTAGTAGCCCTCCCCCTTCTTGAGGTTGGCCAGCACCTGGTAGGGATTCTCAAACGTCCAGTCCGAGAGAACGACCACGTGCTCCCGGTCGTAGTCCTGGGGCTCCTCTCCCGCGGGGTCGATCACCAGCGGGCCGTAGTGCCCGAGCTGCTCCTGGAGGCCGGAGTGGCTGTGATACCAGTAGGTGCCGTACTGGCGCACGTCGAAGCGCGCCTCGAAGCTCTCACCGGGGGCCACGCCGGGATAGTTTACTTTGGGGACCCCGTCGAACCGGTTGGGCAGAAGAAGCCCATGCCAGTGGATGGAGGTGTCTTCCTCCAGCTTGTTGTGGTAGCGCAGAATCACGTCCTCGCCCTCCTGGAGGCGAATCAGTGGACCCGGCACGGTCCCATTCATCGTAATGGCCGTCGCGCGCTCGCCGGCCACCTCGAAGGGGGTTTTCTCGATGGTAAGGTCGTATTCGACGCGGTTCCCGACCCGTCGGGTGGGCTCTAGCGGGGATAACCCGCCGCGGGACACGTCTCCAGCGGCAGCGGCCCATCCCGGCATCAGCGTCTGCAGGCCCGCCAGGGCCGTGAGGGCCCCAGCGCTTCGCAAAAAGTCGCGCCGCGAAACAGGGCCAGGGGGTGCGTCGGAAGCGGTCGAATCGGAAACAAAATCAGTCGTGCTCATCACAGGGGTCGAATCAGCTTGAGGGTTCGATGCAGATGGGGTACGGTCCCGCGAAGATGCTAAAAGGCGGGTGTAAGGCGACGACAGTGCCATGTGTCTCCCGCGACCTCCAGAATTCGGAGGACGATTCGGGCGGAGACGACACGGTCAAGACCCCGTTTCACTCAAGCCATAGCCCCACGGAGACGTGGAGCCGATGAGCACGCGGGACGACGGCGTGCGAGACGGACGTAAGAAATGAGCTGGCCTTCTGCGGCGGCGGCACGACAGATTCTTTCTCCACCGCACTCTTGTTTCCTCCCTGCGTGTCGGGCGATGGAGACGACTCCGTCAGGGCCTCTTGGCTGGCGTGGTGCACCAGGCAGGCAGCAGAGGGGCCCTGGTCACTCTGACAGTGCTGGTCGGACCCCGACGTGCCGCACCGGTCCGGAGAGGTAGGACCCATGGGCCCGCACGAGGCAAGCGCCACAGGCGCCCCCCACCCAAGCCCAAACGAGAGGGCTACCAACGCCGCCAAGAGCCGGGAGGAAGAGCGTGGCATGTGGAGGAGATGAACATCAGTTTACAGTACCAATACCAATGGGGGGTAGGGGTATATGTTCCGTCTGTTTCAGGGTGGATCTCCCCACGGCACAGCATCGTCCCCCAGGTGCCGTCAAGAGACGTCAAGACGTACGACGCCGAGTCGCACTTCGAGTCTTTGAGTTGGGGTCTCAGGACTGTGCCTCCCTCGGGACAACGGTGGCTCCTCGGCGCTCATCGGCGGCCTGGGGCCTGAGTCTCGCGAAGATTTCTGTGTGATGGTCCCTCAACCGCACTCGTCACGTGTCCAGGTAGTGCTTCCGCGGCCGACTTATTCTGCAGAGGTGCGCCCCAACGCTAGACGAGTGAGCGTCGAGGGGGCCGCCTCCCCTTCTTGCGGCTACGCCCCCATCATGATGTACAGCGACGGCGTGGTTGTGTCCTAAGTAGGTCAAGGGAGAAACATTAGCCACGCATCCGAAAAACCCCAGGCAGTCATCCCGCACCCCGATGCGGGATCTCTTCGACTCAGGCGGTGCTTGCTACCGAAAAGATCCTGATCCCGACAGCAGTCGGGAGACGTGCTCACGAGGGTTTTTCGGATGCGAGAAGAATAACGTACTTTCTCGGGTCCACTTAGTCCCCTTGCAGAATCGCGGGCGGAAACGGTCCCGGCGTTAAAAGTCGTCGATGACCCGCTGGGCCAAGTCTTTATCGAACGGCCCGGTCCCATCCTCGTCGTCTTCGTCGACCGGAATCTCGTCGCCCAGGCTCGTCCTCTCGGAATCGTCCTCCGTCCCTGAGGCGTCCGGCGCTTCCGTCTGATCGGTCCGAGACGGATTCTCTTGCTTGGAGGGAAGCGTCCCCTCTCCGTCGCCGCCGACAAACTCTTTCAGCACCTCTCGGACCAGTGGGCGGAAGCGATCGAGTTGACTGCCCGAGATCTCTCCCTCGTACACCTGCGCCGCCAGGAATCGGACGAGGTGATCGTCGGGAGACTCTCGCTGCTGGGCGAAATAGCTCCGCAGGAGTTGGCTGGTCTGAAGGTCGTGGGCGGCCGAAAGAATCTTCTCTTTGTCAAAGGCGGGCTTCGAAAGTCGCCTGAGGTCCTGAATCTCGGTGGACTCGTAATCGAGTAGATTGAACTCCAGGAAGGGGCGCTCGTCGACTCTGATGTCGGTCTCCAGATTTACGTAGAACCGGTAGGTCAGCCCGTTGGTGAAGGCAGCCACATCTGCCTCCAGTTCATCAAAATACTCGAACAGGGAGCCCTCTCCCCGGGCCTCCTCCTCGTAGGCATCGAGGTCGGTCTTGGCTTCGGCACATTGGAGAAGCATAATCGGAGTTCCCTCCTCTTTGATGGCATAGTCCACTGTCTTCGTGGCCTGCTCCTCGTGCCCAATTTCGTACTCGGGCTCCACCTCCCGGACGTCGAAGGGATTGTAGCCGAGCATATTGAAGAAGGGAAGGATGAGGGCGTTCTCCGTTTTCTTTCTGCTGCCGAGGGCGTGAAGCTGTCGCTCCGCGCTCGACTGCAATGAGGAAATCCGTTCGGAAAAGCTCATGGCAGAGTAGGGAGGCTGGTGGGAAACGAGCACTGTTGGTATGTGGACGTCCGGCATGTGGACGTCGCGCATGCGGTACCGGAGCCCGTTTTGGCGGAGCCGCACCCCGGAAAAAACGACCGTCCTCAGCATCTATCCCAAGGGGGCAACGGGCTATATGGCTCTATAAGGGTGATGACAACGTTTTGTACATTGTAGTGATAGTGACGAACAAACAACGTACCAGCAGTGGTTCCAAAGGAGGAGACGATTCATTTTCGTCGAGATTCATCTCCCCCAGGCTCCATTCAGCACGGGGAGCCCCCGATGCGTCCCGGTTCCCGGCCTGTCACTGTCCGTCGCGCGCAGCGGTTTTCCCATCTCATCGGCATTCCCTTAAAGGGCCTCTGCCGTCAGACGCCGAATCCGAAGGGTGCCGGTGCCGTCCAGCCGCAGGCCCACCATGCCGGGGTCTGCCGCTTCGCCGTGAGGGTGCGTCACAAGCTCGCTGCCCAGATAGCCCCGAAAATGCGTTCCGTCCCCGACGGCCCGAACGGTCAGCCATCCACTCTGGCCGACCGCAGCCTCATCCATGATGGACTCTTCCCCTTCGGACAAGCGTCCCTGCTGGACGGTTTGCCCGCGCATGGCGAGAAGGTCGTAGTTCCGAGCGGTCTCGGCGTGGTGGAGAAGCGAGACGGTGCCCTGAAAGTCATCCCGGTTGATCTCGGCGGTCACCTGCACCGCCCCAAGCGTGTCGGGCACGACGAACGTGACGGGCGATTGGGGCGTGAGCGCCAGTGCGACACTTCCGTCCGCGAGAGTGTCGAGACGGGCCTGCACCGCATCCGGGGTCCCCTCCAGCCACCGCATCCGCTCAGTCCAGGCCGTGTCGGACCGAGGCTGCCACTGCCACCCGCTCTCTCCGACCGTCAGCCCGGGCTCCACGGACGCCTGCCTGGGCGCGGCCTGCTGGACGCCCACGCCATGGCGGTACACCATCTCGGCCCCGTGGTCGCCCGTCTCGTAGAGCAGATACGAGCCGCCCAGCGCCACGACGAAAAGCACCCCCTGCACGGCGACCCGTCCCTCTGTCGTCGACCACAGATGCGCGCCGAGGCGCAGCAGGGCGTAGACGCCAAAAAACCACATGGTCCACCACGCCAGGTTCGAGTGCTCGGTGAGGACCGACTGGGCCTCCGCCGGGACCGACACCGCGTCGGCGGCCCACGTGCCAGTAACGTACGTGAGCACGGCACTCGCTCCCCCAATCACGTAAAGCGCCACCGTGGCCGGGCGCAGCCACACCCAGCGGCGCACGACGAGCGAGAGCAAGTCCGCCCCGATCGCCCCGAGGAGAAATGCGATCGGGAAGTGCACGATCATTGGGTGGATGTTGGGCGCCCAGTCGGGAATTAATTCCATGCCAGTTGAAGCGTTTTTGGGAAAGGGTCATACCGCTGGGCGCCGCCCCTTCAATGAAAGGAATCACGAAATTCCTTCGCGTACTGCAGCCGGGCCTCCGGGAGAACAGACGCCCCGTTGGGACAGTCGACGGGGACGCCTGTGATGCGTCCCTGCCGGGCATGCCCTTTCTCTACCGGGCCAGATTCAGGGTCGGGACTACGCCGTCGCGGAAGCGGCCCCTTTCATCGCCCCCGGCGCCTCCCCCACCGCCACGTCCAGGCGGCGCAGGCGCATCGCATTGCCCACTACAAACAGGTCCGAGAACACCATCGCGAGGGCGGCCAGGGCCGGCGACAGCAGCAGTCCGAAGGCTGGGTAGAGCACACCCGCCGCCACCGGAATGAGGAGCACGTTGTAGGCGAAGGCCCAGAACAAATTTTGCTTGATGTTGCGCATCGTCGACTGCGACAGCGATACCGCGTTGGGGACGCCGCGCAGGTCGCCGGTCATCAGCACGATGTCGCCGCTCTCGATGGCCACGTCGGTCCCGGTGCCGATGGCGATGCCGACGTCGGCCTGGGCGAGGGCGGGCGCGTCGTTGATGCCGTCGCCCACGAACGTGACGGTCTGGTCCTGCTCCTGGAACTGCGTCACCGCCTCAGCCTTGTCGTCGGGCAGCACCTCGGCCTGCACGCGGTCAATCCCCAGCTCGCGGGCGATGGCCTGGGCCGTCCGCTCGTCGTCGCCGGTGATCATGGCCACCTCGATCCCGAGTTCGTGCAGGGCGTCGAGCGCGGCGGGCGTCGAGTCCTTGATCGGATCCGCCACCGCCACGACCGCGGCAAGGGTGCCGTCCACGGCTACGTAGAGCGGCGTCTTTGCGGCGTCGGCCAGGTCGTCGGCCGTCGCCTCCTGTCCGTCGAGCGACACGCCGAGCCGCTCCATGAGACGGGCGGCCCCAACGGCAACGGTGTGTTTCTCGACGGTGGCCTGCACGCCATGCCCCGGAATTGCGTCGAAGTCGGTGGCGTCGGGCCAGTCGAGTTCGCGGTCCTCGGCCCGCGCGACGATGGCTTCCCCGATCGGGTGTTCGGACTGCGTCTCGACGGCGGCCACCCAGCGCAGCAGGTCGGTCTTCCCGAAGCCGTTCTGCGGGAGGAAATCGGTCACTTCGGGCCGTCCCTTCGTGAGCGTGCCCGTCTTGTCGAGCGCAACGAGATCGGCGCTGTGGAGGGCCTGCAGGGCCTCGCCCTTCCGCACGTACACGCCGAGCTCAGCGGCGCGGCCCGTACCCACCATCACCGAGATCGGCGTGGCAATGCCCATCGCGCACGGGCAGGCGATGATGAGGACGGACACGGCCGTCACGAGGGCGAACGTCAGCACGGGATCGGGGCCAAACACCATCCAGATGCCAAACGTGAGGGCGGCGGCCGCCAGGACGACAGGCACAAACACACGAACCACGCGGTCGGCCAGCGACTGGATGGGTGGGGTCGACCCCTGGGCCTCTTCCACCATCCCCACGATCTGGGAAAGCACGGTCTCTTCTCCCACGCGGGTGGCGCGGAAGGTGAAGCTCCCGGTCTTGTTGATCGTGCCGCCCACCACTTCGTCGCCCTCTTCCTTGTGGACGGGCTCCGGCTCACCAGTCACCATCGACTCGTCGAGGTACGAATCGCCGTCGAGCACCTCCCCGTCCACCGGCACCTTCTCGCCCGGCCGCACCCGAATCACGTCGCCGGGCACCACGTCGCGCACGTCGACCTCCACTTCTTCCCCATCTCGAAGGACCCGGGCCGTATTGGCCTGGAGATCCAGAAGCTTGCGGATGGCGTCGCTGGCGCGGCCCTTGGCGAGGGCCTCCATGTAGTTGCCGGCCAGAATGAGCGTGATGATCGTCGCGGCGGCCTCGTAGTAGACGTGCACCGTTCCCGCCGGCAGAATGCCGGGCAGGAACGTCGCCACGACCGAGTAGCCGTAGGCCGCCGAGGTCCCGATCATGACGAGCGTGTTCATGTCGGGACGTCCGCTCTTGAGGGCGGGCCAGCCGTGCTTGTAGAAGTAGAGGCCCGGGCCGAACTGCACGACGGACGTGAGGGCAAACAGCACGTAGTAGAGCGTCTGCGTGGACACCTGCTCCGTGATCCACGCCTCCATGGCCGGCACGTGCATGAAGCCCATCTCCAGCACGAAGACGGGCAGGGCGAAGGCGAGCGCCCAGAAAAATCGCCGCTTCATGGAGTGCGTCTCGTCCTCGCGGGCCTCGCGCTCCACGTCGGTGCGGTCGGACGCGTCCCCCGTGTCCACCACGTCGTAGCCCGCACCGCGGATCGCCGTCGCGAAGTCGGCAGGCTCGGCCGCGCCGGGCACGTAGCGGACCGTCGCGCGGTCGGTGGCAATGTTGACGCTCGCGTCCAGCACCCCCTCGAGGCCCGTGAGGGCCGACTCGACGCTCGATGCACACGAGGCGCAGCTCATGCCCTGCACCGCGAGGGTCGTGTCGGCGGTGCGCACCTCGTAGCCACTGTCCGCAACGGCCTGCGACAGGTCGCGCACCTGCACGCGGGCGGGGTCGAACGACACGTCGGCCCGCTCGGTGGCAAAATTGACGGAGGCTGCGGCCACACCCTCGGTGTTCGCGAGGGCCTCTTCCACGCTGCCGGCACACGAGGCACACGACATGCCCTCTACCGGCAGCGTCGCACGGGCCTCTCCCTCGTCGGCCGAGCCGGGCCCCCCGTCCTCGGCGTCCGACGGGGGAACGGGACAGGGCTTCTCCGCCGGCACGCCATCCCCCGACACGGCAGAGTCTCGTGAGGTTGCTTCGGTCTGTG
>JBDGQM010000160.1:0-26259 GCA_042219065.1 Salinibacter sp. | reverse complement strand
GCCGGCACGCCATCCCCCGACACGGCAGAGTCTCGTGAGGTTGCTTCGGTCTGTGTCGTCGATTCACTCATGGATACCGAATCGCTTTCCCGATGCGTAAGGACGTTTGTAAAGGGTCTTTGCCTGCCGAGCTCAGGGCTGCTTGAACGTGTAGGAGTCGAGTGTGGGAGTATGGGCGTGGGGGCGCTTTTCTCCCACACTCCCAAACGCCCGGACGCCCACACGCACAGGCGTCATCTTCAGGGACTTTTGCACAGCTCAGTTAATGCAGGACACAGCGACAACCAAATCCCTTCCCTCAACCTTCCAACCTTCAATTTTCTTACCTTCAACCTTCTCACTCACAATTCTTTCTCCAGCAGCCCCATGATCTCGTCGTAGGTTTCCTCCGCGGCCGCCTCGTTGCCGGACCGGATCGCGTCGGTCACGCACGTCTCCAGGTGGTTGCGGGTAATCTCGCGGCCCACCGACTTGAGGGCCTGCTGCACCGAGTGGATCTGATCGAGGACGTCCCCGCAGTAGCGGTCCTCATCCACCATCCGCTGTAGGCCTCGGATCTGCCCCTCGATGCGACTAAGACGGGATTGAAGTCCTGCGCGCTGTTCTTCACTGATCTGCATGGGACGGAAAGGGTAGAATTGCCCGGGGTTGTTCAGAAGTATTGGCCATAAAGGGATACCCCCTACCCCTACACAGGTTCCCCGAGCACGATCAAGCAGCCATGAACACGGGGGACGTGCGCCGCCGTGCTCATCCGGAGCGCGTGCTCTGGCCGTCCGGGGTGGTGTGAGTGCGAATTAGAGTCCCACGGACAGCCCCAGGTGCACACGCCCGTTGGCGGGACTCTGCACGTCCGGATTCAGCCCATACGTGACCGAGATCCGGCCGAGGGAGGTCTGGAGCTTTACCCCGGCGCCGTAGCCGGGATGCCATCCCTCCATGGACGCCGTTTCATTCAGCGCCGGACGGGCGACGTACCCGAGGTCAAAGAATGCGTGGGCGTACGAGGCCCGATCCAGCTGCAACCGGTACTCCACGAGCCCTCGCGCGACGACGTTTCCGAGAAACCGATCCTCGTCGTACCCGCGCAGCGACGACGCCCCGCCCAGCCGAAAGAGGTCGCTCCGGTCCCACCGATTTTCGGGGCTAATCAGCACCGAGCCGTCGCCCCCAACCGCCAGGACCTGCCGCGAAAACACCGGAAGGTACGCCCGAAACGTCCCCTGGAACCGCTCTTGTCGGAAGGCCCCGGAGACGCGGGCGGTGTCGCCATCGGTCGTGATCTGCCGGAGGCGACGCTGCTTGCGTCCCTGGGCCAGCTGAACATCGACCGAGAGGCCGCGGCGTGGATTCTGCGGGCGATCCAGCTGCTCGTACTGGAGCCCGACGCCGTAGAAGAGACGGGTGGAGCGCGGGACCTGCTGACGGGCCCCACGAATCTCGGCCCCGGCCGGCCCCGGACGCACGACCTCCCGACTCAGCTGGGCCGTCAATTCCAGCTCGTTCTCCAGCCGATAGCCGGTGCTGAGCTTGTAGATGCGCTCGCCGTACGTGGAGTCTCGCTGCTCGCCCCGGAACCGCCCCTCCACCCGCAGCGGAAGCCCAAACAGATACGGATCGGCCACCGACACCTCGAAGAGGCTCGTCTGTCCCGGGCGGCGGTCGAGAGTGAAGTCGGCCGTCCGGCCCCCGCCGAAGAGGTTCTTCAGGAGCAGGTGCCCGGATCCCACCAGTTGTCCAGAGCCGCGTGTCTGCGATGGGGGCAGGTACCCGAGCACGAAGTCGAAGGCCCCCGGCGCGGCCTCCTCGATGGGGACGCGAAGCACCGCCCCGCCGTCGCCGGCCACCTGCAGTTTCGGCGTCCCGACCTCCCGGAAAAGGGCATGCTCCCGCAGGCGGCGCCGGACCTCCGACAGGTCGTCGTCTCGGAGCCGCGTTCCCATCTCCAGTCCCGCCAGATGGGCCACCAGGGCCGGATTCGTCCGCGCATCCTCCGGGACCGCGATCCGATCCAGCCGGAGCGCGGGGCCTTCCTCGACCCGCAGCGTCACGTGCAGGCGGGACGCGTCGTCCGTTGAAAGGCGCGTCTCGGCCACGCGCACCTGGGCGAGCGGATGCCCGGCGCTTTCGTACCGGTCCAGGAGGGCCTGGATGTCGGCCTCCAGCCGATCGCGCCGGAGTGGATCGCCCACCTCAGTTTCCATCCGCGCACGCAACTCGGCCGCCGGGACGGCACTGTCGCCCTCAATGCGGAGCGTTCCAATCCGCACCTGCGGCCCGCGATGAGCGTAGAGGCGAGCAGCGGCCGGGACGCGGCTCGTGTCGACCGACACGGAGTCAAGCGTGGCGTAGTAGTAGCCCTGGGTCCGGAGGTGACGCAGCACGCGGCGCCCGACGGCCTGCACGCTGTCGAGCGGGGCCGTCTCCACCGCGTCCGGCCAGTCGGTGCGCTGACCGTCCACCACGAGCCGCCAGCGTACCGATGGCGTCTCCGGGTCGGACTCGGCGACGGCGGTTTGCGCCCTCGCAGGTTGGCCCCCGCTGCCCCCCAGAAGCCCCACGACAAGCAACACCGCCCCGACCGCCGGGTATACGACATGTCGTCGGTGACTGTGCATTGCGTGACTCCGTGTGATGACGCCGATTGTTCGCGTCCTGCTCCCTCTTTTCGCCGTGGGCCTCTTGGGCCTGGCGGGAACCGTGGGCGTTACGCCTCCGGATGCCCTTGAACCTGCCACCGGGGCGCGGGTTGCGCCGACCACGGCACCGCCGGAGACGCTCCGCACCACCGCCGATCCCGAGACCCCGCTCATCCTGTCGCTGCCGGCCGAGGTGGGTGGACAGCGCGTAGAGCGCTACACCCTCCTCCGCGGCCCGGCCCTGAGCGGCGTGGCCGGACGCTCGTTCACCTGGATCCCCCATGGCACAGCCCCGGGCACCCACGAAGCGCTCCTCCAAACCCAGTCCCCCAACGCCCCCGCCGACACCCTCGTCCTCCGGATTGACCTCCGGTCCTGACGACCGCCGTGGCCCCTCACCAACCGGCCGCCTCTGAAGCGAGTGTCCCAGATTCTGGAGTATTGCGTATTTCGTATTGCGTATCCTGAACCGCGTCACGCCGTTTTGATTTCATCGTGTCGGCTCGAAAATGAACTGAAGTCGATGGCCCGGAAGTGACCATTTTTCCCGTAAACCCATAACGTTCAACGTTCTAACGTTGAAACGTCTGGCATCCTGGACTTACCGAAAAGGAGTAACCCCCACTGGTTCTACCGACATTTTCCACTGGAATCTATATCACACGACGCGCAGAAACCAAAGTCGCTCCACCCTCAACCCTCTACCCTCAACCCTCTACCCTCAACCCTCTACCCTCAACCCTCAACCCTCTACCCTCTACCCTCAACCCCCACGCTCCCATTCCCGAACGTCCCCTCACCCCCACCGACCGGCAGCGCGACACGTTTCGTCAGGACCTGCTCGACTGGTACGACGAACACAAGCGGTCGATGCCGTGGCGCACGACAGACGACCCGTACCGCATCTGGGTTGCCGAGATCATGCTCCAGCAGACGCGGGTCGACACGGTGCGCGACTACTATCACCGCTTCCTGGATGCGTTTCCCACCGTCGAGGCCCTCGCGGCCGCCGATCGCGATGAGGTGCTCAAGCTGTGGGAAGGCCTTGGCTTCTACGCCCGCGCCCGTCATCTCCACGAGGCCGCCCAGCACGTCGTCGACGAGCACGACGGCACGGTCCCGGACACGATGGACGCGATCAAAGACCTGAAGGGCGTGGGGCCCTACACGGCCGCCGCCGTGCTGTCCATCGCCTACCGGAAGCCCCACGCGGTGCTCGACGGGAACGTGACCCGCGTGCTGTCGCGCGTCTTCGCGGTTGAGGAGGACGCGACCACCAGCACCGCCCAGCGGCACCTCCGTGACCTCGCCAACGACCTGCTCGCCCCGGATCGGCCGGGCGACTTCAACCAGGCAATGATGGAACTCGGCGCACTGGTCTGCACGCCCACCACGCCCCACTGCGACCGGTGCCCGCTCCAGGACGTGTGCCTCGCCCACGACGCCGGCACCGAGGAGGACTACCCCATCACGCCCGACTCGGAGCCGGTCCCGCACCACGACATCGCCGTGGGGCTCGTGTTCGACGAGGACGACCGAATCCTCATCCAGCGCCGCCCGGACGAGGGCCTGCTGGGCGGCCTCTGGGAGTTTCCCGGCGGCAAGCAGGAGGACGGGGAATCCAAAGAAGCGGCGTGCCGGCGCGAGGTGAGGGAGGAACTCGGGATCGCGATGGCGGACGTGGAACCGTTCTACACCCTGTCCCACGCCTACTCCCACTTCAAAATCACCCTCCACGCGTTTCAGGGCCGGCTCGCGGACGGCCCGCCGGAGGCCCGGGAGGACCAGCCGTGGCAGTGGGTGGATGTCGACGACCTCGACGACTACGCCTTCCCCCGCGCCAATCGGCGCCTCATCGAGGAGCTAAACCGGCGCCAGACCGAGCCGTCGCTCTTCGATTGAGGATCAGGCCGGCGCTACGCATCCGTAATTTCGGCGTCGGCCGTCTGCACCCCGCCCGATCCATCCGTCTCCTCTCCGAAAATAGCGGCGCCGATGGCCCCGCCAATGGCCCCAAAAATGGCATTCACAATGATGCCCACAACAAGTCCCACGAGGAGCGCCCCCATGGTTTGCTCTCCCTGCATCTGCTGCATCATCTCCGGAGAAAATCCCCCCTGTCCCTGCATTCCTTGCATGAGGCCCGAAAATATGTCTTGAGTGACCGACTGGGAATCCAGGTTGAGCGGCCGCAGCCCCCAGTCAAAAATGGCGTTCAGAACGGCCCCTCCGGCCCCCGCCAGGGCCCCGAGGATCGCCCCGTCCCCCGACTCAACAGCCGTGCCGGTCCGGCTCGTGAACTGCTGAACGGCCACGGCGCCCCCGATGAGGACGCCGAGGCAGCAGAAGAGGTTGATAAGCCCGAGGTAGGACGTGCCGAGCGCACCGGTTACGAGAGCACCGACGAGGATCGATTGTTGACGAGGAGTCATGGAAATTGAAGCCTGCGTGAGCGAGCGCACTCAAAGGGCGAGACACGTGCGAAGACTGTACGTGCCCCGAGAAAAGGTTGCACGAAAATAGCCAAGAGCGTCCCCAACTGAAAGGCCACTCACTTGCGCTCGGGACCCTGGGCAGAAGCCGTCCGTGTCATGCGCCGGAGCAGTCGGTCCGTCACGTAACTCGCCGCAATTCCGCCGAACAGCAGGCCGGTGAGCGCTCGGCTGAACGGCCCATTGCCCCAGAGGCCCAGCACGGGCCCCATCCAGTTGAGGCCGAGCGGGACGACGGCCCCGAGCAGCAGATATCGTCCATATCCGCCGAGCGTCCGCCAGGGGAATCGGCCCCACCCGGTGGCCGCCACCCCGACCACGAGCCCGAGATAGATGCCGCTGCACCGGTCGCACAGGGCGATGGGCACCCCTCCGATCTGTGGAGAGCGACTGGGCCACTGATGACACACCGACGCAAAACACTGCCGCGTCACCGCCTGCATCTCGACGGGCAGGAACGGAGGAAGAAGCGCGAACACGAACAGGCTGCCGGTTCCTGCCAGCAAGGCCCACCAGAGACGCTGTACACGGCGCATGTCGACCATGAAGGGGTTCAAACAAACAGTCTGAGCGCGAACGGAGGCCCGTTCACCGTGGCTCCGCCCCCGCTTCACACTTCGGTCCGTCGTCGGTGTTCGACGAACCGCTGCGCGCCCGTGCCGAGGGATCGCTAAAAGGATCTTCACCCTAACTCCCCGGCCGCACAGGAACACAGGAGGGGACCCTGTGTTGCTTGTAGTGGAATTATTATCACTCGCCATCGGTGAGTGATAACAACGACCGAAATCTCATCTACACATCACTCACAAGGCATTCCGAACGCATTATGACGAGCATAAAACCTCTCGGCGACCGCGTCGTCGTCCACCCAAAACCGGCCGACGAAAAGACTGAAAGTGGCCTCTACATTCCGGATTCGGCCAAGGAGAAGCCCCAGGAGGGGACGGTCGTCGCGACCGGTCCGGGCCGTGTTGAAGACGGCACCCGGATCGAGATGACGGTAGAGGAAGACGATGACGTCCTCTACGGAAAGTACGCCGGTACCGAGGTGACTCTCGACGGTGAGGAGTACCTCATCATGCGCGAGAGCGACATCTTTGGCATCGTTGAAGGATAGTCCCTCGGCCGTTCCCGCGGTGAGAAGACGCCGCGGTTGCACGACCGACTTCCACTCCCGAATTGAACCCCGAACGAACCAACTGATACCCCAATTATGGCGAAGCAAATAAAGTTTGATTCTGAAGCACGCAACGCCCTGAAAGATGGCGTTGACCAGATGGCGAAAGCCGTCAAGGTGACGCTCGGCCCGAAAGGCCGAAACGTCGTTCTCGACAAGTCCTTCGGCTCCCCGAGCATCACGAAGGACGGTGTGACGGTCGCAAAGGAGATTGAACTGGAGGACAAGCTTCCGAACGTCGGCGCCCAGCTGCTGAAGGAAGCGGCCTCGAAGACCAACGACGCGGCCGGCGACGGCACCACCACGGCGACGGTGCTGGCCCAGTCCATCATCAACGCCGGTCTGAAGAGCGTGACCGCCGGCGCGAACCCGATGGACGTGAAGCGCGGAATTGCGACCGCCGCCGAGCACGTCGTCGATCACCTCCGTCAGCAGAGCGACCCGGTCGTTGGCAAGGAGCGTATCGAGCAGGTTGCCACGATTTCGGCAAACAACGACGACTCGGTTGGCTCCCTCATCGCCGATGCCTTTGAGCGGGTAGGCCAGGACGGTGTGATTACCGTCGAGGAGGCCCGCGGCATCGAGACGTACCTCGACGTGGTCGAGGGCATGCAGTTCGACCGCGGCTACCAGAGCCCCTACTTCGTGACCGACTCCGAGGAGATGGAGGCGGTGCTCGAAGACGCGTACGTGCTGATCTACGACGACTCGATCGGCAACATGCAGGACCTGCTGCCGGTCCTGGAGAAGGTCAGCCAGACGAACGACCCGCTTCTGATCATCGCCGAGGACGTGGAGGGGGAAGCCCTCGCGACCCTCGTGGTGAACAAGATGCGCGGCACGCTGAAGGTGGCCGCCGTGAAGGCGCCGGGCTTCGGCGACCGTCGGCAGGCCATGCTCGAGGACATCGCCGTGCTGACCGGCGGAACGGTCATCAGCGAGGAGAAGGGCTACCGCCTCGAGAACGCCACGCTCGACTACCTCGGCAAGGCCGACCGCATCACCATCGACCAGGACGCAACCACGATGGTCGGGGGTGAAGGTTCGGAAGAGGAGATCGAGGCCCGGGTCAACCAGATCCGGCAGCAGATCGCCAACTCCACCTCCGACTACGACCAGGAGAAGCTGCAGGAGCGCCTCGCGAAGCTCGCCGGCGGTGTGGCGGTGCTGAACGTCGGCGCCGCGACCGAGCCGGAGATGAAGGCCAAGAAGGCCCTCGTGGAGGACGCGCTCAGCGCAACCCGCGCGGCGGTCGACGAAGGCGTGCTCACGGGAGGCGGCGTTGCCTACCTGCGCGCCCTTGAGTCCCTCGAAGACGTCGAGGTGGAGAACGAGGACCAGCAGATTGGCGTCGGCATCGTGAAGACGGCCCTGGAGGCCCCGCTGCGCCAGATTGCTGAGAACACCGGGCACGAAGGCTCCATCGTGGTCCAGAACGTGAAGGACGGCGAGGACGACTACGGCTTCAACGCCCGCACCGAAGAGTACGGCCCGCTCCTTGAGGACGGCGTGCTCGACCCGACGAAGGTCACCCGCTCGGCGCTGGAGAACGCCGCGTCCGTGGGTGGCATGCTCCTGACCACCGAGTCGGTCGTCGCCGACCTTGAGTCCGAAGATGAGGACGATGGCGGCGGTGGCGGCGGCGCCGGTGGCGGCGGCATGCCGGCCGGCGGCGCTGGCGGCATGGGCGGCATGGGTGGCATGGGCGGCATGGGTGGCATGATGTAGCCCCATCCGCTCCGTGCGCCGCGTTCCGACAGCCGTCGGGACGTGCCCACGAGCACTCCGCTACGACACCGAAAGGCTGCCCTTCCCGCTCGGGAGGGGCAGCCTTTTTTGTTTGCCCGATCTACTGAGAATCCACTGGATTACGGGGAGAGTCGCCCCGCCGGGACGTACGTGTTTAGCGGGCTTCCATATTGCTCGCCGAGGTAGGCCCCGGTCGCCGAACGGGGCCATTTTGCAACAGAGAATGCTCTCCTGCAGGATGTGTCGGTCCGGCGGCCCGACACTACTGAGGCTCGGACCTGCAATTTTTCTGCTTCCTTTTTGTCACCCCGATGGCGATCGGACGGGAACGACTCTAACCTCCCTGACCCGCTAAACATGTACGCCGGGACGACTCTACTGAAATGCACTCTCCATGTGCTACTGCGAGAAAACACGATCCGGTGCCCGGTCTCGCAGCATCGACAGCACAATCTCGCAAAACGTGTCCCCGTCGGCCGACTCCACGATGCGGGTGCGGGCCGGGACGTCGGTCACGCCGTCGGCGTCGACGCTGAGGTACCCGCGGGTCAGTCCCTCGCGTTCATCCACGACCACAGGGCGTGTGCTCATCGCGCCGCGCAGCTCCGGGTAGGCGAGCAGCGCCGCCGTCAGGGAATCGGGCTGCGGCACCCCGTCGATGCCCTGCTCGGTGCGGGTGAATTCGTGGACCGCCTCGATCATGCCGCCGATCACTGCGGCGAGCGCGCCCTCCATGTTCAGCACCGTCTCGACGCCATCCGCGGGGAGGACAGATGCGCGCAGGGAGAGTCCCCAGTCCACGAGCGTCACCTCGAACGCGTCGAACACCCGCTTGGCGGCGTCCGGGTCCACCCAGACGTTGTACTCGGCCGCAGGCGTCACATTGCCGACGCAGTGGACCGCACCGCCCATCATCCACACCTCGTCGACGAGCTCAGGCAGCCGCGGCTCCCGCAGAAGGGCGAGCGCCACGTTCGTCAGCGGCCCGATGCACAGCAGCGTGTGCTCGCCGGGCGCCGCACGACACCGGCGGACAATCTCGTCGGGCGCAAAGCCCTCGGCCGACGGAATGTCCGGATCGGGAAAGCGCGCTCCGCCCAGTCCACCCTCCCCGTGAATCTCCTCGACGTGATGAAAGTCCTTCAGAAGTGGGGCCCTCGCGCCCTCATAGACAGGCGTGTCCGCCGCGTCGGCCAGCGAGAGCGTGTACTTGGCGTTCTTCACCTGCCGGTCGAACGGCACGTTGCCCGCCACGACGGTCACGGCCTCCACGGACAGGCGCTCGGTCAGGCAGGCCAGCAGAATCGCCTGCACGTCGTCCCCCGCCGTGTCGGTATCCAGGAGAATTTTTCGGGCCATATCGGACGCCCTGCGGTCCACCGTCAATCGCGTAGTCCGGGGTCTCACCCGAGTTCATCGGCCGCCCGCCGCATCCGGCGGATGCAGGCATCCTTGCCCACCGCCGCCAGCAGGCCGAACACGCCCGGCCCGTAGGAGCGCCCGCTCACGGCGAGGCGTGAGGGGTGAATGATGGCCCCGGCGCCCACGTCCTTCTCGTCGGCGAGGTCCCGGAGCACGGTCTCCACGGTCTCCGTGTCGAACGGATCGGCTTCCTCCAGCCGGTCCGCGTAGGCACGGAGAAGCTCGGCGGACTCGTCGTTCCATCGCTTCTCCACGCCCGCCTCCTCGTACCCGTCCGGAGCCTCGAAGAAGTAGCGGTTCTCCGTCACCACCTCCGGCACCACCTGGATGCGGTCCTGCACGAGCGCGCAGATGGTCTCTAGGCGCCCGTCGCTCACGTCGTAGCCGTCGGCCTCCACGTAAGGCCGGGCGCGCTCCGCAAGCTGCTCGACCGACAGGTCGCGCACATAGTGCTCATTGACCCAGCGGAGCTTGTCGAGGTCGAACTGCACGCCGCTCGCCCCCACGCGGTCCAGACTGAACGCATCGACCATCTCGTCGAGTGCGAACAGCTCCTGCTCGGTGCCGGGGCTCCAGCCCAGCAGCGCGAGGAAGTTGAGGAGCGCCTCCGGCTCGTAGCCGGCCTCCCGGTAGTCGGTCACGTAGACGGGAATGCCGAGCTCATTGGCATCCCGCTTCGACAGCTTCCCGCCGCGCTCCTGGTCGGGGCTGAGGATGAGGGGCAAGTGCGCAAAGGTGGGCGGCGTCCAGCCCAGCGCGTCGTACATCAGCACGTGCTTCGGGGTCGACGACAGCCACTCCTCGCCCCGAATGACGTGGGAGATGTCCATCAGGTGATCGTCGACGATGTTGGCCAGGTGGTAGGTGGGCATGCCGTCGGACTTGAGCAGCACCTGGTCGTCGATCTCCGACGTGTCGAAGGAGACGCTGCCCCGAATCTCATCGTCGAACCGGACCGTCTCCTGCCGCGGCACCTTCAGGCGCACGACGTAGTCGTCGCCCGCCTCAATCCGCCGCTCCACCTCGTCCGCCTCCATCGTAAGGCTGTTGCGCATGTGCTGCCGGGTCGTCACGTCGTACGCGCCGTGCTCGTCTCGCATGTCGTCGAGCTCGGCCTCCGTGTCGAAGGCGTAGTAGGCCCGTCCCGCCTCGATCAGCTCCTGCGCGTACTTGCGGTAGCGTGCGGACCGTTCGGACTGGCGGTAGGGCGCGTAGTCGCCGCCTTTTTCGGGTCCTTCGTCGTGCTCCAGCCCCACCCACGAGAGCGCGTCGCGGATGTCGTCCTCCGCCGCCGGCACGTAGCGCGACTGATCGGTGTCCTCGATGCGGAGCACGAAGTCGCCGTCGTGCTTGCGGGCAAACAGGTAGTTGTAGAGGGCGGTCCGCAGTCCCCCGACGTGGAGTCGACCGGTGGGACTCGGGGCAAAACGAACACGAACCGAAGAAGAAGCCATGGGCGAATCGAGTTCAGAACGGAGTCGGCGAGAGGACGAGCCGGCGCCGCGGGCATTTTTCTGCGTCTCGGACGCCGTGCAAAAACCACGATTTGTAGACCGGCCCCTCCCCCCGGTTCCGGCACGCCCCGGAATTGTCCGGGGATTTGCGAAGCCCGGGGGCCCCTGGACGCGACAGAAGGACCCGACGCACGTCCCAGCGCTCGCCGTCGTGTCAAACAAAGGTGGAGTCCCCGAGCAGAGGTTGCATTGGGGAACGTCGGTTCCCTACTATAGGAATGTTTGGACCGAACGCTCTTCCACGTCTACATTCTCCTTCACCAATCGGGACCCGTCAACCCTCCCTCTTCCGTCCATGGACGTTCCGAAAACATTGACCGCCGCTCTTCTCCTGTGCAGCACCGTTGCCGCCTGCAGCACCATGTCCCCGACGGACGGGCCGGAGACATCCGCAGGCTCGTCCCCGGAGAGCCCCGTCGTCGCCCGCTACGCCGACACCGCCATCACCCTCACCGAGCTGGACTCTGCGTTTGCGGAGTCGGCCGGCGGCCCGAAAAACGCCGCCGACAGCTCCCTCGACGCGTACCGCGAGTTCCTTGACCAGTACGTGAACTTCCGTCTCAAGGTACGCGCCGCCCGCGACGCCGGGCTGGACACGCTCCCCAGCATCCAGCAGGACGTGCAGAGCTACCGTCAGGAGCTGGCCCGCCCCGGCCTCCTGCGGGAGAAGGTCTACGAGCCCGTGGCACGGACCCTGTACGAGCGCCGCAACCAGGCGGTGGACGTAAGCCACATCCTGATCCGCACATCGTCGGCCCAGGATACCCTGTCGGCCTACCGCACGGCCCAGTCGATTGCGGACTCCCTGGAGCAAGGGGTCCCCTTTGACGAGCTCGCCTACCGGAACTCCGAAGACCCGTCGGCCCAGAAAAAAGGCAGCCGCGGGTACAAAGGACGCCTCGGCTACATTCGGGCCGGGCAGATCGTCCAGCCGTTTGAGAACCGGATGTACACGGTGGAGCCGGGCGAGGTGAGCGACGTGTTTCGCACGAAGTATGGCTACCACATTCTCAAGGTACACGACCGTCGGCCGGCGAAGCGCCCGGTCCGGCTCTCCCACATCCTGCGTCGCCCGAGCGGCGATGCGTCCCCGCGCCGGTTCCTCGACTCCCTCCGTACCGTGATCCGGGAGGGCGACCTCTCCTTCGCGGCCGCCGCGAAGAAGCACTCCGAGGACCGCAAATCGGCCCCGAAAGGCGGCACGCTCGGCAAGGTGAGCCCGCAGGGCCTCCCCCCCTCCCTCCGCAAGGCCGTCGCGGAACTCGACAGCGTCGGGGCCCTGTCGGGCGTCGTGAAGAGCCGCTTCGGCTACCACCTGCTGAAGCTGACGGGGCGACAAGAGAAACAGACATTCGAGGAGCGCTACGATGCGCTCAAGAAGAAGGTAGCCGGGCAGCCGCGCGCGGAACGGCGCAAGGCCGCATTCGCCAAGAATGTGCGGGCGGAGGAAGGCGTCACCGTAGACACCACCCGTCTTCTCGACGCGGTCGGCGCCGCGTCGGTCGACTCCCTCGCCCGCCCGCTGCTCGCCCGTACCGACTCGGCGTCGGGCCCGAGCCGCCCGGTCGCTACGCTTGGCGACTCTACCTACACGCTGAACCAGATGGCGCAGCACCTGATGCAGGCGGACGGGGGCGCGCAAATGACGATCGGGGAACTTGTGGAGTCGTTTCTGAACGAGAAGGCGATTCAGTACGCCGTCGTCCGTCGCACCCAGCGCGACCCGTCTCTGGCCCAACAGATAAGACAGTATCGGGAGGGGGCACTGCTCTTCCGCTACATGCAGGACTCGGTCTGGACGGCCGCCGCCCAGGACTCGGCCGGCCTCCGCGCCACCTACCGCAGGAACCGTGACCAGTACCGGCTTCCCGAACGGGTGCGGGCCGTCGTGCTCCGCGCCCCGGCCGATTCGCTCCTGCATCCGTACAAAACGGCCTACAACGACGGCCGATCGCTCGGGGCCACCGTCGCTGCCGCCACCGAGGATTCCCTCGTCTCGGCCGATACCATCTTTGTTTCGGACGACTCCCCCAAGGTGTACCAGGCCGTGCGCTCCGTCGACGACCTGGCGTCGGTGGGGCCGACGGCCCAAGACAACGAGTGGCTCTTCATGATCCGCGACACGAAGCTTCCGCCCCGTCCCAAGCGCTTTTCGGAGGCCCGCAGCAGCGTGGTGCAGGACCACCAGGAGGTGTACGAGCAGAACCTCGTCCAGAAATTGCGGGAGCGGTACAACGCCAAAACCTACCCAGAACGCCTCCGCCCGCCCCTGTCGGACCGCTCGTCGTCCCCGTAACCGCCGGACACGATTTTCAAGCGGACGCGGCGCACGAATTGTTGGTGAGAATCCGTATTGTTACCGGTGTGTGGGGGTCTTTGTAAGCGAGGCAGGTCGACCTCGATCGAGAATGCTCTGGCGGAACGGAGTCGAGGATGGGAGTGTGGGCGTATGGGCGTTTTTTCTCCCCCCCAGATGCCCAAGCATCCACACCACCGGCGTACTCTTCAGAAACGTTTGAACGGCTCGGGAATTGGCTCCGACTGTACGTCCTCCAACCCCCTCCTCGGTGGCGACAGTGAGCAATCCTTCCTTCTGGATCGGCCATCTTTGTCGATGCACGCATCGTTCCCGGTCGCCAGCTTCAACCGTCTCGTCCTCCTAGGGGCCGTGCTTCTTCTCGGCGTTGGAGGAATTGGCTGTGAATCGGACGAGCCGCCGTCCTCCTACGTCGCCCGAGTGGGATCGCACTACCTGACGGCGGACGAGCTCAACCGCAGGCTTGTGGGCATGGGCGCCGTGCCGGACAGCTCTGCGGCCCGGCAACAGATCATTGAACAATGGGTGACGCAGACGCTTCTGTACCGGGAGGCCCAGCGGCTCAATCTGAAATCCGTAGACAGCGTGCAGCAGGAACTGGAACAGCAGCGGCGCTCCGTGCTCCGGACGGCCCTGAAGAACCGGCTGTACAACGAGGCCGACCTGGCCCCCACCCCCCAGGAGGTGCGCACCTACTTCGAACGGCACAAAGAGAAGCTCCGGCTGCGCGAGCCGTACATAAACGCCCGCTATCTGGCGGCCGAGCGCCCGGCGGCGGCCCAGACCGTCCGCCGGCGCCTGCAAACGCTCTCCCCCGAGGCCGACTCCACCTGGGTCCGCCTCGTCCGCGACCACGCCGCGGACACCCTCCAGGCCCGACGCCTGTCTCGGCGGTTCCTGCCCGAACGTCGCCTGCTGCAGCAGCTTCCGTTCCGCCCCGACCAGCTCCGCGCCCTGGAGGAGGGCGACACCGCCCCCATCGTGGAAAACAACGGTCGCTACCACGTCTTCCGACTGGACCGCCGCATTCCGGAAGGCACAGAACCGCGGCTCGAATGGCTCGAACCCGAAATCCGGCGACGTCTCCGAATTCGCGCCCGGAAACAGACGTATACACACGAGGTTGAACGCCTCCGTACCGAAGCGCAGGCCAACGATGCGCTGGACACTCCCTAGTTTTTGGGGCCCGTCGAAGCCCGGGCTCATTGCTCTCCGAACACGAGTCTTTCCCGGATGCGCCGTACTTCGTCCTTCCACTTCTCCTTTTCCTTTCTCATTGGTGGCTCTGTGCTCGGGGCCCTACTTCTGCTCGCGGGCCTCGCCGTGCCCCGGGCCCAGGCCCAAACGCAAGCCCAAAACGGGCAGGTCGTAGATCGCATCGTGGCGGTCGTCGAGGACAATGTAATTCTGAAATCTGAAGTGGATCAGCTGGTCAGCCGGCAGGTCCAGCGGCAGAACGCGACCTATTCCGAGGACCTGTGGATGGACGCCCTGAAGCAGCTCATCGACCAGGAGCTGCTGGCCGAAAAGGCGGAGCGCGACACCACCATTACCGTCTCGGACCAGCAGCTCACCAGCCAGCTCAACCGGCGGATCGAACGGCTAAAGCAACGGGCCGGGGGCAAGAAGCAGCTGGAGCAGACGTACGGGCAGAGCATCCTCGAAATCAAAGAAACCTTCCGCGAGGATCTTCGGGGACAAATCCTGGCGCAGCAGTTGCGGCGGCGCCGGACGCAAAAGATCAACATTACGCCCAGCGAGGTCCGCCAGTGGTTCGAGCGCATTCCACAGGACTCGCTGCCGCGGATTCCGAAGACCGTCCGCCTCTCCCACATCGTTCGGTATCCCAAGCCTACCGAAGCCGCGCGCGCCGAGGCCCAGTCGCTCATCACGTCCCTCCGCGACTCTATCGTCAATGGGGGCGCCTCGTTCGAAGCGATGGCGCGCCAGTTTTCCGATGCGAGCGGGGCCGCGTCCTCGGGCGGAGCGCTCAGCAATGTCAACCTGGACGACCTCGTCCCCGAGTTTGCCGCCGTGGCCTCCCGCACGCCCGTGGGCAAGGTCTCGCAGGCCTTCTACAACAAAAACCAGAACGGCTACCACATCGTCCGGGTGAATGCCCGAGACGGAAACACCGTCGACCTCAACCACATCCTGATCAAGGCACCTCCCAGCACAGAGCGCACCAAAGAGTACCTGAGTGCCGTCCGCGATACCCTGCTGAACAAAGACGTGTCCTTCGAGAAGATGGCGCGTCGGCACTCGGAAGACGCCCGCACCGCCGAGAATGGAGGCCGCGTGACGGCCCCCGACCAGGGGACCCGAGATCTGGTCCTTAGCAACCTCGGCCCCTCGTGGACCCAGACGATTCAAGACCTTGAGCCGGGTGAAATCAGTCGCCCGACCAAAGTGCAACTGCTGAGCGGGGATCGGGCCTTCCACATCGTCCGCCTCGACCGGCGCGTCCCGGCCCACCGCGTCAACCTGGATCAAGACTACAATCGGATCCGACAGCTAGCCCTCCGGGACAAGCGAAATCGGAAGATGAAGGAGTGGTACGACCAGCTCCGAGACGAAATCTACGTCGACGTCCGCATTTCCAAGTCCGAACTGGCGGCGATGCAACGCCGCTGAGCCGGCCAGTGTCTGCGTTTCCGTGTCTAGCTTCGCCACCCAAGGGCGCCGCGTCGCCCCCGGCGGGTGCCTACGTTCCTGAGATCGACCTCTCCCCTATGGCTCCCTCTCCGTCTCCCCCCGAAGACCCGGACACCCTCAACGAACTGAGCGCGGCGTACGACCGCCTGCGCGACGAAATCGGCAAAGTCATCGTCGGCCAGGAAGACATCATCGAAATGGTGGTGGTGTGCCTGATGGCCCAGGGCCACACCCTGCTGATCGGGGTGCCCGGCCTCGCCAAGACGCTCCTCGTGCGCACCCTCGCCGGGGCGCTAGACCTGGAGTTCAGCCGCATCCAGTTTACCCCGGACCTGATGCCCAGCGACATTACCGGCACCGAGATCATCCAGGAGGGCGGACAGGGCAGTCGAGGCTTTGAGTTTGCCGCCGGGCCCATCTTTGCCAACGTCATCCTGGCCGACGAGATCAACCGCACCCCGCCGAAAACCCAGGCCGCCCTGCTCGAAGCGATGCAGGAACAGCACGTGACCGCCGCGGGCGAGACCCACATGCTCGACGATCCCTTCTTCGTCCTCGCCACGCAGAACCCCATTGAGCAGGAAGGCACCTATCCCCTCCCCGAGGCCCAGCTCGACCGCTTCATGCTGAACCTATGGCTCGACTACCCCTCTTTCGACCAGGAGGTGGAGGTAGTTCGGAGCACCACAGCCGGCCCGCTCGCCGACGTCGACCCCGTGATGACGGCGCAGGAACTGCAGACCTATCAGGACTTCGTCCGCCAGGTCCCCGTGGCCGACAATGTGATCGAGTACGCCGTGCAGCTGGTGACCCGCACCCGCCCCGGCGCCGCGCCCGCGCCCGACTTCATCGAGAACTACCTGAGCTATGGCGCCGGGCCGCGGGCCTCCCAGTACCTGGTGCTGGGGGCCAAGACCCTCTCGGCGCTCGACGGACGCATGACCCCGGTCGAGGACGACGTTCGCCGCATGGCCGTTCCTGTCCTCCGACACCGCATCGTGCCGAGCTTCAACGCCGAGGCGGACGACGTCTCCTCGGTCGATCTCATCGAACGACTGCTCGAGTAGACGTAACGCTATCGTCGGGGACGTGCATCGCCAACCGGGGGACTGCAGAAAACCAGATCCGGGGCTGCCGGTAGCATTAGTGCCGTCGTGGAGACTTCTCTGTAGCGACACCACCAACCCGTCTTCAGGGACGCCCCTCCACGAGTGGACGCCGCACTTAATTTGTGTATGAAGCTGCCGACGCCCGAATGGATGCCTCGCAGTACAGCCGATTGATCCTGGTGGAACGGAAGGACTTCTCGGAGGATTTGGCCGTCTTTCGGCTCCGTGCCGACGAGCCGGTCGACTTTACCCCCGGGCAGTACGCCACCCTCGGCCTGAAGGAGGACGGCAACGACCGCCCCCTCCTCCGTCCCTATTCGGTGGCCTCGCCCCCCGGGAAGACCGACTTGGAGTTTTTCATCGAACGGGTGGAGGATGGGGATCTTACGACGCGGCTCTGGGAGCTGGAGCAGGGCGCGGAGGTCTGGATGCGAAACAAGATCGTGGGCCGGTTCACGCTCAATCCCAGTTATTCCTACCACCTGATGGCCGCCACGGTCACCGGCGTGGGTCCCTACGTCAGCATCATCCGGGACCAGATGCGCGACCTGCGCACTGGCGCGCTCGACACGCCTCGCCCCATTATGGTCCTGCACGGGGCCAGCCGCTCCTGGGAGCTGGGCACCTACCTGGAGGAACTCACGGCACTGGCGGAACAGGTCGACTGGTTCGAGTACGTGCCCACCGTGAGCCGACCGTGGGAGGACCCGGACTGGGACGGCGAGTGCGGACGCGTGGAAGACGTACTGCGAAAACACCTGGACGCCGGTCCCTTCACCGCCGACGACACCGCCGCGTACACCTGCGGGCATCCGCAGATGATTGAAAAGGCGCAGGGCATTTTCGAGCGGGCCGGCTTCTCGGAGGATGCCATCCACGAAGAGAAGTACTTCGTGGAGCGCAACGGCGCGTGATCATCGTCGGGACCCTGCCGCACTGCCCGTGCGCGCTGTTCTGCGAGGGGTCCGCAGCCCCATCTTCGGCTGCCCATTGGAACGGAAAACGGTTCGGCGGATTTCTTTGGATCGTACGGACTGGCAAAACGGCAACGCGCCCACAGCTCCTTTTCACAATGCCCCGCGGGGTGGTGCCATGTTAGGTCGTCTTATTCTCCTCTTTCTTCTCACGCCCGCGGTGGAGCTGGCCCTTCTCATTCAGGTGGACGGGATTATCGGGTTCTGGCCGACGATTGGGCTCATTATTGTGACCGGGATCGTGGGCAGTCACCTGGCCCGTCGCGAGGGCCTCTCGACGTGGCAACGGCTCAACAGTCGCCTCCAGCGCGGCGACCTGCCCGGCGCCGAGCTCGCCGACGGCGTGATCATTCTGGTAGCGGGCGCGCTCCTCATCACGCCGGGCATTCTGACCGACGCGATTGGGTTTCTCGGCCTAATTCCGTTCACGCGAAAACCCATTCGCCGCTTCGTGATGCGCCGGTTTCAGCGCAAGATGGAGAAGGGCTCGATGCGCGTTCAGTTCGGCGTCTTCGGCGGATCGGGGCCGGGCGGCCCGGACGCCCCCCCGAATTTTTCGCAGGGTCCCGACGCGTCCTCCTCCGACACGAACTGGCAGGGGCGGGGCCAGGACCTGCCCGACCACGCGGACGATTCGTCCGCAGGCCCCTCTGCCGACCCGGAGGCCTCCTCGTCGTAGGGGTCCCTATCCGTGCCCGTTCATGCGGATGTTTAGGTCCCAGGCCTGTGCCAGAGACGTGATGAGCTGACGCTCGTCGCGCGTGAGCGGGCCGTTTGCACGGGCCACGGTGTGCAGGTCGTCGAGCACCGTCAGGCGCTGTGTGCTGGGAAGCGCCTCCTTGAGGGCTTCCACGGAGTCGTGGATGAGCGATTCGTCGGGCTGATCGGCGTACACCTGCAGGGCCCGGCGCACCACCTCCTGGACTTCTTCGCCGGACAGATCGGGCTGCCACTCTCCCAGTCGTTCCTGCACGACGTCGATCGTGTCGGACGAGAGCTCGTCCCCTGCGCTGTGTCCCACGAGAATGTAGAGAAACGCCAGCTCGTGGATGAGTCCCCAGTTCTCCCCCCGTCGCTGAACGACCGCGGAGGTGTCCTTGAGAAGCTCCTCGCTGAGCTGCTTGAGCGACCAGGCCTCCGCGAGGGTGTGGATGAACCCCTGCTCCCGCTCCAGCAACACACCGTCGGCCTCGGCGATGCGGATGAGGTACCGGACCGTGTCGCGTCGTTCCTGGGGCGACAGCGTCGTCCGGAGGGCCTCCATGGCCCGCTGCACCTCGGCCTCGGCGTCCGACTCGACGAACAAGGTCGCAGCCTCAACGATGATTTCCTGAATGGCCGGTTCCTCCAGGTCCTCCCAGGCCTGCAGGGCCTCGGTAAGCACCAGCAACTCCCCGTCGCTCAGGTCGTGGTCGGTGCCGTAGGCGAGGGCAATGTACACCACCGCCAGGTCGTGGGTCGTCGTCCAGTCGGAAGTATCCATATCGAGGGTCGGGGGCCAGTCAATCAATAAGGGAAGATTGCGCTGCAATAATAGGGAACGACGCCCCCGAAACGCAACGGTCCACCTCCCGTCTCCGGCAGCAGGGCGGCCTGACGCCCCGAGGGCCCTCTCGTTCACTGAGTTTTCCCCGGATCCCCCCCGTGGGTAGTCGTTCCGCTCTTGCATTCCTCCGGACGTGGTGACGATGTTTGGGCCAGAACGACTTTCGGTCCCTCGCCCCCATCCTGCTTTCCGACCGCGTCCGCTCATGTCTGCCGTCCCGACCGATTCGATTCAGTCGCGGGTGGTTCGCCACCTCGATCCCCACGGCAGCGAAGGAGCGCGGACCGCCCTGTCCGGCGTGGTGGACCTGGAGGCCCTGGAAAGGCGCGAGTACGGGACGGTCCTGGCGACCGTAGAGCAGCGCCTGTCCCGGGCGTGGTACTCGTTGCTGTCCATGATTCTTGCCGGAATCTACTTTGGGCTCCTCGTCGGCTTTTGGCTGATCGACGGATCGACCTGGGAAGCCATTGCCCTGTGGGCGGTTCCGGTCCTGCTGGTCTCGACCTACGGGGCGTACGCCGCCCACCAGACCATTCTGCAAATCCGCCATCTGGCCGAAGCGCGGGCACTGCTCCGGCTGCTCACTCAAGGTCCATCGCGCGGCGAGGGATCGGACGATGCGTGAGATCGTAATCGTCTCTCCGACTTTCGGTCACGCCTCCTACCGAGCCGTGCAGAAATTCCTGAAGATAACGCCTCTGGGTATGGGCGTTTGGGAGTGTGTGGGTGTGGGAGAAAGAACGCCCGTACGCCCATACTCCCACACTCAGCCCCGTTCCGCCAGGGCATTCTCGGTCGAGGGGGGCGCATCCCGTTGAAGAAGTTCCTCACGCATCGGTAATCTCCGTGACCGATCTTGTCGTTACACCCCCACCTGCTTTGTAGTTCTCCTTTGTAGTTCTTCTTCGATGTTCGACCCTTCGATCTATTGCTCGCGGCGTCGCACGCTCGTGCAACAAGAGTGTCCCGGTTCGGGACTTGTACTGTTGCTCGGAAATCAACTGTCGCCGAAAAACTACGCCGCCAACACCCACTCTTTCCGCCAGGATAGCACCTTTCTGTACTACTTCGGCCTCGACCAGCCGAACCTCTGCGGCCTGATCGACCTCGATGCGGGCACCGCCACGCTGTACGGCGAAGACGACACGCTCGACGACGTCATCTGGTCGGGAGAGCGCTTTTCCCTTCAGGAGGCCGCCTCCACCGTGGGGGTTGAGTCCGTAGCCTCCCCCTCCGATCTGGACTCGGCGCTCGCTGAGGCCCAGGACCAGGGCCGTCCCATCCACTTCCTCCCCCCGTACCGCCCCGATCAGCGTCTCCGGTACGGGTCCCTGCTGGACATTCCCCCGCAGGGGCTCGACGCGCACGTGTCCGAGGCCCTGATCCGGGCCGTGGTCCGTCAGCGATCCCGGAAGACGGAGGCGGAGGTGGCTCAGATCGAGGAGGCCCTGGAACGGACGGCACAGATTCACACGTACGCCCAGCGGCACGCCCGGCCCGGCACCACGGAGCGCGAACTGGTGGGCGGCATGACGGACCTCGTCACGGCGGCGGGGAACGACTTCTCCTTCACCCCCACCTGCTCCGTCCGCGGCGAAGTCCTGCACAACCACTCCTACCCGAACACCCTCGCTGAGGGGGACCTTCTGCTGGTGGACGCCGGCGTCGAGTCCTCCCTGCACTACGCGGGCGACGTCACGCGGACGACGCCGGTCGGCGGGGCCTTTTCGGCGCGCCAGCGACGCCTCTACGAAGCGGTCCTGGCCACGCAGAAGGCTGCCCTCGACGTTCTGGCCCCCGACGTGCCGTTCGTGGACGTGCACCTGCACGCGGCCCAGACCCTCACCGAGCACCTCATGGAGATGGGCCTCATGCAGGGCAATCCGGCCGACGCGGTGGCGGCCGGGGCCCACGCCCTCTTCTTTCCCCACGGCCTGGGCCACATGGTGGGGCTCGACGTGCACGACATGGAGAGCCTGGGCGAGGAGCACGTGGGCTACGCGGACGACCAGACGCGGTCCGACCAGTTCGGCCTCCATACGCTCCGCCTCGCTCGTCCCGTCCGGCCCGGCTTCGTGGTGAGCGTAGAGCCCGGCTGCTACTTCATCCCGCCCCTCGTGGAGCACTGGCGCAGTGAGGGCCGCCACGACGCCTTCATCAACTACGACCGGGTGGACGACTTCCTCGGGGTTGGCGGCATCCGGATCGAAGACAATGTCCTGATCACGGACGACGGCTCCTGCGTCCTGGGCCCCGCCCTTCCCAAGAGCGTCGACGCGGTGGAGGCACAGGCCGGCGCCCCGATGGAGGCGTGAGCACCGGGCCGCCGAAACTGCTGCGGTCTGTGCGCTGAACTCGACGGCCTGCCAGCACCCGGGGTGAGCCCCAGCGACCACGCGGGAGGGCGGCGCTCCGAGCGACGGGCCACGGGCTGCCGCCCGCAAACGGTGGTTGCGTCCCCGCCCGCAAACCAATAGGTTGTGAAGGCTTCGGAAGCGCTTCCATCCCTTGCACGTGTTCGCTCCCAGCCCCCCGACCGCTCATGCCTTCCTCTACGCAGGCCGCCTCCGCGACCGAGACGGCCCCCGAAGATCCCAATCCCTTTCACCTCGCCCAGCGGCAGTTCGAGCGGGTCCTCCCCTACCTGCCCGACCTGGAGGACGGAATCGCCGACTTTCTGACCCGGCCCAGCCGCGTCATTACCGTCGAATTTCCGGTTCGGATGGAGGACGGGTCGGTCCAGACCTTCGTCGGGCACCGCGTCCTCCACAGTCAGGTGCGCGGCCCGGGCAAAGGGGGGCTCCGCTACCACCCCGACGTGACGGCCGACGAGGTGCGCGCGCTCGCCTCGTGGATGACCTGGAAGACCGCCGTGGTGGATGTGCCCTTCGGCGGGGCCAAGGGCGGAATTGCCTGCGCTCCTAAGCAGCGATCCCCCACCGAGCTTCGCCGAATTACGCGGCGTTACGTCTCGGACCTCGGCGACAACCTCGGCCCGCACACCGACATTCCCGCCCCCGACGTCAACACGGACGCGGAGACGATGGCGTGGGTGTACGACACCTACGACATGATGCACCAGGGCACGAACAACCTTCCCGTCGTCACCGGCAAGCCGATCGGCATCGGCGGGTCGCGGGGGCGGCGCGAGGCGACGGCGCGCGGCCTGCTCTTCGCCACGCAGGCGGCCCTGCGCCGCGGGGTGGTGGACGGCCTGGAGGACGTCTCGGGGGCCACTGTTGCCGTGCAGGGCTTCGGCAATGCGGGGGCGGTCGCCGCCCGGCTGTTCGCGGAGGCCGGGGCCACAGTCATCGCCGTCAGCGACTCCCAGGGGGGCGTGTACGCGGACGATGGGCTGGCCCCCGAGGCCGCCCGTGCCCACAAAGACGACACCGGATCTGTGGTCGGCCTCGACGGCACGGAGACCATCTCGAACGAGACGCTCCTCACCCTTCCCTGCGACCTCCTCATCCCCGCGGCCCTGGAGAACCAGATTCACCCCGACAACGCGCCGGACGTGCAGGCCCGGTTCGTGGTGGAGGCGGCCAACGGCCCTACGACCTCCAAGGCCGATCGCATTCTGTTCGAGCGCGGCATCCCGGTGCTGCCCGACATTCTCGCCAACGCCGGCGGGGTCACGGTCAGCTACTTCGAGTGGGTCCAGAACATCGAGAACGAGCAGTGGGACCTGGAGCGGGTCCACCGGAAGCTTCGTCGGAAGATGGAGCGTGCCACGGAGGCGGTCGTGGACGAGCAGCAGTCCATCAACCAGCGGCTGAACGGCACCACCGGAGCCGCGCACGCTGACTCGGACTCGTCGCTCGGCCCCGTCGATCTCCGAACGGCCGCCCTCGTTCGGGCCGTGCGCCGGGAGGCCAACGTGACCCGCCAGCGCGGCCTCTGGCCCTAATCCTCGGTTTCCGGAGTCGTCGTCACTTCACCTCCAGCACCAGCGGCGTCTTGGCGGGGACGGTGAGCGTGTCGTCGAGGGCGTAGGTGCGGCCCCCAATCACGTCGCGGCCCTCCGTGTAGCCCTGAAGTCGCTCCGCGAACCGATCGAGCGACAGGTCGCGCGCCTCCTCGGCGTTGTTGAGGACCACCATCACCGTGTCATCTGCGTCGTGGCGGAAGTAGACGTAGGTGTTGTCCTGCGGGACGTAGTGCGTGAGCCGCCCGTGGTGCACCACGTCGGCGGTCTCGCGCCAGGTCGTAAGCCGCGTCACGAAGTCGTGCGCCTCGTTCTCGCGCGCCGTCCGGCCTGCTTCGGTGAACACGCTGCGCTCGTCGGAGGGCCAGCCGCCGGGCATGTCGGGCCGCTTGGCGCCGTCCCCCTCCACGTCCAGCATCGGCTGCATCAGCTCCGTGGCGTAGTAGACCTGCGGGATGCCGCGGGTGGTCATGAGGAACGTGTAGCCCAGCTTGAATTCGGCCTTGTTCTCACCGACGGCCGAGAAGTAGCGCGACGTGTCGTGGTTGTCGAGGAAGGTGACGAGCTTGTTCGGCTCGGGATACACGTGGTCCTGCGCGAGGGTGTAGTAGAGCCGCCGCAGGCCCGAGGTCCACCCAAAGTCCTGCGTGAAGGCCTCCCGCATCGCGAAATGAAGCGGGAAGTCCGTGACGCTCGGAAGGTTGGAATCGTAATCGTTGGGATGCCCTTTGAAGTTGTCCTGCCAGTAGGCCTCGTGGGGGACGGTGTTCACCCAGCTCTCGCCCACGATGTTGAAGTTCGGGTATTCCTCCAGCACCCGTTCCGTCCAGCGGGCCATGTAGTCCTGATCGGCGTAGAGGTACGTGTCCATGCGGATGCCGTCGATGCCGCTGTACTCGATCCACCAGAGCGTATTCTGGATGAGATACCGGGCCAGCAGCTCATTGTCCTGGTTGAGGTCGGGCATGGAGGGGACGAACCAGCCGTTTACCAGCTTCTGGCGGTCGTGCTGAGACGCGTACGGGTCCATCGCGGCCGAGCCCCGGTAGTTGGTCTGGCCGTATTTCTTGCGGTCGTGGAACCAGTCGTCCGTGGGCGGATCTTTCATCCACCAGTGCTGGCGGCCCACGTGGTTGTGGATCATGTCCATGATCACCTTCATCCCCCGGTCGTGGGTGGCCGCCACGAGGTTGCGAAACTCCTCGTTGCTCCCGAAACGGGGATCCACCCGGTACATGTCGGTGGCCGCGTAGCCGTGGTATGCGCCGTACTCGGGCGGCATGTCGTTTTCGAAGATCGGCGTCATCCAGATCGCCGTCATGCCCAGACGGTCGATGTAGCCGATGTGCTCGCGGACGCCCGCAAAGTCGCCGCCGTGCCGGGCGTTCGGGTCCGAGCGGTCCACTCCCTCCATGAGACCGGGCATCGAGTCGTTCTCGGGATTGCCGTTCGCGAAGCGGTCCGGCATGAGGAGGTAGATCACGTCCTCGCTGGAGAAGCCCTGCGCGTAGGTGCCCGGTTCGCGCCGGGCCCGCAGCTCGTAGTCGCGCGTGATGGTACCGTCGTCGTGCCGGAAGCGAAGCGTGAGGGCGCCCGGCTTGGCCGTGTCGGCAATGCGGAGCCGGACGAACGCGTAGTTCGGGTTCTCGACCTCCGTGACGCGCTGGAGGGTGACGCCGGGATGGTCGGCCACGGACACCCGCGTCTCCGCGATGTTGGGGCCGTAGACCATGAGCTCCACGGTCGGCTGCTCCATGCCCACCCACCAGAAGGGCGGGTCGATGCGGTCGATGGCGGGCGACTGGCCCCAGGCGAGGGTCGGGACGACGAGCAGCAGCAGGGTCGCGATGACGAGACGGCGCATGGGAGCGGATCTGAGAAGGCAGGGAAGAGCATTGGTGGACGCATCAGAAAGAACGCTGTCCGGCGGGGCGGAATCAAGCCCCAGAGCTCGCATCCATTACCTGCTTGTTCAGAAGGCCTCCAAAGAAACCCAAGCTGTCGGGCACGACCGGTTTGCTCTACCAATGGCGGACACGGATTCCAATGGAAAATGTCGGAAGAACAGCAGTGTCGTATCAAGCGCCAATTGGGTGAGCTCAGGATGCCAAACGTTGCAACGTCAAAACGTTGAACGTTATTGGTTTACGGAGAAATTGATAGCTACCGGGCTGCCGACTTCAGTTCGTTTTCGAGCCGACATGATGAAATCAAAACGGTATGACTGCAGACCGCGGACCGTGGACGGCTGCACGGCACTGGGGTCGGCATCCCGACCGCTGCCGGAATGGTTTCGGTTTCCACCGTGGGGAAGAGCGCACGCCCGCGCCCTGCTCCCTCTCGGCCCGTCGGGCGGGAGAATCGTGCCGCGGGGGAAACTCGACTTCTCACGGGAGACAGGCTCGGACGGGGGTCTCGAGTGCGGTTCCGTCGAGGCGAAAATCGGGGCTCGGGAACGGCCGCGCCTCCCGAACCCGAGACGGCCGGTTGTTTTTAACATGTGGCGTTGATTCAATTTTGGTGGCATTTCAAGTCTGTGAGTTGGCGTCTCAGGGCTGTGCCCCTGCGGGAAGACCGCCGACGGCGAACCGCGGTCGTCGCCTGTCAGGGCGGCGCCTCCCCGGTCAACTCACAGCACTGAAGTGCGACCTAATTTTTGCACGCACATTCTTGTGGAGGCCCACCATGCATCGACTCGTGCCGCGACGCACCGGACGTGCCCCCCTGATTCTTCTCG
>JBDGQM010000016.1:8978-12469 GCA_042219065.1 Salinibacter sp. | reverse complement strand
TTGTCCACGCCAGCGTCAGCACCGCCACCCAGGCCGGCAGGAACGCCAGGAGGTCGGCCATCCAGGCCGCGTCCCCGGGCGCCGAGAACGGCACGTTTTCGAGCCCGAAGAGCCCGGCCAGCCGCACCGCGTCGACGGGATTGAGGAGCAGGAGGCCCACCCAGAGCCCCGGCAGCGACTGCAGAACCCCGACGCCGGCCCCCGCAAGGGCGAGGGCGTCGTAGAGCGCAAAGGCCCCGAACCACACCACGAGGACGGCCATGAGGCCGCGCGCTCGGCTCGTCGTGTACTGCCCCACGGCGATCCCGGCGCTCACGCTCACGAGCACGAGGGCCACGCCGAGCCCCCACAGGAGCGCCAGCGTCCCGGCTGCAGCCCCCACCACGCCCCCCGCCGCCAGCGCCCCGAGCAGGACTGCCCCCAGCGCCGTCATCAGCGTCGCGGCCTTGCCCAGCACGTACGCCGCCCGCGGCACCGGCTGGCTCCACAGGAACGCCCGTTCGCTGTGCTCCTCGTGGGCCGCGCTCACGCCGATGAGCAGGCCGAAGAGCGGCACCACGTACAGAAACAGGAGCAGCAGCCCAAACGGCACCGCCTCGGGCCGCCCGCTCAGGGCCGCCACGCCAATGCTCCCCGCCCACACCAGGATCGCAAAAATGTGCACGAACCGGTTGTGGAGCGTGGTGGTGACTTCGCGCCGGATGATGGCTCGGTAGACCGAAGCTGGCAGTCTGGTAAGATGCATGATGGGTCGAGAATTTGAGGGTGGAGAAATTATTGCGTAGTGCGTATTGCGTAATTGTTCTACCACGGACCACGCAATACGAAATACGCAATACGAAATACGCACCCCGAATCACACCGCGCGGGCGCTTTCGTCGACGGAAGCGACAGACCCGGCCGACGGCTCCACCTCCCGCATCCCCCCATTATCGCAGCGGAGGACCTGGTCGGCGAGGGGCCCCCACACGTCAACCAGGTGGGTAGCCAGGAGCACCGCAGCCCCCGCGTCGGCCCGGGCGCGCAGGCGCTCCATTAGGAACGTGCGCCACTCGGGATCGAGGCTGAGGGCCGGCTCGTCGAGCAGCAGCACCGGCGCGTCGGCCAGTTCCAGCACCGCGATCCCCAGCCGCTGCCGCATGCCGCCGGAGAGCGTCCCGCAGGGATCGCCGGCGGCGTCGGCGAGGGCCACCTGATCGAGGAGCGGGTCGAGGCGATGGGCCGGAGCATCGCGCATCCTCGACGGCGGTCGGGATGCTTCCTCCCGCGGGTCAGGGCGCAGTCCGGCGTAGAAGCGCAGCACCTGCCGCGGCGTCAGGGCCTCGTGGAAGCGCACGTCCTGCGGCAGAAAGACGAGGCGCTCCTGTGCTGCGGAGCGGTCGGTCGTCACGTCTACGCCGTCGACCCGGGCCGTGCCGGCGTCGGGCGCGGTGAGCCCGGCCAGCACGTGCAGGGTCGTCGTCTTGCCCGAGCCGTTGGCGCCCACCAGGGCCGTCATGGTCCCGGGGGCCGCCGAGAACGACGCGCCTCGGAGCACGGCCGTGTCGCCAAACGACTTGTGGAGATCCACCACGTCAATCATAGGAAGTGCCTCCGCAGTGCGGCCCAGCCGCCTGCCAGTAGTAAAACAGTCAGTACGAGGGTGAGGAGGGGGACGTCATGATCGCTCTCATCCGGGGCCACGGGCGGCTCCATGAGCGCATGCGTATCGGTGAGGGTGGGCACGCCCGTCCCCGCCACGCGCCCCAGCGCCTCCGACAGCAACGCAAGCCCCGGGCTGCCCGCTAGCAGGTCCACGTACGGGAACGACGCACGCCGCGCCCCGAAGAGATCGACCGTGTGGTGGGGCAGTTCGCTCACGCCGTCCGCATCCACGTCGAGCAGGCCACGCGGGCCCCAGTAGTTGCCGCGCCCGTCCATATGCCACACGTTCGTTTCGCTGGCCCCGGCCACTGTGGCCGTGTTCAGGTTGCCCCGGATGACGTTGCGGCCAAACCGGTTGTCCATGGAGCTTCCCGTGAAGCGAAGCCCGCGGTAGTTCGCCGCCACGACGTTCTGCTCGAACGTGTTGCCCGTGCTGTTTTCGAGGTACAGCCCCGTCCCATTCTCCGTGAGGCGGTTGTCCACGAAGCGGCTGTCGTCTATGGTCTGTAGGAGTAAGCCGTAGCCGCGCTGCGACCGGTTGCTGTGAAACACGTTGTGTCGGGCGGTAAGCCGGAAAGAGAACATGAGGGCGGAGCCCGAGGCGTTGTGCGTGAAGCGGTTGTACTCAAACACGTTGTCGTCCGAGTACATGAAGTGCAGCCCGTAGCGCACGTGATGAATCCGGTTGTGCGCCGCGTAGGTGTGGTCGGTGTACGAGAAGTAGACCCCATCCCGCGTGTGATGGACGGTGTTGTGGGTAATCGTATTGTGGACCGATTTCCACAGGTGAATGCCGTTGCCGCGCCGCGAGGACGACAGCGGAACCTCGCATTCACCCCCTGCCGGCGGCACCGAGCAGTCGTCGTATTGCCGGGCCTCTTCGGGCGAGACGTGGCGGGCTACAGTCGGCGGTCCCGCGATCCGATTCTCCACAATCACGGCCCGGCTTTTTCCTTTCACGTAAATGCCGTGCAGCACGTCCGCCAGGTGGTTGTTGCGGATCGTGGCGCGGTCGCCCTTTACCAGAATGCCGGCGTGGTCCTCGTTCAGGCGCGTCCCCGACCCGGTGATGCGAAAGCCCTCCACGGTCACGTCGGGCGCCGTGATCGTCACGACGTGCGTCTGCTCGTTCCCTCTCAGGTGCGGACGGTTCTCGCCCTGGAGGACGAGGGGCTGGTCGATCGTAAGTGCCCCGGCGTGAGTGCCGCCGTCCACCGTAACCGTGTCGCCGGGCGCCGCGGCGTCGATGCGGGCTTGCAACGATGGTTGGGCGAGCCCTGGACCGACGCTGAGGAGCAGTCCGAATGTGAGTGCCCAGAAAAATCGCATTTCGTTGAAGGTTGGAACGTTGAACGTTCAACGTCGGACGTTCAACGTGAATTTCTGAAGGGAGCCGCTCAGGCCGCAGCAGGCTCGGATTCTTCTGTCTCCGCCACCTCCGCTTTCGACCGTACGCCCATCCAGATGGCCGCGGCGAAGCAGACGGTCGCGCCAAGCAGCAGGGCCGAGCCTTCCCGCGGGAAGCTGTACTGCTTGAAGTTCGCAATCTGCTTCCACCCGATGAGGATGGGCGTGAACGGCTCGATGTCCATCGGCGCCTTCGGGTCCAGGTTGTGGGCGTAGGTGTAGAGCTGGTAGTAAAACCGCCATATCGAAAACGCCCCGAAGTACACGAACAGCACCAGCGTGTCGATGGCCGTGCCGACGGTGCCGAAGAACGCCGCCCGCAGGGCCAAGAGCGAAAAGCCGCCCAGGAGGAACGGAATGAACGTCATCTCCGCAAAGTCTTCCTCCTCGATCGGCGCCATGCCGATGTAGTGGTTCAGGTTGTTGATCTCCTTGAGGTC
>JBDGQM010000016.1:0-8878 GCA_042219065.1 Salinibacter sp. | reverse complement strand
TTAGCGTGGTTTGACTTCAAGGTAGCCCTGCATCTCCTGGTGGAGCGCCGAGCAGAAGTTGGTGCAGTAGAACGGATAGACGCCGGCTTCATCAACCGTGAACTCGTACGTCTCCGTCTGGCCCGGTGTCACAACACCGTTCATGTTGTGCTCCGCAATCCCAAAGCCGTGGATCATGTCCGACACCTGCTCGACGTTCGTCAGGTGAACGGTGACCTTGTCGCCTTTCCGGGCTTCGATCTTGTCCGGATAATACTGGCTGCGCTTCGAGATCATGTGCACCTCCACGCCCTCGGCCGTGCGGGTCTGGCCCGTGTTCTTCGGGTCCCAGCGGGCCTCGGGATGGTCGTTGTTTTCCTTCTTGTGCACCTCGATGGGATTGATCACGTCCGCCGGCACGGCCTGCGCGAAGTGAGGCTCGGGCCGGGTGTAGTCTTCCTCAATCATCTTCATCTCCTGGCCCGAGATGTCGATGAGCTGGCTCGTCTCCGGCTTCTCCGGGCCCACGTTCAGCCCACGATCCTTCTGGAGCTTGTTCATCGCCACCAGCCAGTTGCCGTACGGGTCCTTCGAGTCGCTGCCCGGAATAACGAGGTGGCCGATGTTGTAATGGACGCTAATCTTGTCCTGCACGGCCTTGCTCATATCCTTCTTGGTCGCGTCGTCCCACGGCGGCAGTTTCCACTTCGCCACGGCCGACTCGATGAAGAGCGACGTGTAGGCATTGCCCTCGCCGTCGTACTGGGTGTGGAGCGGGCCCTGGCCCACCGGCACCTCCCCCTCGACGATGCTGTCGTAGTTGAGGACGGGCACGCCACGGAATTCGCCCTGGAAGTCCTCGTTCTCGATGGCCGTCTTGACCTGTTTGAAGTCGAAGACGGTGGTGGTGGGTTGGAGCTTGCCGGAGGCCACGATCCAGCGGCCCGACGGGGAGGCGTCGATGCCGTGGGGCGACTTGCTGACCGGCACGTAGTACATGAGGCCCTCGTGCTTCGACGGGTCGATGAGGGGGACGCCGTTGCGCGTCTCCACGTCGTTGTTCTGGACCACGTCTTCGGCGCGCTCCCAGTTCACGAACGCGGCGTAGTCGCGGTCGCGCTGGCTGGCGTTGATCTCCAGGGAGTCGTGGGCCATCTCGGTGTTGTAGGAGGTCCAGAACGCCCAGCCGTCGCTCGGGCCCTTGCCGGTGGAGCCGAGGTCCCAGTTGAACGGCGGCGTCAGAATCTGCCAGCCGACGGACATCTTGCCTGACGTCGAATCGACCTTGATGCCGCTCACGATCCCGCTGAAGTTCTCCTCATAGCTCTCCACGGGGGCGTGTTTGCCCTTCGGGAGGGGGACCGAGAAGCGGGTGGCAACGAGCAGGTACTCTGTGTTTTGCGTCACAAACGACGAGCCGTGGTTCCCCATCGAGTTGGGGATGGGACCCAGGATTTGCTTCGTGCTGAAGTCCTTCAGGCTAATGCGCGCAACCCGATTGTTGGCGTTGTCGTTCACGAAAAGCCAGCGGCCGTCGTACGTGCCGTTGGTCTTCGAGAGCGCCGGGTGGTGCACGTCGCCCCACCGGTACTCGCCCATCATCTCCTTCGACTCTTCGTCGAAGCCGTACCCGTGGCCGGGCGAGGGAGTGAATACAGGAATTTCCTGAATCTCGCGCAGCGACGGCAGTCCGGCCACGAAGACCTGCCCGGAGTGGCCGCCGGAGTAGAAGAGATAGTAGTTGTCGTCCTTACCGGGAGGCACGTAGGAGGCCGGAGCGCCGTCACTACTCCCATTCCCCGACGAGCCGCCGCAGCCCAGCAGGCCGAGCGGGAGGACGATCAGAAAGAGATATGTGAGATATCGCATGGGTCGGAAGGCTATTTCAAACAAAAATATACGAATAGAATGTCTATGCTTCGTTTAGAAGAACGGTCGTTCTGGGCTGGCAGTCTGCCAGAGAGTGCCCCATATATCGGCGCGGGTTCTCCGACGGCCCCTGTGGGGACATTTCGGCCCGGGTGTAGGAGGCGCCCCCACACGACGGGCGCGGACCGAATTACGCAGCGGCGTCCTCCGTTACGGCCATCGTGCCCTGCATCGTGGCCCAGTGGCCGGGAAAGGTGCAGAGGTAGCCGTACTCGCCCGGCTCCTCCGGGGCCGTAAAGGTCACCTCCACGGTCTCGCCCGGCTGCGACATCGGCGTGTGTGCCAGCACCCGTTCACGAAGGTCTGCCTCCTGAGGAATGTAGTCGTTGGAGGCCCCCGCCCGCGTGCCGGCCTCCCCGATCTTCTGGAAGATGCCCTCCTCACTGGAGGTGAGAATCACGACGTTGTGCTGCATCGAGGGGCTCGTCGCGACGTTTTTGAAGACCAGCTTGACGGTCTCCCCGGGCGCCACGGCAAACTCGGTCTTCTGGTACTTCATCCGGTTGCCCTCGGGCTTGAGGGTCACCGTGCGGTCCACGTCGCCGGAGGCGGCCGACTGCGTGGCGGCGGTCGCTTGGTCCGTCGTCGCGTCGGCGGGGGCAGATTCGGAGCCGCCGCAGCCCGTGAGAGCAACAGCGAGAAATAGAACGAGCGGAAGAGCAAGGAGTCGGACACGCATAAAGAGTAAAGGGATTGATTGACCGTTTCATGCGCTCCCCAATCTAGTCTCCGTCCCGAGAGGGGTCTTTGATCTACGTCAACTCCGCCCCGGCTTCACCGATGCTTGATGGCGGCTTTGTGCTTCGTTGACGGCGTGGTCTCCATCCCGATTCCAGGATTGAACGAAGATGAGGACTGTTCGCACGTCCTGTGAGGCCAACGGCCCCTTCCCCGCGGCAATCGCATCTTGACTCAAGCCCTGCTGCTGCGTCTTGCCGGGGCAGTGTGTCCGTGCTCCCACGCCCCCTCTCGCCCATTCTTACGGGGCTGTTTCGTTGATCAGAGGCGGGTGAGCCTCCCTACCAGGAAGGAACCGCTCAACATACGATTGCCCTGGCCTCTTCCCCTGTAACAACATCCGAGCAAATGCATCAATAACATCGAGGCCTTCGGATTCGTTGATAAAAAACGCCAAGAGGTCTTCTCGATCGATCTGCACAAAGCAGCGATTCTCGTCCCATGCGCCGTTGGCTTTCGATCGTCCCTGCCGTTCTCGTTGCGCTGATGCTCCAGGTCGGGCTCGGTGTCCCGGACGCGCACGCCCAGTATTTCGGGAAAAATAAGGTGCAGTACGACCAGTTTGACTTTAAAACCCTGGAGACGGAGCACTTCATCTTCCACTTCTACCCGGCGGAGGAGCAGGCGGTACGCGACGCGGCCCGCATGGCCGAGCGCTGGTACGACCGTCACGAACGGATTTTCTTCCACCGCTTCGACGAGAAGAAGCCGATCATTTTCTACGCCAACGACGCGGACTTTCAGCAGACCAACGTCACGCAGGCGCCCCTCGGCCCCAGTACCGGGGGGTTCACCGAGCCCCTCCGCGAGCGCGTGGTGATGCCGTTCTCCCCGTCGTACGGCGAGACGAACCACGTGCTGGGCCACGAGCTGGTGCACTCGTTCCAATACGACCTCGCCCTCAACGCGGACAGCCTCGGCATTAGTCTCCGGGGCCTCCCCACGTGGCTGATTGAGGGCATGGCGGAGTACCTGTCGGTGGGCCGGCAGGACTCCCATACGGCGATGTGGATGCGGGACGCGGTGCGACGCGACGACATGCCCTCGTTCGAAGCCCTGTCCAATCCGCGCGAGTACTTTCCGTACCGCTACGGGCAGGCGTATCTCGCCTACATCGGCGGCAAGTACGGCGATCAGGCGGTCACGGACCTCTTCAAGCGCGGCGGACAGGTGGGGCTCGATTCTGCCTACGTGGAGCTGTTCAGCGTCTCCCCCGACTCGCTTACGAAGGAGTGGGCCCAGGCCACCCGCGACGCCTATCTCCCGCTCATGGAGGGCCGCACGCCGCCCGACTCGGCCGGGCAGAAAGTGCTCGCTCCCGAGACGAACGGCGGCCGGATCAACATCTCCCCCTCTCTCAGTCCCGATGGGCGCTACGTGGCGTTCATCTCGGAGCGGGAGCTGTTTTCCTTCAACCTGTACGTGGCGGATGCGGAGACCGGGGAGGTGATCGCGGAGCTCGACCAGGCCGGCACCACGGGCCACTTCAATGCGCTGCGCTTCATCAGCTCGGCCGGCACGTGGTCCCCCGACGGGCGGCGCCTCGCGTTCGTGAGCTACCAGGGCGGGGACAACCAGATTACGATCTGGAACGTCCAGAACGAGGACATCGAGCGGAGCTTCTCGGTGGAGGGCGTCACCTCGATGAAGAACCCGGCGTGGTCGCCGGACGGCGAGAAGCTTGCGTTTACGGGCACCGACGGCGGGATTAGCGACCTCTACGTGCTCGACCTGGAGACGAACTCGGTGCGACAGCTCACGAACGACCGCTACGCGGACCTCCAGCCCACCTGGTCGCCGGACGGCGAGACGATTGCCTTTGCGACGGACCGCGCGGAGACGAACTTCGAGACCCTCAACCCGTCGTCGAACATGGACCTCGGGCTGGTTGACGTGTCGAGCGGGGAGGTGACGGTCCGCGAGCCGTTCGGTGACGCGCTGCACCACAACCCGCAGTTCTCGCCGGACGGGCAGAGCCTCTACTTCATCAGCGATCAGGACGGGTTCAAGGACATCTACCGCATGAAGCTGTCCAGCGGCGAGCGCTTCCGCGTGACGCATCTGAAGACGGGGGTTAGCGGCATCACGGCCCTCTCTCCCGCCTTCTCCGTGGCCCGGCAGAGCGGCGACCTGATGATGTCTGTGTACGCGGACGGGAACTACACCGGGGTCCGCCGCCCGGCGGACGAGGTGGAGGCCACGCCCCTCGACGCGGCGACGGCGCAGGCCACACCGACCCCGCCGTCCCCACCCATGGAGGCGGACACGATCGAGGCCGCCGACGAGGTGGCCGCGGCTCCGCTCGACACGCTCAGCGTCGCCGGCACGTTGCCGCCGTACTCGCCGCAGGACGGTGGGATCGTGGCCGCAAATCTCCGCAATCCACAGGCCGGCCTCCCTCCGGCCTCGACGGACTACGAGGTCGACGAATACGAATCCACGCTCTCGCTGGAGGCCATTGCACCGCCCCGCGTGGGCGCGTCTCTCGGCGGCCCGCTCGGCGGGGGCCTGGCCGGCGGCATCGGGTTCCGGTTTGGCGACATGCTGGGGCACCGGAGTCTCACCGTGGCGGTGCAGGCACAGGGCTCCTTTCGCGACATCGGCGGCGGGGTGTCATATGTAAACCGCCGCGGCCAGCTCAACTGGGGCGGCTCTCTGTCTCACAAGCCACTCATCTTTCGGGCAAATACATTTCGGGTGGGACGCAGGCAGGCGGTCAGCGTCGTCCGGCGCGCCTTTATTACCTCGACGAGCGGCACCGCATCGTATCCCCTGGACTCGAATCGTCGCTTTGAGTTCAGCTTCGGCGGCACGCGCTACGGATTTGGGGTCAACGTCCGCGAGGTCGGATTCCGGGGCGACCTCTCGATCGAGGATCTCAACCAGTTGATCATTGACAACAATCCTGCCGTCGACGAGCCCGTCTTTGCCGAAGAACGATCCCCGAAATACCTCGCCACGGCCAGCGCCGCGTATGTGCGCGACTTTACGACGAACGGGCTCACGGGTCCCCTCCAAGGGGGGCGGTGGCGCCTGGGGGTGACCCCGACGGTCGGCACGCAAAATTTCGTCACGGCCCGCGCCGATGTGCGCCGATATTTCTACGCAGAGCCGGTCACATTTGCCTTCCAGGCGCTGCACGTGGGCAACTACGGCGCCTCGTTCAACAATGAGTTTGGCATCGGGAACGAGTACATTGGCTACCCCTACGGCCAGGGATTCGTGCGCGGCTACAGCGTTCAGAGCATTGCGAACGGCATTCGAGAGAACGGCGGCTGCACGGCGGTTGAGGGCGACCCGACCCGCTCGCAGTGCGCCGAGATTGACCGCCTCTTCGGGACGCGATCGCTGACGGCCCGCGCCGAACTCCGCGTGCCCCTCCTCGGGCCGGAGCGCCTCAGCCTCATCCCCTTTCAGTATCTGCCCACCACCATCGCTCCCTTCATCGACGCGGGCCTAACGTGGACCAGCGACCGAGGCCCGGACCTCACCTTTGAGACAGAGAGTGCCGACACGACGATTCCGGTGGTGAGCACCGGCGTGGCCGCCCGCTTCAACATCCTGGGCAGCTTCCTGCTGGAGGCCTACTACGCGCGCCCCTTCCAGCGCCGCGACACGACCTGGGAGCTGGGCTTCCGCATTTCCCCTGGGTTTTAGCGTTGGTACGTTTGACGTTGGAACGTTCTAACGTTCAACGTTCCAACGCGTCAACGCCTCATTCCGGCAGTCCCGGCTCCACCATGACCACCTCCTCGCGGTCGACGCGCACGACGCCGGGGTCCGCGCCCGTGGGACTGGTGACGTACTTGCGCTCGGTGACCATGACCGGGGCCACGTCGCTGCCCTTCGCTTTGCTGTGGCGGGCGGCGATGGCGGCGGCGGTGTGGATGCGATGCGAGCCCGGCTCGGCGTCGCGGTTGGGGAGGTGGAGCACGGTGTGCGCCCCCGGCACGCCCCGCGCGTGGAGCCACAGGTCGTACTTCTGGCTGGCGTGAAAGGTAAGCTCGTGGTTCTGGCGCGCGTTTTTGCCGACCCACACCTCGAAGCCGTCCCCGAGGTCAAACCGCCGGTACGGAAACTGATCCACGTCGGCCTCGTCCCGGTTGACGAACGGCGCAAACTCCTCCTCCCGGGCGTCCCGAAACTGCTTGATGCCGTCGAGCGTGTCGATCGCGCGAAGCTCCTCGAGCAGCGCCTCGGCCCGCTCGGCCCGCTCAAGCGTGTCGTCGAGCCGCGCCTGCGCCTCCTCCCGCGACCGTCGCGTGCTCCGGGCCCGCTCGTAGTAGTGCTCGGCGTTCTCGACCGGCGACTTGGCGGGATCGACCGGAATGGCAACCGGCTCGCCCTCCTCGAACAGGTCGGGAAGCTCGATCTCTTCGGCCCCTTCAGGCACCTGGTCCTGCTGGGCCATGAGGAGGTGGCCCCACCGCTCGTAGCGTCCGGCGCGGCTCTCGCGCTGGAGTTCCTCCCTCATCCGCTCGGCGCTGCGGCGCTCGTGCTCGGCCGCCGATTCGAGCGCGTCCTCCAGCGGGTCGTAGAGGCGGTGAAAGTGCTGCTCCGCCAGCGTGCGCCGCACAAAGTCGGCTACCGCCGCGTCCACCGTGTCGAACCGCTCGGCGGGCGTCTCTTCGCGGTGCCGGAGTGGCACGAGCGAAAGGGCCTCCGGAAACTGGCCGTCGCCGTAGATCACTGGGTCGGGCGCCTCCAGCGCGTCGCGGAGGGCCATCGCGGCGTCGAAGAGGGCGCGGCGCTCCGCCTCCGTGCAGTCGCCCGGTGCGTCCGTAGAGACGCCGGACCGGTGGAGCGTCTCCCGTGCCAGGTCGCCCCCGAACAGCGTCATGGCCGACTGGACGGCCTGCCGCGTCTTGTTACGGTTGTTTTTCCAGCGCTCCTCGAACGCGTCGAAGGTGTCGGGCATCGGCGCCGGGTAGGGCTCGGGCGCCTCCGTGCCGACGAGTTCGTCGTGCCGCTGGAACGCCGCACGAATGGTGTCGTCGGGCGCCACGTGGAAGGCGTTGGCCCGTGCGCCGAAGAGCTGCCACAGGAGCCGGGAGCCGTCGTCCAGATTGAGGGACACGAGACGGTCCCGTTCGGCAATGGAGACGCCCGACACGGTCTTCCCGATCACCTCTTCGAAGAGGGTGGCGACGTTGCGGCGCGCCTTGTGGTAGCCGGGCCGGCGGAAGAGATACAGGAACGGCCGCTGCACCGACCCGCGGACCGCTGTGAAACGAGTGCTCTCGGAGTGCATCCAGTCCTGCTCTGTGCTGCCCAGCGCGACGGTCAGTTCGTTCTTGTTCTGCGAGTAGACGTCCCGGATCGTCGTGTCGGCAAGGTCTGGGTGCCACTCGCGGGCGAGGGCGCGGAGGGTGTAATAGCTGTTGACCACGGCGTTGCGGGGAGGCGTTGGGGCGTGTGTGCGTGTCGGGGCTGCGCCGTCGGGGCGCGCCCACGTCTACACTCCTGCGCGCCGGTGGAGATTCACGGAATCGGGGCCCCTCCATCTATCTTGGAGGATGGGAACCCCTCTCGCCGGTGCCCAACCGCAGGGCAATCGCATCAATAGCCAACAGATTCAGACTGATGCTCAGACATCCATTTTCTGGCAGTGGAGACCCCAAAAAGCACTCTGGGTTGTCGTCCCAAACTTGATTTATTGCATCATACCAATTGCGAGAGTTCAATATGCATTATTACTCCTATCCGTTTATGTAGGGACGACCCGCCGGTCGTCCCTGCATCGAGATGGAGGCAAAATCTACCTTTCGGTTCCTATTTATTGACCGCGCCGACCCCTTTGGATCTGCACACCGATTCGGCGCAGACGGTATCAGCACCGCAAGGGCATGACCTTCGGCCCTCGCTTCGCTCGTGTGGGACCTATCCGACCGAATGGGCAGGCTTCCTCTTCCGGAAGTATGGGCACCGACCGCCGTCGGTGTTTGGAGCGACGGGTTGCGTTCATGCGATTGCCCTCCCCGCGCTGGCACGCAAGTTGCTTCTATCCAAAGTCGTGACCATCATGCTGTTTTCGACGAGGCGGCGGGCCGCACGCCGCGAGAAACATCCCCTTGCAGCGGCCCGCGGCCCATGACCCGCCGCCGGTTCGCCCCGAACGATTGTGCCCGACCCTTTGGATTGTTAACTTGAAAAAGCGGCAGCATCCTGTGGGCTCCGCCCGCCCGGCCGTTCCACGAGGTGTATCGCGGAATGGGCCGTCTCTGAAGGCCCT
>JBDGQM010000159.1:0-13988 GCA_042219065.1 Salinibacter sp. | reverse complement strand
CCGTCGAGGTCAACAACACCTTCTACCAGAGCCCCGAGGCGGACACGCTCCGCGCGTGGCGGCGACAAACGCCCGACGGCTTCACCTTCGCGGTCAAGGCGAACCAGTACATCACCCACTTCAAGAAGCTGAAGGACCCGGAGGAGCCGGTCCGAAACCTGTACCGCAACGTGGAGCCGCTCGGAGAGGCCCTCGGCCCCATTCTTTTCCAGTGTCCGCCCAACTGGCATCAAAATCTGGAGCGGCTCCACACGTTTCTGGACGTGCTCGACGACGAGCACCGGCACGTCCTGGAGTTTCGGGATCCGACGTGGCTCAACGAAGAAACCTACGAGGCCCTTCGGGCGCGCAGCGCGGCGTTCTGCGTCTACGACTTCGGCGACCGCTCGACCCACCGCGTGGTCACCACCGACTGGGTCTACGTGCGCCTGCACGGAACCGGGGAGGCCTACCACGGTCGCTACTCGGACGCCGAGCTCGACGACTGGGCCGACGCCATTGCCGACTGGCAGGCCGAGGGGCGCGACGTGTATGTGTATTTTAACAACACGGCGGGCGACGGCCATGCGCCCCACGACGCCCGGCGGCTGCGAGAGCGGCTGCGGGCGGTGCAGAAAGAGGCGTCGTAAACGATTGGGCCCGATCGACGCGTGCAACGGAGGGGCCCGGGCATGCTCCACGCCGTGGGGCGCCGCCTCAAGCAACGGGGTTGCTGAGAAGATGGCGGGTCCGGCGAAAGAGGGTGTGCAGGACGTTCAGCAAAACGCCAAGAAGGATTCCGACAATGACGAGCTGCTTGGGACCGAGGTGGCTCCCGACGCCCGGAAGGTCGAGCCAGCGGAGAAGAGGCTCGGCGAGGCCGGTCTGATCAGACACCATAAAGAGAACGGCCCCGAACCCGAGGCCGAGAACGGCCGATTTGATAAAGTTCCGCACCGGCTCGGCAAACGCCTCTTTCTTGACGGCGGATTCCTGCGCGAGAGAGGAATTCTTTCCGGCGGTGGGCTTCCTGGGCTCGCGTTCACTCATGCTAACAATGCCTCGTGCATAGGAGCAATTTATTGGGAGGACCGGTGGGGAAGAGCACGCATCCGAAAAGACGAGTCCCCGCTTATTAAGAGATACAACCAATCGAACAGGAAATCGCCTCCGGAGCGCCGCGAAAAAGCTGTGATGTGCCTGAGAAAAACTATTCAGGGGTCGTTTGGGGCCGGACCGGTTTTCGATTAGGCCTAGGAGTGCCTAATGGATCTGCACCGATGCTCTGACAACGGAGCGGGACGGCTCCATAGAGGAGCGCTTCAAGAATCTACCGGAGGACGCGAGCAAGCACTAGTGGTGCGTCAACTGCGATCTGACGGGTCGCCCCACCGATCTCAAAATTCCCCCAATCCGGTACGTCACCCCCGACGGTAGTCGGGATATGTTTCGAGCGCATCCTCGAAGGTTTTCGGGACACTTCTTCGCTTGCGCTCAGGGCGCAGTGGAGAGACGAGCGTAGCGGCTCACGACGTAAATCTCCCCGACCACGACTGCCATCTTCTCGGAGGCTTCTCGACGTTGCGCGAAGCGACCTGCCCTGGGAATTTTGAGGTCACTCATGACTCGACAAACTGAGCTTGACTGACCACTGGGCACACAAGGGCTTTTCGGGCGGTCGACGGACCGCCGTAGCGAGAGGACCAGATTGCATGCGGGATGGGGACCGAACCTCAGCATCCAGGCCACCAAGAATAACAAAGCTCGAACACCCCCTGGCATGACGCTCCCCGATCGGTTCCACGACGCGACGTTCGAACGGTACGAGCCCCGGGCGCCGAGTCAGGCGAAGGCGCTTCGGGTGGTCCGTGAATTTGTGGCGGAGCGGCGCCGGGCGTTGTCGTGGAGTGGGTGGCTCACGCAACTGTGGGGAGGGGCGGGCGACGGCCGCATGCATGGGCTTTACCTGGTGGGACCAGCGGGCACGGGCAAGACCCACCTGCTGGCTGCGACATACAACACCCTTCATCCTGAGATCGCCTGTGCCTTCCTACATTCCAGCACACTGTTCCGGCAGACCGAACCGCCGGATGCCTTTGCCCACCGGCTGGCCGACCGGTACGAAGTCTGCTGTCTCGACGAGGTGGAGATCGACGATCCGGCCAACGAAATGCGTCTGGCGGGGGTGATGAAGACACTGTCGGCCCGGAACGTGCCCCTCCTGGCCACGAGCAACGTGACGCCGGAGCAGTATCTGGCGACCCAGCTTGGCGACGGTCGCATCCAGCGGTTTCTGCGGACGGAGGTGCGGGAGGAGTACCGCGTCGTGGGCCTCCGCGGGGACGACTACCGACGAACCGAGGAGGTGCAGCAGACGGGCCAGGGATGGGTGGGAGCGCCCGAGTCCACGCGGCAGGCGATGCGGCGGGTGGCTGCAGACGCGTCGGGCCCGGCGCGATGGTGGTCGTTCGCGGACCTGCGCCGAGCGACGACAGAGACGGCGCATACCGACCTCGTCGACGACCTCGCGGGGCTCGACCACCTCTTTATCGAGAGTATTTCCATCGCCGATACCGACGACGCCTTTCGTCTCCTCCGCGTCGTCGATGCACTGTACCTCCACGGAGAGGCCCCTGCACTATATTTCACTGCCACCCGGCCGCCGGACGACTGGTTCGATCCCGACCGGCACGCCGGCCTCGCGCGGGCCGTGGCCGAAAAGTTTGAGCGTACCGTGTCGCGCCTCCACGCTCTATGTCGGATCCGCTCCGTTGAGCGGGAGGAAGCGACGTGATTCTGGTTCGTGTCCCCACGCTTGCCACTATTCTACGCTCGGCACCGCCGCCAGGCTCTCATCAATCTCCTCCTCCGGGAGCGCAAAGTCCTCCAGCTCCCCGGCGCGGAAGTCCTCGTACGCGCTGAGGTCGAAGTGGCCGTGGCCACAGAGGTTGAACACGATGGTTTTGTCCTCGCCGGCCTCCTTGGCTTTGAGTGCCTCCTGCCGGGCCCCCCACACGGCGTGACCGGCCTCAGGAGCGGGCAGGATGCCCTCGCACTGTACAAACTCCTCGCAGCTCTCGAACATCGGGATCTGGGGCGTGCTCGTCGCCTCGATGATCCCTGCCTCCAGCAGCGCGCTGATCTGCGGGCTCATGCCGTGGTAGCGCAGGCCGCCGGAATGGATGGGCGGCGGGACGAAGTCGTGGCCCAGCGTGTGCATCTTCATCATCGGCGTCATCATGGCCGTGTCGCCGAAGTCGTACTCGAAGTGGCCCTTCGTGAGGGTGGGCGTGGCGGTGGGCTCGACGGCCACGATGCGGGGGAGGGAGGCGTCGCCGTCGACGTGGCGTTCGAGGAACGGGTAGAAGAACCCGGCAAAGTTGCTCCCACCGCCCGTGCAGCCGACGAGCACGTCCGGCTCCTCGGCTCCGGCCTGTTCGAGCTGCTTTTGGACCTCCTGCCCGATGACGGTCTGGTGGAGTAGCACGTGGTTCAGCACGCTGCCCAGTGAGTACTTCGTCGTCGGGTCCTGCGCGGCGCGCTCCACGGCCTCGCTGATGGCGATGCCCAGGCTCCCGCTCGTGTCGGGGTCCTTCTCGAGGACTTCGCGCCCGGCCTGCGTCTTTTCGCTCGGGCTGGGCGTCACCGTCGCGCCCCAGGTTTCCATCATCACGCGGCGGTAAGGCTTCTGCTCGTAGCTGATGCGCACCATGTAGACCTCGCAGTCGAGGTCATACATCTGCGTGGCGAAGCTGAGCGCGCTGCCCCACTGCCCGGCTCCCGTCTCGGTGGTGAGGCGTGTGGTGCCCTCCTCGGCGTTGTAGTAGGCCTGGGCGACGGACGTATTCGGCTTGTGGCTGCCGGTGGGACTCACGCCCTCGTACTTGTAGAAAATCTTGGCGGGCGTCTCCAACTGCTCCTCCCAGCGACGGGCGCGGTACATGGGCGTGGGGCGCCAGAGGCGGTACACGTCGCGCACCGGCTCGGGGATGGGGATGTGTCGGTCGGTGCCCATCTCCTGCGCCACGAGCGCCTCGGGGAAAATGGCCTCGAAGTCGGCCGGACCGGCAGGCTCATGCGTCTCGGGGTTGAGCACCGGCGGAAGCTCAGCCCCGAGGGCCTTCAGGTCGGCGTTGATGTTGTACCAGTGCTCGGGAATCTCTGTCTCAGGAAGGAGATACTTGGTCTGCTTGTCGTCGGGCATGAGGGAGGAGTACGGGTGAGAAAGAATTAGGCGACATCACGCAAGATCGATCCCCGGGACCGGAGGGTCAAGGCGTCAGCCCCTGCATGTTGGAAGATGAGGTAAGGGACGTGTCCGGTACTACCGGTCCGCCTTCTAGGAGCGGACGTGTGTGAACTCGCGCCGAATGACCCGAGCAGAGGCTTGACTTTTCCACGGCCGGCGTCGATTGTTTAGATCAAGTCTAAATTAGTGAGTTCAACCGACGAATGCCGATGCTGCTTCGCTCCTGGTGTACTGGACTACTCGTGGTTCTTCTGATTGGGGGAGGGATCGTGCCTTCTGGGTTTGCCCAGACGGGTCGCATCGAGGGGCGGGTCGTCGACGCCGAGCGGGAGGCAGGACTCCAAGGCGTCAACGTGGGTCTGGAGGGCACGTCGCTCGGGGCCGTGACGACCGAGGACGGCACGTTCGAGATTGAGGACGTGCCGGCGGGCCGCTACACGGTCGTGGCGAGCTTCGTGGGATACGCGACGGAGCGGAAATCCGTGGCGGTCGAGGCAGGGGCGACGGTGACGGTGAATTTTGCCTTCGAGGCCGCCGACGTGCGGATGCAGGAGGTGGAGGTGATTGGTCGGGAGGCCACCGGATACATCGGCGACTACAGCTTTGCGGCCACCAAGACGGCCACGGCCACGCAGAACGTCCCCCAGTCCCTATCGGTGATCCCGAAAGAGATCATCGACGACCAGCAGATTTACCGCCTGAATGAGGTGTTCAAGAACGTGAGCGGCGTAAACTCCTTCTCGGGCTACAATGACTACACAGCCCGCGGCTTTCGCTCCTTCGAAGCACGCCTCATCAATGGCCTCAAGGCGGGCTTCTCGTTCTGGACTAATCCGATTCTTCCCCACATCGAACGGGTCGAGGTCATCAAGGGGCCGGCGTCGGCGCTCTTTGCGAACACCAATCCAGGGGGGACGATCAACATGGTCACGAAAAAGCCGCTTCCGTCCTCACGGCGGTCGCTAAACGTGACGCTCGGCAGCTTTGACACCTACCGGGCGACGGCCGACTTCACGGGCCCGCTTACAGAAGACAATTCTGTACTCTATCGCCTGAATGCGGGCTACGAAAACACCGAGACGTTCCGCCGCCTACAGGCGAGCGAATCGATCCTTGTCGCGCCGTCCGTCTCGTTCATTCCCAGCGACCGGACGCGCGTGAACCTGGACCTCGTGTTTTCGCACGTCAACACGAAGCTGGATCGGGGGCAGCCCATCTTCAACGAGACCGACGATCTCACGTCTACGCCCATCGAGTTTTCGTTGAGTCAGCCGGGCGACTACATGCGCAATACGAATTTTCACGTCACCGCGTCGCTCACTCACGACTTTACCGACTGGCTCTCCTTCAGCAGCTCGTACATGAAGTTTCGCTACGACCACGACCTGGAGGAACACCGCACGAGCAACGTGTTTCTGCCGAATGATCCGACGACGCTCCAGCTCGCGTTCATCAAGCGCAAGCAGGAGCGGATTGCGGACAACGTCACCAACTACCTTACGCTCGACGTCGCGACCGGGCCCATCGAGCACGAGGCACTCGTCGGGTTCGACTTTTTCCAGCAGGATGACAACCGGACGCAGTGGGGCGCCCGGGGCGACGAGTTTTTCGTGACGCCGAGTGGCGACTCGCTTCCCGGGGGAAACGTCGGGAATTTCAGTCTGACGGATCCAGTCTACACCATCGAGGGGCGCAATCCATCTACCTACGAGGCCAACTGGTTCTCGCAGTCCCGCACGACGGAGCCGATCCGGTCGCGCACCTACGGGGCCTACGTGCAGGACCAGCTGCGGTGGAACGACCTGCGCCTGCTCCTGTCGCTCCGGCGTGAGTGGTACCGCGACATTTTGCCGCCGAGCCAGGGCGACGAGACGGTGGAGCAGTCCGCCTGGATTCCGCGCCTCGGAGCGGTCTATAGCCTGCCGGGCAACGTGAATGTGTACGGCACCTACGCCGAGGGCTTTCAGCCACAGTCCGCACGGGCGATCCTCAACCCGCAGGCGGGCGGTCCCTTCGATCCGGAAAAGAGTCGGCTTTACGAAGCCGGGGCGAAGGCGCAGCTGCTGGATGGACGCCTATCGGCGACGACGGCCCTCTACCAGATCACTAAGGAAAACGTGCTCGTGAGCGCCAATGCACCGGGTAATCCGCAGCTGCTGGAGCAGCGGGGGGAGGAGCGCTCCCGGGGCGTGGAAGTGGAGGTGGTGGGCGAGCCGGCGCCGGGGCTGCGCCTGACGGCAAACTACGCCTACAACGACGCCATCATCACCGAGGCGGCCTCCGAGGCGGAGGAGGGGACCGTGAAGGAGAATGCCCCGCACCACATGGGCGGCTTCTGGTCGACCTACACCATCGGCCAGGGGCCTCTGCAGGGACTGGGCGTCGGGCTCGGGGCCAACTTCGTCACCGAGCGCAACACGTTCGAAGAGGACCTGCAGCTGCCCGGCTATGTGGTGGTGGACGCCTCCGCGTTCTACACGGTGAACAACTTCAAGATCACGGCCTCGGTCGACAACGTGCTCGACGAGACGTACTGGACCGGCGGCTACAACTTCGGGCGGATCTTCCCAGGGCCGCCGCGGAAGGTGCTTCTGAAAGTTGGCTACACGTTTTGATGCGTGAGGACGTGATGCGTGAAGGGGGCGGACTGATCCTGATACGAGACGCGGCGCACCGATACGATGGCCGACGACACACCGGACTGGCTGTCCAACAAGACGCTCTTCCGCTGGCACGGGTGGCTGGGGCTGAATCTAGGGCTGCTCCTGTTCGTGGTGTGCTTCAGCGGCACGATCGCGGTGTTTAGCTGGGAGATCGACTGGCTGATCGACCCGGCGATGCGCGCCGATTACGACACCGTGAACTGGACGGCGATGGAGGACAGCCTCCAGGCCGCGTATCCGAACCACGTCGTCACCTTCATGCAGGGCCCGCGCCACGACGGCTTCGCCGCGATCGCCTACGCCACGGACCCGGCCGGACGGAGCGTGAAGATGTGGGTTCATCCGGAGACCGGTGCCGTGCAGAAGCGGGGCAACTTCTGGACCGTGCAGCGCTTCTTTCGATCGTTCCACCGCCGCATGTTCGTGCCGAACCCGTTCGGCATCCTCTGGATCACGCTCTTTGCGTTCGTGCTCGCGGGCTCGGCCGTCACGGGCATCCTGTTCTACAAGGGATGGTACCGCAACCTCTTCCGCTGGCGGTGGAAGGACGTGCGCCTCTTCTTCTCGGACGGGCATCGGCTGGCGGGGGTGTGGGGCCTGCCGTTTGCGACCCTCATCGTCGTGACGGGGGTGTGGTACGGCGTCGAGCTCGTGGCGTCGGCCTCGGGCTTCGACCTGGGGGAGATCACGGAGGACGAGCTCGTTGAGCGCGGACCTGCCCCCGAACCGTTGCCACTCGGCGAGCAGGTGGCGCGGGCGAAAGCGGCCTTTCCGGGCCTGAAGGTGAAAGACATCATCCCCGGCACGGCGGCCCGGGCGACCCAAGTGCGGGGACAGGCCGAGGCCTGGCTCGTGCGTCCCCGCGCCAACACCGTCCGCATCGACCCGATCACCGGCGACGTGCTGTCCGTGCAGAAAGCGACGGAGGCTGCGGCCTACCACCGCTGGAGCAACATGGCCGATCCCCTCCACTTCGGCACGTTCGGCGGCCTCTGGTCGCAGGCCGCGTGGTTTCTCTTTGGCCTCCTGCTGTCGAGCCTCATGCTCTCGGGCGGATGGCTCTGGCACCTGCGGGCGGAGAAGAAGGCCCGTGCGGCGGGCGCAGGCAAGCATCCGCGCTGGGGCTACGCGGCGGCCGCGGTGCCGGTCGTTGTGGTCGTCGGGTCGGCCGTCTTCGGGTACCTGGAGGTCGAGACGGAATACATGCTGCGCGATGCACCGCAGCGCGTGACGACGGAGATGCACGAGGTGGGGCCCTGGACCGCGCGCCTGCTTCGCATGACCGGTGGACCCGACGGGCACCCGTCGTACCGCGTGGCGTTCGACGGGCCGGGCGGTGCGACCGGCAACCTCAAGAGTGCCACGCTGCGGTGGACCGGCGCGCCCGACAGCCTCGCCGCGTCGCGCAACCCGAACGTGCCGGTCACGTCGATCCTGCGAGCCGCCCCGCCGCCCGGCGCCGACTCGCTCACGATCACCGGCACGACGTGGGACGGCACCACGCACCGCGTCACCGTGCCCGCCGCAGGCGCCGACGCGGCGACCATGCGCACGGCTGCGCTCCCCGTCCCGCCGGTGCCGACCGCCGTGTGGGTCGTGATTGGGGCGTTCGTCGCCCTCCTGCTCGGCATCGTCGGCGCGTGGCTGGTGGTGGCCCAGCGCACGGCCCGCCGCCGCGCCGCGGCCGAGGCGGACGCGACGCCGAAACCGGCCGGGACCATGACCGTCACGGCCGACCTGCCCACGTCTCCCTGACGCGCCGCTGATGAAGCCTCCGCACAATCCGGGCGCCGGGTCTCCAACGCAGGGCTGTCCCCGACCTGTCTCGTGTCCAGCACGGCGAACAGTACACGACCGCGTTGCCACGCCGACGCGTCGGCAGTAAGATGGAGCGGCGACGCCCTCCCGTTTCTCCACCACAGGAAGCGGTGAATCAGGCGTTGAAATTACAATGAAGGGAGGCGGCAGATTTGACTTTGGTGAGGTGCGAGAGATTTATTTAGATCGAGTTTAGATAAGAAAAGAGCAAGCGCCATGACGGTTCGTCTTCGCCCCCTCTTCGTCGCTCTTCTGCTCGGGATGATTTTGGTCCCGACCGCCCACGCCCAGACGGGTGCGATCGAGGGCCGAGTCACCAGTGCGGAAAGCAGTGAGCCGCTCCCGGGAGTGAATCTCCGTATCGAAGGGACCTCGAAGGGGGCGGCCACCGACTCGACCGGTCGGTTCGCAATCGAGAGCCTGGATACGGGCCAGTACCAGATTGTCGCGACTATCGTCGGATACGAGGAGGCGAGAAGCACCGTCCAGGTTCGATCCGGTGAGGCCACGCAGTTGAACATTACGTTGAGTCGCTCGACCTCTGAGCTCAGCGAAGTGGTGGTGGTCGGAGGACAGGCCGACGATTACGTCTCCGAGGTCAACACGACGGCCCTTCGATTCGAAACCTCTCTCACCGATATTCCACAGTCCATCCAGTCGATCGGACGAGGGGTGATCGACGACCAGGCGGCCACATTCGTCGCGGACGTGACGAAGAACGTCAGCGGCGTACACCGAGCCAACGGCTTCGGCAACACCCACGACGAGTTTACCATCCGCGGATTCGACTTACGTCCAATCTATAAGAACGGCATGCGACTCGTCCGGGACAACGGATTCACCCATGTGGCGAACATCGAGCGCGTGGAGGTGCTGAAAGGTCCTTCCTCGGTGCTCTACGGTCAGGTCGAGCCTGGAGGCATCGTCAACATCGTGACCGAGAAGCCCCTCCGCCAACCCCATTACAGCATTTCCCTACGTGGGGGAAGCTACGAGACCTTCCGGGCCTACGGGGACGCCACCGGCCCGATTGGAGGGAGCGACGACGTGTTCTACCGGTTCAATGCCGGATACAGCAACACGGGCGGGTTCCAGCGCTTCTACGAAACCGAACGCATCTTTGCGGCCCCATCACTCCGATGGGACGTTGGTCCGGAGACGAGCCTGCTCGTCGAGGCCGAGGGGCTCATTGACCGCCGGCCGTTCTGGCGAGGCCAGGTGGCCGTCGGGGACCGTCCAGCCGACATTCCAGTGGGGCGCTGGCTTGGGGAGCCCTGGGACCAGAGTGAGACGTTTTTCGGTCTGGTCCGGTACGAGTTCAACCATCAGTTTAGCGACAATCTGCGCCTGCGTCACGCCGGAAGCATCTCGGCCCAGGACCACTTCGACCTTGCAGCCCGCGCGGCAGGCCTTCAAGACGACGGTCGGACGTTCAATCGAACCATCTTTTCCAGCGACACCAAGAAGCAAAATGTATACGTCCAGACCGAGCTTGTCGGTACTACGCGGACAGGACATCTCGGCCACCAGGCCCTCCTTGGCGTTGAGCTGAGCGACCAGCGCAGCGACGTGATCGGCTCGCTGAAGGAGACAACCCCGATCGACATCTTCGACCCGGAATACACGGTCCCCGAGCCGGATTACCCGGAGGACCTAAATCGGGTTGCCGACTTCGACGATGATAGCCAAAACCTTGGCGTTTACGGACACGATCTGATCTCGCTCGGTCCGGTGAAAGCGCTGGTGGGCGGGCGATACGATCTCGTCAACACATTCGGCACGGTGCGCGACCCCGAAAGCGACGAGTCGGCGCCTGGGTTCGTGGAGCAGGCCTTCAGCCCACGCGGAGGACTGGTGTACAAGCCGATCGCTACGCAGTCGCTCTACGCCAGCTACACGACCTCCTTCGTTCCCTTCTTCTCTGGACAGTTTAAACTGAGGGACGGGTCGACTCCGGACCCGAGCCGGGGAGAGCAGCTCGAGATCGGTCTGAAAAGCCGGTGGCTCGACGGTCGTATTACGTCTACCCTCGCGGCGTACGACTTGCGAAAAACCAACGTCAAGACCTTCGAGCAAAACCCCGAAACTGGCGAGTTCTTCGTGCTCCAGACCGGTGAGATCGCCAGCCAGGGGGTCGAGGTGGACATCAGTGGCCAAGCGACCGAGGGACTCCGTCTCGTCGCCACGTACGCCTTCATGGATGCCCGCGTTACCAAAAACGAGACTACTCCCGACCAGGTCGGGAACCAACAGGTCAACGCGCCCCGTCACGCCGCAAGCCTGTGGAGCAAGTACACGGTACAGTCGGGGGCTGCTCAGGGGCTCGGAATTGGTGCAGGGGTGTACTACCGGGGCGACCGAGCGGGCAACCTGGAAAACAACTTTACTCTGCCCGCCTACACCCGACTGGACGCCACGGTCTCGTACCAGTATCAGCGGTACGAACTACAACTCAACGTCGAAAACGTCCTGGATACGCGCTACTACCGCAATGGAAACAGGCGAGACCGCTTCACGCCCGGCGCCCCCCGAACCGCCACGATTTCCGTGAAGGCCCAGTTCTGACGCTCCACCTGTCTAACGCCCCACCTGCCTCCGGTCTGCGTCGCTCCTTCCGGTCCCGGTCGGTAGGCTGGTCGCACGACCCGACGCCATGAAAGAGCACCTCCTTTCCGGCACGACGCGCACGATATTGGTGAAGATTCACCTATGGCTCAGTTTCGCCGTGGGTGCGGTCTTCATTGTGGCGGCCGGCACCGGCGCCATTCTGGCGTTCGATCACGAGATCGACACCTACCTCAACCGCGATGTCACCTACCCGGTCACGGAGGGGGACGTGGGCTTCAAAACGGTTGCGGACTCGCTCCGGAGCGCCTACCCGAACATGGAGCTCGCGGGGATCTGGTTCCCACGCTGGAACAAGCCCTACTATGAAGGAGCGATGGTGGGGGAGGACGGGGCGTGGAACATGCATGTCGTTGATCCGGGTACCGGTCGTCTTATCGAGCCGAGCGGAGAAAAGAGCGCATTTACGGACGTTGTCAAGAACCTGCACGTCACGCTCCTGGGCGGAGACATCGGCTGGTGGGTTGTAGTCGTCACAACAGGGCTTTCCATCGTCATCCTCGTCACAGGGGTTTTCCTTTGGTGGCCGAAGCTGCGGCACACGTTTGATGTCCTCACCGTGCGCGGTCGATCGGGCTATCTTTTCAACTACGACCTGCATCAGGTAAGCGGCATCCTGGCGTTTTTGCCTCTACTGGCAATGTGCGTGACGGGCGTATTCCTGGCATTTCCAAAGGCCGGAAACGCCATTATCCACGCCGCTTTTCTCGAATCGCCGTCCGACGTTCAGGCCTGGAATGAGGTTGAGCAGCCACCTCCGCCCGACGGTTGGACCGAGGCCGACCGCCTTCCCCCCGAATACTTCCTGGAGAAGGCACACGAAGAGGTCCCGGGGGCCAAGACCTTCTACATTATGTACCCGTTAGACGAAGACGAGGTGTTTCACGTCCGTCTTCAGACGGGCATCGAGCCGAAGCCGTTCGGGATCACGAGTCGGCTTGCTTTTGACCAGTACACCGGAGATCTCTTGCAGGTGATCGACCCGCGCCGGATGAGCCTTCCGAACCAACTCAACACCTACTGGGTGCATCGACTCCACTTCGGCGACTTCGGAGGTGCCGCCAGCAAAATGCTCTACCTGCTGGCCTGCATCGTTGGCGTTGTTTCCACCATCACAGGATTCATCATCTGGTGGATGAAGCGCCAGCGGAAGCAGAAAGGGAAACAGAAGGTCGCAGACAGAAAGCGTGACGAACGCGAGGAAAGATCGGAGCGTCGGAAAACGAGCCCGGTATCGACTGATCTCCCCGGGGCAGGCGCGAATCGGTAGTCGGTTCTTACCGTCCGAGATCTGGAGATAGGACATCCCTCCCATCCGAACAGACGTGTGTTCACGAACGCCCGACTAACACAGACACTGCTATGTACACCTTCCAGAACCTAATGCCTTCCTTCGGACATCTCCGTGGCGCGCTCGCGGCGCTTGCCGCAGCTGCGCTCCTCGTCGGGGGAGCCCTCACCCCAAAGTCCGCTGAGGCCCAGGAGCGGGTGCTTGGCGAGGAGACCATCGGCCCCGGCATCCACCTCGTCTTCGAGGCCGCGCCGAAGGACGACGTGACGCCCTACGGCCAGCACCTCGCGGAGGACAAGACCGACGTCCACATCGAGGTGCTCACCACCTGGGCGACCGACGAGAGCGTGGCGGTGCCCGAGGGCGCCACGCGCGGCGGCTTCGTCGGCTACCTGCACTTCTTCGCCACCATCACGAACGAGGCGACCGGCGCGGCCGAGACGATTGAGTTGGTGCCCCACGTCACGCTCGGCGACGCGATGCACTACGCCCGCAACGTGTCGCTGCCGGGCAGCCCGGACGATCCGTATTCGGTGACGTTCGACGTGCAGCCGCCCTCGGAGCGGGAGCTGGCCTTCCACGAAAGCTGGCGCGAGGCCCACGGCCAGCCGCTCTTCGAGGCGTCCACGTTCACCTACGAGGGCCTGGACCTCGCGGAGGTCGCCGCGGCGACCCGGCCGTAGCCGAGGGCGGTGACGGAACGGGAGGGGCCGGTGCCGGAAGCGGCGAAACGTCTACCGCCGTACGGAGAAGTGCGCTCGCGTTTCAGCACCGGCCTTGAGTCCGTTCCCGCCGATCAGCCCATGCCGGAGCGGAAGCGGCGGATTGGGGGGAGCGGTCTTAACAGAATCGCTACCCATGACCTCTTGATCATGCCGATCAGAGCCGATAGTCTCTAAACGAGTGTTGTTTAGAACTAGTCTAAATAAGCTTGCATCCGTCATGACGCTCCGCATCCCGACGTGGATCGCGCTCCTCCTGGTGGGGGGCGGACCGGCGCTCGCCCAGACGCCCTCGACGCAGGGGGAGAACGCGATGGGTACGCCGGCGGATTCCCTCTGGCAACTGGACATGGACCCGGTCGTCGTGACGGCGACGCGGGGCGAACGGCGGGCCGAGGAGGTGGCCGTCCCGGTGTCGGTGATTGGGCAGCGGGAAATTGAGTCGCAGGGTGCGGCCCGGATGACGGACCTGCTGGCCAGTCAGCCCGGCCTCACGATCAACACCGATCACGGGTCGGGCCTGCAGATGCGTGGGCTCGGGGCCGACTACACGCTCATCCTCGTCGACGGCGAGCCGATCATCGGGCGCACGGCGGGCACGCTCGACCTCGACCGGCTAACCGCGGCCAACGTCCAGCGCG
>JBDGQM010000158.1:0-14303 GCA_042219065.1 Salinibacter sp. | reverse complement strand
CCCACCTGGGGTGGCCGCTCGTGCCCGACCTCACCTCGCGGCTCCGGCTGGGGGCAGAGAGGAGCGCCGGGCAGGTGCCGTTCGGCGATCTCGTGCTCACGTCGGAGGCGTTCCGGGCGGCAAATGCGCCGGAGGCCGTCCTGCAGGTGGGAGGACGGTTCGCGTCGAAACGGCTGCGCCTGTTCCTTCGCGACAGCGCGCCGGACGTGTGGGCCGTCGTCCGCCCGGACCCGTCCCGCATTGATCCGGACCACCGGGTCACCCATCACGTCGAGGCCGACGTGCCGGCGGTCGCCGACGCGCTCATCGCCCGGCTCGACGATGGGCCCAGCACGACCGACTGGCGCGACACGTGGACGACGGCGAGCGGCCGGGCCGAGACGGTCGTGCAGACCCACGCCGATAAAACGGACGCGCTCACCGAGCCGCTGGTGGCGACGGCCCTGAGCGCCGAGATGCCGGCGGGCCACGCGCTCGTCGCGGCGAGCAGCATGCCGGTGCGCGACCTGAACCGACACGCCTCCACCGAGGGCGCTGCCGGGCCCGCCTACGCCAACCGGGGCGCGAGCGGGATCGACGGGACGGTGGCCACCGCCGCGGGCGTGGCGACGGGCCGCGAGGGTCCGGTAACGCTTCTCATCGGCGACCTCGCCCTGTGGCACGACCTGAACGGCCTCGCCCTCCTCCAGGACCGCCCGGTCGTTGTGGTCGTCGTCAACAACGACGGCGGGGGCATCTTCCACTTTCTGCCCATCCGCGAGTACGACGACTTCGATCCGTACTTCACGACGCCCCACGGCCGCACCTTCGAGGACGCGGCGGCGACGTTCGACCTTCCGTACCACCGCCCCGAGACCCCCTCAGCGTTCCGGGCCGCGTACGCCGAGGCGTGCCGGGCCGGTGCATCGGCGCTCATTGAGGTGCAGACCGACCGTGCGGCCAACCGGCGGGTGCACGAACGGCTTGAGGCGGCGGTGGCGGCGGCCGTTGGGGACGACCGATAATACGGATCTGTGCCGACATTGTCGGGATCCCCGAAACAACCTTCCAGTTTTGGACAGCATTGGAGTTGCAAGCGTCGACACGTTATACCAATTGCGAGCGTTCAATATGCATTATTGCTCCTATCCGTTTGTGTAGGGACGACCCGCCGGTCGTCCCTACATCGAGGTGGAGAAAAAATCTACCTTTCGGTTCCCATTCATTGACCGCGCCGACCCCTCTGAATCTGCACACCGTTTCGGCGCAGACGGTATTATTCTCAGGCCAACACGGTGTATTCAAGGCAGTCGCGGTTACACGAATGTCAGTCTACAATCGACTGATAGACGCCCACTCGGAACTGGGGACCGATCGGGTACAGGCCATGCGGAACGAGTTGAGTCCACACCATCCCGATGAGCTCTTCCGCGGGATCAATAAAGAAGTATGTATTGGCCGCTCCCGACCAGCCGTACATGCCGTCGGAGCCGAGGACTTGGGCCTGGGCGAGGTCGGTACACACACGGACGCCGAGCCCGAAGCCCCATCCCGGCTCGAAGGTGCCCGGAAGGTGATTCCGCGTCATGAACTCCACCGTCTTCGACCCGAGAAGACGCGTTCCGTCGAGGGCGCCGTCGTTGAGCAGCATGCGCGCGAACCGGAGGTAGTCGTCCATCGTGGACACGAGTCCGCCGCCGCCCGACAGCATCCGAACCGGGGCGGCAAATTGGCTTGACGCCCCGCGGTCTTCGACGGTGAGCGCGCCCTCCTCGTTGACGGTGTAGTTGGTGGCAAACCGGTCCATTTCGCTGGGGGGCACCTCGAACATCGTGTCGTCCATGCCGAGGGGATCAAAGATGCGCGTCTGGAAAAACGTGTCGAGCGACTGGCCCGACACCACCTCCACCAGTCGTCCAAGCACGTCCGTCGACACGCTGTAGTGCCACGTTTCGCCGGGGTGGTGCAGGAGCGGGAGCGTGCCCAGGGTGTCGACCGCAGCGGCCAGCGTGCGGTCCTTGTCGAGAATCTCCGCCGCGCGGTACATCGAGTCGACGGGAGTGTCGCCGAAGACGCCGTAGGTGAGCCCCGAGGTGTGGGTCATCAGATCGCGAATGGTCATCGGCCGCCGGGGCTCTACCCGGGTCGGCTCTCCGCTGGCGGTCGTGTCGTAGACCTGCACGTCCTCGAACGCGGGGAGGTAGCGGGCCACGGGGTCGCCGAGTTGGAAGTGGCCCTCCTCGTACAGCATCAACGCCGCCACCGTCGTGATCGGCTTGGTCATCGAGTAGATGCGGAAGAGGGTTTCCGGGGTCATCGGCGCGCCCGACTGCCGGTCGCGCTGGCCGTACGTCCGGACGTGCGCCACCTCGCCGCGCCGGTAGACCATGGTCGCGAGCCCGGCCACTCGGTCGTCGTCCACGTAGGCGGACATCGTTGCCTCGATGCGAGACAGCCGATCGGCCGAGAGGCCGACGGACTCGGGGGGAGCGGTGGGGGCGAGTTGGGCCTGTGCGGTGGGGGCGAGGAGGAAAAGGCACAGGGTGCACAGCAGCGCGCGGTACCGGCGACGAGAGGGGGACATGATGGGCAAGGAGGGAATCATTCCTACCGATCTCGAAATCAGTCTGATGCCTCGGGGGCTCGGAGGGAGGGCGTCGAAAAGAGGGCGTTCATCCCGTCACGGCCGTTCGCCCCCGGTCTCGCCGGCCTGCTCGATGCGAGCGGCGAAGCCACCGCCCGGCGCCATCTCGATGCGGACGGTGTCGCCGGCCGAGACGGTGCGGGTGTGCTTCTGAACGTCTTCCGCGTAGCGGTCGGCATTCGGACCGTCTGCCCAGCTCGTCATCCGGTAGGAGCGGCCGTCCTCCAGAAAAGAGAGCTCCACCTCCAGCGTGCGTGCGTTTTCGTCGCTCATCGCCCCAAGGTACCAGGTCGACGCGTGCCGGCGGGCCATCGCCACGTAGTTGCCAATCCGGGCCCGAAGTGCGTGGGTCTCGTCCCAGACGGTGGGAACGCTGGACAGAAAGTCCATGATTTTCGGCTCGCGCAGGTAATGGGACGGACTATCCGCAAGCATTTGCTGAGGGCTTTCGTACACGACGTACATCCCCAGTTGGTGGGCCCGCGTCCCCTGACTCATCGGCCGCTCGAAGCGCGCGACAAAGTTCTCCGGTTGGGCATTGACCATCGCGCCCGGCGTGTAGTCCATGGGGCCGGCCACCATTCGGGTGAAGGGGATGGTCACGTTGTGCTTGGGCGTAAGCTGGTCGCTCCACTTGTTTTGCTCGAGGCCGTTGACGCCCTCGCGCGTGATGACGTTGGGATAGGCCCGGCGGAGTCCGGTGGGCTTGTAACTGCCGTGGAAATTGACGAGCAGTTCGTGCTCGGCGGCCTTGCGGGCGGTACGCCAGTAGTAGTTGACGACATCCTGGTCGTCGCGCTGCATGAAGTCGACTTTGATGCCCCGAATGCCCCACTCGTCAAACTGATCGAGGGCCTCCTCCATCTGGCGGTCCAGGGTCTTCCAGACCATCCAGAGGACCAGTCCCACGTCCTTTTTCTCGGCGTACGCCGTCAGCTCTTCCATGTCGAGGTCATCGTTCACCTTCATGAGATCCCCCAATTGATACCACCCCTCATCCAGAATGATGTACTCGAGGTCGTACTTGGCGGCGAAGTCGATGTAGTACTTGTAAGTCTGAGTATTTACGCCGGCCTCGAAGTCAACCCCATAGAGATTGAGCGCATTGTACCAGTCCCACGCCACCTTGCCGGGCTCGATCCAGTCCGTCTCATCGAGGCGCAGCTCCGGGCTCAGCTTGTAGACGAGTTGATTTTCGAGAAGGTCGGCGTCGGTCTCGGCGATGGTCACCACCCGCCACGGAAAGGCGCGCGTGCCGGCGGTGTGGGCAATGTAGTCGGCCCGGCGCGTGGGAAACGTGTTGCGTTCGTCGCCGCCCTCCACGGCGGTAGCTTGAGCCACCTGTGCAAAGGTCCCTTGCAATAGGGCATTCCCGTGGCCGGCGGCGGTGTTGTCCCCAACGACGAACATGCCGGGGTAGTCTTCCAGGTGCGCCTCGGTGATGGCCACGCGGGGGCCGTCGGTGCCGTACCGGGCCACCAGCGGCAGGGTGCTCATGCGCCCCCCGATGCTGTCGGTGGGGAGGGGAGGCTGATAATAAGACTCCGAATGCGTGATGAAGCTGTCCTCCCCGCGAGCCCAGTAAAAGGACGGCGGGAACGCTTCGGCGGCCGTGCCGTCGTCGGCCAGATCGAAGGTGGCTTCTTCCGACTTCACCGTGATGCTGTCCGGGCGGCGGGTTTTGAAGCGGTAGGCCGCGCCCTCATCGTAGGCCCGCACGATCAGGGAAACGTTCTTCTCGAAGTCGATGCGCAGTTCTCGGAAGTGGTCCGGCACCTCGGCGTTCTTGGCGGGCACCACCGGCCGGAGGACGCGCTCGACGCGGCGGCGGCTTGTGTCGTCGACGCTCGGGTTTTGACCGAGCACCGGTCCCTCGGCGAGGGTCATCGAAATGGGAGACGGCTCCACGAGGACGCGCCCGTCCTTCGACACAGCGTACGAGAGCTGGTCGTTTTCCGCCTGGACAGTGACGGTAACCGTTTCGTCCGGGGAGCGCACCTGATACGACTGTGCGTGGGCGACCGGGACACTCGTCCCGGCAACCAGCCCCCCGACGAAGAGCAGTGTCGTCCATTCGAGCGCGTGTCTGGTTGCAAAAGCGCTTCCGAAAAGAAGCATGCCGCTGTTCTGGCTCTGAACGGGATAGAGGAAAGACTGGATTTTCGCGCGAGCTGCCTGACTCCGCACGCCGGGAAGATACAATCCACTGGACGGCATCGCCCAATTCCCCTCGAAGATTTGTACCACCACGGAGAAGCTCAAATGGCTCCCCTCAGCATCGGCAATCGCATGCTGAGACTCGATCCGAATGGTGGTGGGTCGCCTTCCTACGGTCATCCGATCATACCGTGCAGATCTCCATGGCCTCGCGGAGCGAACGGAGCGGGTCGTCGGCGGTCGGGACGAACTCCTGCCCGATGTAGCCGTCGTAGCCGGTCTCGGCAATGGCGCGCACAATGGCCGGATAGTGGAGCTCCTGCGTCCCGTCGATTTCGTGCCGGCCCGGCACGCCCCCTGTGTGATAGTGCGCGATGGCGTCGTGGTGGTTGCGGATGGTGCGGATGACGTCCCCCTCCATAATCTGCATGTGGTAGATGTCGTAGAGCAGCCGGAAGTGGTCCGAACCGAGTCGGTCCACGAGCTCAACGCCCCACGTCGTCCGGTCGCACTGGTAGCCGGGGTGGTCGACCTTGCTGTTGAGAAGCTCCATGCAGAGCGTCACGTCGTACTCCTCGGCCAGCGGCACAATCTGCTCGAGCCCCGCGACGCAGTTCTGGAGGCCCTGCTCGTCGGACCGGCCGTTTCGGTTGCCGGAGAAGCAAATGAGGTTGGGCAGCCCGGCCTCCGCGACCTTCGGAATGCGCGTTTCGTAGAGCGAAATGAGCGTATCGTGGTTCTCCGGGTTGTTCCAGCCCTTCTCGATGCCGTACGCATCCATCTTCGGAGCATTGGACATCGCGCAGGTCAGCCCGTGCTTCTTCGCGGCGGGCCAGTCCTCCGGATCGAGGAGCTCGACGGAGTGCAGCCCCATCTCTGCGCCGGCGTCGGCGAGCTCGTCGACCGAAAAATCGGAGTAGCACCACTTGGAGGCCGAGTGTTTGATGGGTGCGTTGGAGGCAGTGCCCCCGGAACCGTCGGCCTGGGCCCGATGCAGGGTCCCGGTAGCCAGGGCTCCGGCCCCGGCCGACAGCCATTTCATAAAGGATCGGCGTTGCATGTGTACAGAGAAATCAATTCTTGGAAACGCGGAGGTCAAGAGGCATTTTCGGGTACTCGTGGGGGGCACTGCACCCGTCCGAGCGCCGGGCGTCTGCCGCTGCGCCCCATCTGCGGGTGAGGGAGGTCAACCATTCCGTCTTCATGGTGTTGCGACAGTGAATCGCTTCAGTGCTTCATCTCCTACAGGATACCTGTCCCAGAAGCAGAAATCTCGCTCCTGAAGTCATTGAAACCACGTCTTCACTCGTGAGGTTAAATCCAGCGGCATGAAGAAAGCATTGAGGAGTGGTCTTTCATTACCCGAAATCTCTTTCACAGGACGCGTATTCCAGAAATGGCCAGAAAAACAAACGACATCTCCCGCCGCGAGGCCCTTCGCCGGGTGGGGGTTCTTCTCGGCGGAGTCGTATCGGCGCCCACCGTCGCCGGGGTGCTGAGCGGATGCGAGCGCGGAACGGGGACCGACTGGTCCCCGCAGACGCTGACGGCGGAGCAAAACCAGATGGTCGATACCATCGCCGAGATCATCATTCCCACGACGGACACGCCGGGCGCGAGCGCCGCCAACGTCAATCGCTTTATCGACGCCCTGGTGGGCGAGAGCTATCTTCCTGAGGACCGGGATCGGTTTCTGTCCGGCCTCGACGACGTCAACGCCCGCTGCGAGAAGACCTACGGGGCGCCCTTCGTGGACTGCACGTCCGAGCAGCAGCTGGCGCTGGTGGGGGAGCTGGACGATGAAACCTTCGGGGCCGACGCGCCGGAGCCCGATTCCGAGAATCCCCCGTTTTTCCGGATGCTGAAGGAGCTCGTCGTCGTGGGGTACTACACCTCCGAGATCGGCGCTACCGAGGAGCTCAAGACCAACGTCGTGCCCGGCTACTACGACGGCGACGTGCCGTACGAGGAAATTGGGCGCACCTGGTCGGGGGCTGGTTCATAGCGAATCGTCACTGGGACTGCCCGGAACTCTCGAGTCGCCTTTTTTTGCACTGATCCGCTTTCACCGCTGATGGCTGACGCTCCCAATATCGCTCCTCAACGCGAAACCTACGACGCGATCGTCGTTGGGTCCGGCATCACCGGGGGATGGGCCGCCAAAGAACTGACGGAGAAGGGACTCAACACCCTGGTTCTGGAACGGGGCCCCCACGTGGAGCATGGTGCCGACTACGTGACGGAGCACAAGCCGTCCTGGGAATTCGAGCACCGGGGCCAAAACGACGAGCAGCGCTACGCCAAGGAGTACGACATCCAGCGCAAGTGCTACGCGTTTGGCCCGGACACCGAGCACTTCTTCGTCAACGACAAGAAGAATCCATACGTCCAGGAAGAGCCCTTCACCTGGATCCGGGGGTACCACCTCGGCGGGCGGTCTCTGACGTGGGGACGCCAGTGCTACCGGTGGAGCGACCTCGACTTCACGGCGAACGCGCGGGACGGCATCGGGGTCGACTGGCCCATCCGGTACGCAGATATTGCGCCCTGGTACGACTACGTCGAGGAGTACGTGGGCATCAGTGGACGGAAGGAAGGGCTGCCCCACCTGCCGGACGGGCCGTTCCTGCCGCCGATGGAGATGAATGTTGCTGAGAAGCAGGTAAAGGCCGGGATCGAAAATGCCTACGACGACCGGATGATGACCATCGGCCGGGCCGCCGTGCTCACTGAGCAGCACAACGGCCGCCAGGCCTGTCACTACTGCGGTCCCTGCCAGCGCGGGTGCACCGCCGGGGCCTACTTTTCGAGCCTGAGTGCTACGCTCCCCGACGCCCGCGCCACGGGGAACCTGACGCTCGAATGCGACAGCATCGTTCACAGCGTCAAGTACGACCACGAGCGGGAACGGGCCACCGGGGTCCGCGTGATTGACCGCGAGACGAAGGAGGCGCGCGAGTACGACGGACGCATCGTCTTCCTGTGTGCGTCGACGCTCGGGTCCACGCAGATCCTGCTGAACTCGGCGACGTCCCGGTTTCCGAATGGGCTGGCCAACTCAAGTGGCGCGCTCGGCCATTATCTCATGGACCATGCGTTCCAGGCGGGCGCCAGTGGCACGGTGAAGGGACTGGAGGACAAGTATTACCACGGGCATCGTCCAAACGGCACCTATATTCCCCGCTTCCGCAACCTCGGGGATCGACCCGACCCGGACGTGGACTTCCTTCGCGGGTACGGGTGTCAGGGGGGAGCGAGCCGACCCGGCTGGAGCCGCGGCATCGGGAAGGAGGGGTTTGGGGCCGACTTCAAGCATCAACTCCGCGATCCCGGCCCCTGGGAAATGGGTGTGGGGGGCTGGGGAGAAATGCTTCCCCGCGAGGACAACTACGTGGAGCTCGACGACGAGAAGACCGACGCGTGGGGCATCCCGCAACTCCGAATCCACTGCACCTTCGGGGAGAACGAGCGGAAGATGCGGGAGGACATGGCTACCGAGCTGGCCCGGACGCTGGAGGCGGCCGGCTGTGTCGACGTGGAGCCGTACAACAACGAAGATGCCGCCCCCGGGCTCTGCATCCACGAAATGGGCACGGCCCGGATGGGGCGCGATCCGGACACCTCTGTGCTCAACAAGTGGAACCAGGCCCACGACATCCCGAACCTGTTCGTGACGGACGGCTCGTGTATGACGAGCTCTGCCTGTCAAAATCCGTCCATCACGTACATGGCCCTCACGGCCCGTGCGTGCGACTATGCGGTTCAAGAAATGAAGCGGGGAAATCTCTGACGAGAGGAGCGGGCGCTTCCCTCATCTGTTCGAGGTCAACTCGACAATTTCGCGGTCTCGGCTCCGAGCCGTTAGGAATCGTCGGGACGTCAAACGTTTAACGTTAAAACGTTGAACGTTATGGGGTTATGGGGGGGCATCTTCCGTCTGCCGGGTTCAGTTTATGGTCGACCCGGTACGCTGTATTCGACACAGCATCCCCCCTCCGTCCGCTCCCGGTAGACGGCCTCGATGCAGTCGTCCAGGGAGAGCGCCCAGTCGAAGTCGAACGCCTCGAAGCCGTCCAGGACGCTCGTCTGCTTCATCTCCTTCAGGGACGCCCCGGCCTGGCGCTGCTGCGTGACGTACTCGTTGAGCGCGGCGAGGAAGTCGCGCATCACCAGCAGGTCCTCGCGTCCGCCCGTGACGCCGAACTCGGGATTGCCGTGGCCGTGGATCACGATGGTGTCGTCGTCGAGCGCGTCGTGAATCGTTTCGAGGCTCGCGATCCAGTTTTTGGAGTCAGCTCCGCCCCCCACGTCGATGAACGGGTACGCCCGGTTGAAAACGAGGTCGCCCACGTGCACGACGTTCGCGGTTTCGAAGACGACGATCGCATCGCCGCCGGTGTGGGCCGGGCCGCGGTAGCGGAGCGCAACTGTTTCGTCGCCGACGGTCTCGGACCACGTGTCCTCGAACGTCTCGGTCGGATAGGTTTTCGGGTCCGTCTCGTCCGCGCCGGCGCGCATCAGGTCCGGGACATTGGCGTGGGCGACGAGGCGGTCGGTGTGCTCGGCAAACACGCCGTTGCCGCCTACATGGTCGCCGTGGTGGTGCGTGTTGATGACCATCGAGAGAGGCGACTCGGAGCGGTCGCGGAGCCCGCTCCAGCAGGCGGGGGCCGACTCCGGGTACTGTGTGTCGACGACCACGATGCCGTCATCGGTGAGGAGCCACCCGATGGTGCCGCCGCGCTGGGTAAAGAGGCCCACGCCGTTGCGGAGCGATTCGAACCCGTCCATCGGGGAGGCCCAGGCGTCAAGAGTGGAGAGGAAGGGGGCCGCGGCGAGGGCCGTGCTGAGCTGGCGAAGAAATGTGCGGCGGGAACGCATGGGTAATGTTGGGCGCGTGCGCGGAACCGTCGGTACACGCGTCAACGTACGGACCGTCGGTCTCAATTGCCACAGCGCACGTCCACGGCGCGCATTCGTCCAATCCGCTTACCGATGCGTGAGGAACTTCTTCAACGGGATGCGCCCACCTCGACCGAGAATGCTCTGGCGGAACGGGGCTGAGTGTGGGAGTATGGGCATTGTACAGACCCGGGCGTTCGTTCTCCCACACCCACACACTCCCAAACGCCCAGACCCAGAGGCCTTATCTTCAGGAATTTCTGCACGGCTCGATATGGCTCGCATGCTTCATCGGAAAGCCCATGGCCCATCGGAGGCCCCGACCCTCTGCTTCCTGCACGGATTCATGGGCGCATCGGCGGACTGGGCATCCGTTGTCGAGGTCCTGTCGGACGACGTGCACTGCCTGACGGTGGACCTGCCGGGGCATGGCCGGTCGCTCGACCGGGCCGACGACGCCTACTCGGTGGCGGGGGCGACCGAGGCCGTGGTCGACGTCCTCGACGCGGAAGAGATCCCGGCCTGCACGCTCGTCGGCTACTCGATGGGCGGCCGCGTGGCGCTCTCGCTGGCCCTCCGCCATCCGGAACGCGTGGAGCGCCTCGTGCTCGAATCGGCGTCGCCGGGGCTCCGCGCAGAGGCAGAACGGGCGGAGCGTCGGGCGGTGGACGCGGCCCGGGCGGATCGGATCGAGACGGACCTGGATGCCTTCCTCGCGGACTGGTACCGGCAGCCGCTCTTTGCGTCCCTCGCTCGTCACGAGCTCGTTGACGAGATGGTGCGGACGCGAAGCGAGAACGATTCCCGAGAACTGGCCCGGGCGCTGCGGGGGATGAGTCCGGGACGGCAGGCATCGTTCTGGGACCGGCTCGACACGCTCGACGGCCCGACGCTGATCCTTGCGGGGGCGCTCGACGACAAGTACGTGGCGATCACGGACGAGGCCGCGACCCGGATCGACCCGGCCCGGCGCGTTGTTATTCCGGAAGCGGGCCACAACGTCCACGCCGAGCGCCCCTCGGCCTTCCTGGACGCGCTCGGCTCGTTCCTCGCGGATACGGCCTAATTTTTCCGCCTTCGCTGTTCGACACCGACGACGCCTGCGCATGGAGGAGCACACCACACTCTCCGGCACCGATCGACTGCGCGTCTGGATCTGGGCCGCGCGGCCCAAGACCCTCGGTGCGGCCGTGGCGCCCGTGCTGGTGGGAACGGGGATGGCCGTAGAGTCGGGCGTGTGGCATCCCCTCTCGGCCGTGCTCGCGCTCCTCGGCGCGGTGCTCATCCAGATCGGGGTCAACTACCACAACGACTACGCCGACTACGTGCAGGGGGCCGACACCGAAGACCGGGTGGGGCCGCTCCGGGTGACGCAGGCCGGTCTGGTGGCGCCGGAGACCATGCGGCGGGCCACCATTTTTGTCTTCGGCCTGGCCGTCGTCAGTGGACTGTACCTCATCTACCGCGGCGGGTGGCCCATTCTCGTCGTGGGCATTGCGTCCATCGGCGCGGCCATCTGGTACACCGCTGGGCGGTATTCGCTCGCGGCACTGGGACTGGCCGACCTCTTTGTGTTCGTCTTCTTCGGCCCGGTAGCGGTGGGCGGCACGTACTACGTGCAGGCCCTCTCGCTGCCGCTGGAGGTGCTTGTGGCCGGCACCGGCCCGGGCCTGCTGTCGATCGGCATCCTGCTGGTGAACAACGTGCGCGACGTGGCCGAGGACCGGGCGGCGGACAAGCGGACGCTCGTGGTGCGCTTCGGGCGCCGCTTCGGGATCGTCGCGTACGGCACCTGCGTGATCGGCGCCCTGCTGGTGGCGAAGGTGCTCGCGTTCGGCCTCGTGGGCACGGAGGCGCACCTGTGGGCGGCGGCGCCCCTCCTGCTCCTCCCCCTCGCGGTGCGCTCGACCCGCAGGATGGCCGCCACCACGGACCCGGAACAGCTCAATCCGCTGCTCGGGGCGACCGGGCGGATCCTGCTGCTCTGGGCGATTCTGTTCACCGTCGGCTGGAACCTCTGACCCTCCCGCGTGCCTGTGGTCGTCTCGACCGTCACCCTCTACCGGTACGACCTTCCCCTCACGACGCCCCTGCCGCTGGGAGGCGAGACGCATTCGCATCGACGCGGGCTGCTCGTGCGGCTCGACACGGAGCAGGGCGCGGTCGGATGGGGCGACGCGGCGCCCCTGCCGGGCTTCAGCGCAGCGACGCTGGACGAGGTCGTGGCGCAGGCACGCACTGCGGCGCCGGAATGGACCGGGACGCACGTTCCCGAGTCCGACGACGATCTCAATTCATTGCTGGGCGCGCTTCCTGCGGGGACCGATTGTCCGGCCTCGCTGCAGTTTGCCACGGAGAGCGCCCTCGTGGAGCTCCTTGCGGCGGCCCGCACAACGTCGCCCGCGGCTGTGCTCGGGACCCCGCGGGCGTCGGTGTCGCTCAATGCCCTGATCACGGATCCTGAGAATGAGGGCTCGGCGCAGGCGGCCCGTCTCCGCGAGCACGGCTACCCGGCCGTGAAGGTGAAGGTGGGGCGGGCGTCTGTCGAGGAGGACGTGCGGAGGCTCCGGGCGATCCGCGAGGCCCTCGGGGACGATACTGCCCTCCGGGCGGACGCCAACCGGGCGTGGTCGCTGGGGCAGGCGGTGGCGTTTGCGGAGGCGACCCAGGATCTCGGAATGGCGTACGTCGAGGAGCCGTTGACGGCCCCCGCGCGCCTTCCGGAGCTCGCGGCACGCACCGATCTCCCGATTGCACTCGACGAAACGACCCGCGAAGAGGATGCCTCGGTGCTCCGTGACGGCGCGCCCGTAGCGGCCGTCGTTCTGAAGCCGACCCTTCTCGGCGGCCTCCGAGCCCCCCTGCGGTGGCGCCACGCGGCCCGGGAAAACGACGTGACGCCCGTGCTCAGCGCCGCGTACGAGTCGGGCGTCGGCCTCCGGATGCTGGTCGCGCTTGCGGCCGCGGGACCGGATGCGCCCGTGGGCCTGTCCACCTACGACCGTCTTGCGGCGGACGTAATCACGCCGCGTCTTCCCCTCGACGGCCCGTCTGTCGACGTCTCGTCCGTCACAGACGGCCCGGTTGCCGTCGACGACGACCAGATCACTCGCGTCGATTCCTTCTCGGCCTGAGGTCTCCCATGCCTGCTGATTCCTCTGCCGTGTGTCCCATCCACTGCCATGCCCGGGCGCGGCCCGACGCGCTGGCGCTCTGGACGCCCGCCCGCCGATGGACCTACGCGGAGCTCGACGCGGCGGTGGCGGCAACCGCGGCGCGGCTGCGAGACCGCGGCGACGATCCGGGAGAGGCCGTCGCGCTTCGACTGCGTCGCGGGGCGGACGTCGTGCTACTGCTGTGGGCGCTGTGGCGGACCGGGCGCGTGGCCGTGCCGCTCAGCACCCGGTGGCCGCCCGCGAAGGTCCGGGCGACGGTGCGGCGACGAGGCATCGGGCGCCTGGTGACCCGGGAGGGCGCGCTGCTCGGGGCGGAGACCGGCGCAGAGGCGGTCTCTCCCGATCAGATCGTGCGAAGGGAGGGAGGAGACGGGATTCCCAACCCCGGCGAACAGCCCATCCAGCGCCGAGCGACACTCGTCTACACGTCGGGGAGCACGGGGACCCCGAAGGGGGTGCTCCACTCGTGGGCGAACCACCTGTACAGTGCCAAGGGCTCGAACGCCAACCTGCCCCTTCGCCCCGGCGACCGCTGGCTGCTCTCGCTCCCGCTCTACCACGTCGGCGGACTGGCCATCCTCGTGCGGTGCGCGCTGGCCGGGGCGGCGGTCGCGGTGCCGGGGGCGGACGCGTCGCTCTCGGCGTCGCTGGAGGCAACCGGGGCCACGCACCTCTCGCTCGTGGCGACCCAGCTTCGTCGCCTGCTGGAGGCCCGAGAGGCCTTGCCGCCGCGGGTGCGCGGCGTGCTTCTGGGCGGGGGGCCTCTGCCCGATGCGCTCCTGCGACGAGGCTCCGCCCGAGGTTGGCCCCTCCACACCAGCTACGGCTCCACGGAGATGGCCTCCCAGATCACCACGACGCCGCCCGGCGCCCCGCTCGATGCCCTGCGCACGGCCGGCCGCCGCCTCCCGCACCGCCGCGTGCGCATCGACGAGACCGGCGAAATTCTCGTGTCGGGCCGCCCCCTCTGTGTGGGCGTTTTCGAGGACGACGGTCTCCGAGATCCCCGGGCGAACGGCTGGTTCCGTACCGGAGACCTCGGACGCATCGATGCGCAGGGCCGCCTCCACGTGGAGGGCCGTACCGACCGGCAGTTCGTGTCCGGGGGCGAAAACATTCAGCCGGAAGAGATTGAGACGGCGCTCGAACGGGTCGAGGGCATCGATCGGGCCGTCGTGGTGCCGGTGCCGGACGCCGAGTACGGCCGTCGGCCGGTGGCCTTCGTCCGCGCACAGACTGAAGGAAGCCCAGGGGATTGGCGGGCTTCTCTCGCAGCCACATTGCCGCGCTTCAAGCATCCGGACGCGGTGTATGAGTTGCCGGCGACGGCGGTCGAAGGGTCGATGAAGGTCGACCGGGACCTCCTCCGCGAGTGGGCCCGTGAACGATAGCTGCCCGCCACGAGGAGCAGAAAGATCTACGGGCGTCTGGGGCGGACGTACCGA